>WGFJ01000101.1 GCA_015492305.1 Deltaproteobacteria bacterium
ATCTTTGCAGAAAGGTGCTGGCACATATCCACAGTGGCCTCTAAGGCCTGTGAACAGGTATTTGAGGGGAATGGATGTCTTTCCCTGTGGGGAGGTATCTTTGGGGCTCTTTGAAGGGGTATGGTTCAGATGGGTATCTCCTGGGTGGAGAGGAAGCTCACCCCTGAGATGCTGTAGCCCTTTCCGATGGCCTTTGACCATACAGACCTTGCCCTGACGGAAATGCTCAGAGGTGAGAGGTTAAGATCCAGCTCTTCACCCCTGGGGATGGGGGTCCCCTCGTACTCTATGCAGGCCCCTCCCCTGGATATGTTAAGGGTGAAGGCCTTTTTCTGAAAACCCTTGTAAAGGAAGATGCATTCAAGGATCCTCTCAACCCTTTTATAGGCCCTCCCTTCTGTAAAGGAGTAACCACAGTGGGGACAGATATGTAAAGGGGTCTTGTTTGTATCGTGGAAGGCCTTGCTGCATCTGGGGCATATCCTCATAGCCTTTTCGGTCCCCGTTCCAGATCCTCTTGAGGAAGGTCTCTCTTTCACAGCTTTAAATGGAGAGTAAATGATACAGATTAAAAAGTCAAACCTTTTTATGGGAAGAACCTCCTTCTCTTGAGGGCCATGACCCCTAAGAAGGAAGATCCAAGGAGAAGGAGGGTCGAGGGTTCAGGCACTACCTGCTGTGCATCGTGTGAGAAGGGTGCCATCCAGTAAAAGGTCTTTTCCTTTCCTGTCTTGCCTACGGTCATAACCGTGTGATCCATGGCATCGAAGTGGACCCGCTTCCACCCTGTAACGGTTACCTCATATACATTTATCTGACCCGTGCTGTCAAAGGTTGCGGGAAAGCCGGTCATGAAATCCCCTACAGGGGAGTCTGTGAGGTCGAAGTCTCCAAGGTAGTAGTTGGTCCAGGAGTTGAGCGATGGGTCGTTGTAGATGCCATGATCAGGGAGTGGTGGATTGCTTCCGGTACCAGAGGAGTATACAAAAGGTGCCGGCGGGGTGGATGGATCGGTGAGTCTTGTGGTGGTCTTTGGGGTGATGGTAACGCTTCCACCCTCTCCAAAGAAGGCAAGGGCAAGCTTCACATCATATATGGTTCCCACCCTTCCCACATCCCCTATAACCCAGAGATCGAAGGTTGGGTCTGTGATAACCCAGGTTTCTGTCTCAGGATCATAGACAGAGCCATCGATGTAGAGCTGAAGGACAGGGTAGGCCATGACGGTCTTTGTTAGAAGGAGGCTTATGGCAAGGGTGAGGATTGCCTTCTTCATCATTTCACCCCCTTGTTGGTTTCCATCCCATATAAAAAGCAAGCCCTGTGCCAATCCCTTTGCAGGATGCCCTTACCCCATTCCCTAATCCTGGGGGACCCTTTTTTGTAAAATCCTTTTACACCCATCCCTGTCTATGTTGTACCGTTTCATGAGCTCATAGAGGGTTGGTCTCGTTATTCCAAGGTCCTGTGCAGCAAGGGTGAGGTTTCCATCGTTCTTCAATATGGCCCTTGCAACAAGCTCCCTTTCAAGCCTTTCCCTGGCAAGGCCGAGGTTGAGGTCCTCTTTGCCTTCTCCCCTTCCAAGGCCCATGTCTTCAGGTGTTATCACATGCCCCCGGGCCATGATTGCAGCCCTCTTTACCCTGTTTTCAAGCTCCCTCACATTGCCCGGCCAGTCGTACTCAATCATGGCCCTTTCAGCATCTTGGGAAAACCTCTTCTTTCCCCCAAACCTTTTGAGGAAGACCTTGCCATAAAGGAGTATATCCTCCTTCCTCTCCCTTAGTGGGGGGATGTGGATCTCGATCACCGATAGACGGTAGTAGAGATCTTCCCTGAAGAGCCCATTTTCCACCATCCCCTTGAGGTCTTTGTTTGTTGCCGCCAGGATCCTCACATCCACCTCCATACTCCCCTTCCCCCCGACTCTTTCCACAAGGTGGTCCTGGAGGAACCTGAGGAGCTTTGCCTGGAGCCTTTCAGGAAGCTCTCCAAGCTCATCAAAGAAGAGGGTTCCCCCGTGGGCAAGCTCTATCTTCCCCTTCTTCGTTGTATATGCCCCTGTAAAGGCCCCCTTCTCATAACCGAAGAGCTCGGACTCAAGGAGGTTCTCCGGTATGGCTGCACAGTTTATGGGGATGAAGGGACCCTCCTTCCTCTGGCTCCTTTTGTGTATGGCCCTTGCCACCAGTTCCTTCCCTGTCCCGCTTTCTCCGAGTATGAGAACAGGTGCATCCGTGGTTGCAACCCTCTCTATGATGGAGAAGACATCCTGCATGGCCTCGCTTATGCCAAGCATGTCCTCAAAGACCATCCCTTCCTCTATCTTCCTCTGCAGTTCCCTGTTCTCCCTCTCAAGGTTTGCAAGGTGGATGGCCCGCTTTACGATTACCTTCAGTTCCTCCACATCAACGGGCTTTACGATGTAGTCATAGGCACCTGAAGAGACGGCCCTCAGGGCACTTTCCTTTTCGGCATTGCCAGTTACCACGATGACCTTGATGAAGGGGTCCGTTTTCAGTATCTGCTCAAGACACCTCATCCCTTCCCCTGCACCTGATGGATCAGGCGGAAGACCGAGGTCAAGGGTAACGGCCCTCGGCCTCCACTTCCTCACCGTTTCAAGGGCAGAGAGCCTTGTGGAGGCTGTCCTCACCTCGTAATCGGCCATAAGGGCCCACTTGAGCTGATCCCTTACGGATTCGTCATCCTCCACTATAAGCAGCCTTTCCTTCTCCATTGCTTATCACCCCTTTTGCCGGGAAGAGGATCTTGAACACCGTTCCCTCTCCCTGCCTGCTTTCAACATGGATCCTCCCCCCATGGGCCTCTATGATGTGCTTGCAGTGATAAAGGCCTATGCCAAGTCCCTTTTTCTTGGTCGTGCTGAAGGGCCTGAAAAGGGACCTTTCCATGAATTCCCTTGACATACCACACCCATTGTCGGAGACGATGAGGCCCACCCCTTCATCTTCAAGGGTTGTTGAGATCCTTATCTCTCCTCTATCCTCTATGGCCTCGTAGGCATTTATGAGGAGGTTGGTTACAACCTTCTCCATCTCTTCAGGGTCAGCCTCGATAGGTGGTACCTCTGCAAGGTCCTTTATAACCGTTACAGGCTTTGTCCCGTTGAACCTGCACCTTGAAAGGGCAGCCTCTACAACGGCGTTGAGATCGACCATCTCCTTCCTTGACTCTCCGGCAGACCCTGTTGAGAGCTTCCTTATGAGCCTTTCCATCCTGAAGACGCTTCCTTCAAGGTTCCTCAGAAGATCACGCTGAAACTCCGGATTGTCCATGTAGTGCCTTGCATTCTGTAGAGAGAGGGAGAGGGTGGTGATCACGTTCTTGAGGTCATGGATGACAAAGGAAGAGAGCCTGTGGAAGACCTCCATCTGTCTTGCCATGGAAAGCTCCTCGGCAAGCCTCCTTGTCATGAGGAAGGCCGATGCCTCCCTGGAGATGGCCTTCAGGATGTCGTAGTCCTCGTAGGTGTATCCCTTCTCAC
>WGFJ01000102.1 GCA_015492305.1 Deltaproteobacteria bacterium
CCCATCACGATCCTCCGCCTCCAGGTGCCGGTGTTTATGTAGAACCTTCCCCCTCCAGCTTCATCCACAAGGTGTATCCTCGGTTCATGGGTGTGGCCGAAGAGGACGTACCTGCAACCCTTCTCCTCCATATACTCCCCTGCCTTCCGTATGTATTCGTCCTTTGGCCTGTAGAAGTCGTTCCTTATCTCCAGGATCTTCTCCATCAGTCTCTGCATGGAGCTCTCCGTGAAGTATTCAAAGGCGATCTGGAGCTGGTCCGCCTTGTCCACCGGGTTGTACCAGACATCGTATTCATCGAACCACTCCTTTACAAAGGGATCCTCGTAAAATCTCCTCACGAGGTCCTTCCAGGCCTCCTTCACCCTCTCCTTCTCCTCCCTTCCGAAGCCCTTTACGCAGTGCTCTATCCACAGGGGGGCAACGGTGGTCGGACGAAGGTTGTCTATCTCCTGGAGGCTCTTCCTTATCCTCTCGAAGTCGGGAAGGTCCTTCAAGAAGGGATGTTCCGGGAAGGGATTGATGAGGAGGGTGACGATGGCATCCCCTATCGGGGCCTCTCCGTGGGAGGAGCGGTTGTACACATCTGCCTCGTTTCCATGGGTGGCGTAGAGGGAGAGGTTCTCACTGTAGAAATGGTGGGGGAAAGGGCTATCTTCCCCTTCCAGGCCAAGGGCCTCCCTGAGAAGGCCCCTTACACCATCCACCTCGTTCATGAGCCTGTCGTGGTTGCCGAGGATGTATGTGATCCTAACCCCCTTTTCCGTCAATCCCCTGAGGAACCCCAGGAACTCCCGGTTCAGGTGGATGATGGACTCCACTATCTCTACCACCGTGCTCCTTATGGCCTGAGGGCCGTGCCATGGCTGGACCTCCTTCCACCTCGTTGACCTTATCAGATCGATGAAGTCCCCGAGGATGACCACCTCCACATCCTCTGGCTTGAGGCCCTCCATCTGGATATCCTCCCAGAAGAACTCACCATCCTCCCTCCCTATGTTGTGGGCCCCTGTGGTCCCGTCTGTGAGGTGTATGTCGCTTATGAATACCTTCATGCCTTCCTTATCTTCTGCCTGGTTTCTGACTCGGTGTTCTCCAAATCCTTATACAAAACTACCTGCTTTGTCAACTGTCGAAGGGAGAGGGATTCAAAATCCATTGCTTTTCCGTACCTTACAGGCTCCCTAAAGTTTTCTATATCTGAACCGATAAAAAGCTAAAGGAAACTCAGGAGGTGAGGAGATGGCCTTTTTTGCATGGGGAAAGGAGTACGAGACAGGTATCAAAGAGGTGGATGCCCAGCATAAGAAGCTGATTGAACTCATAAATGAACTTTACGAGGCCATGCGTTGCGGAAAGGGGATGGAGGTAATGGGAAAGATCCTTTCCGATCTCATAAAGTACACAAAGACCCACTTTACTTATGAGGAGTACCTGATGGGCACTTACGGTTTCCCTGAGTTGTCGTCCCACAAGTCGGAGCACCAGGGTTTTACCAGCAAGGTCCTGGATTTCGAAAGGGATTTCAAGGAAGGAAAGGTAGGGCTTACGGTCCAGGTCATGAACTTTTTGAAAGAGTGGCTTGCCAATCACATCCTGAAGACCGACAAGAAGTACGTACCCTTTCTCAAGTCTAAAGGTGTGGCCTGAAGGGAAGGAGGCCCGATGATTATCACATTGTAAGGAGGGGTGGCGATGAAAAAGATGAACTGCTGGGAAGTTATGAAATGCGGTAGGGAGCCTGGAGGGAGCAAGGTCCATGAACTGGGGGTCTGTCCCGCAGCCACCGATGTCTCCTGCGATGGTCTCAATGGTGGAAAGAATGGTGGCAGGATCTGCTGGGCTATTACCGGTACATTCTGCGGAGGCGAGGTACAGGGTAGCTTTGCCCAGAAGAGGTTGTCGTGCATGAACTGTGACTTTTACAAACAGGTAAAGGCAGAGGAGGGACTGGATAACTTTGTCCAGTTGAAGCCCGGACAGAGGTGGATGTAAATACGGACAGGGGTTTGATATAGCCCTATGTTCTCGTAACTCCCTTCCTCCACACCGGGAAAACCTCTCAGGGCCTTGAGGGGAGAAGGGATTTCCCTGCCCCTTGCGGGGTCCTTCAAAGTTTATCTTTACAAAATATCCCCTCACAGTTTATAATTACTTCACTTTATCTTTGGTGAGGTGTGCCATGAAGATGATCTACCCAAGGGAAGAGGTGTGCATTGCCTGCCGCTACTGCGAGATATACTGTGCCATAGAGCACTCAAGATCGAAGGACCCTGTGAAGACCTTCAAGATGGAAAGTCCCCAGCCCCTTCCAAGGATAACCCTCATGGAGGAGGGGGCCCTTTCCTTCTCCCTCCAGTGCAGGCACTGCAAGGAGCCAGATTGTGCCTACGCCTGCATAACAGGTGCCATGTACAAGGATAAGGAGAGCGGGGTGGTGATCCACGATCCGAACCGCTGCATAGGTTGCTGGACATGCATACTGGCCTGCACCAAAGGCTCCATAAGGAGGGATGAGAGCAAGAGGGTAGCTGTCAAGTGTGACCTATGCACACACCTTGAGGTCCCTGCCTGTGTGGCAAACTGCCCCAATGGGGCCCTCCTTTACTTAGAGGCTGTCTGAGGTGATAAGATGAAGAAGTACAGGTATCTCATAATAGGTGGTTCGGTGGCAGCCATTGCTGCCGTCGAGGGCATAAGGTCTATAGATGGGAAGGGGAGCATCTGTATCATCTCCCATGAGCCATACCATGCCTACTCAAGGCCGATGATAAGCAACTACCTCATGGATGAGATAGACCTTGAGAAGATGTACTACCGTCCCCTCTCATTCTACGAGAGGGAAGAGGTGGAGTGCCTCCTTGGCCGTGAGGTGGTGAAGGTGGAGCCTGAGAAGAGGACGGTAGAGCTCGAAAACGGGGAAAGGCTTTCCTATGAGAAGCTCCTTATTGCTTCCGGTGGCAGACCCATCGTCCCCCGCATAGAGGGGGTGGATAGAAAAGGGGTCTACAACTTCCTCACCCTCGACAATGCCAGGGAGATAAAGTCCTCCTTTGGAGAGGTGGAGAGGGTCGTGATCATAGGCGGTGGTTTGAGCGGGATGAAGGCCGCTGAGGCCCTGTGTTGTGCGGGTAAGGAGGTTACCGTTGTGGAGATGCTTCCAAGGGTCCTTGCCCCTGTCTATGACGAGACGGCCTGCAGGATGATCACCCATCTCTTCAGGGAGAAGGGGGTGGAGATACTCACCTCCTCCCAGGCAGAGGAGATATACGGCAGATCCGGTGATGAAAGGGTGGGTGGTGTCCGCCTCAAGGATGGGAGAGAGGTCCCTGCTGATATAGTGATCCTCACCGTCGGTGTCCTGCCCCAGGTGGGATTCCTTTCCGGAAGCGGGATAGAGGTGAACAGGGGGATCGTTGTGGATGAAGGGATGAGGACGAATGTGGAGGATGTCTATGCCGCTGGCGATGTGGCCGAGTGCTTTGATATCCTCCTTGGAGAGAGACGCCTCATACCCATATGGCCTAAGGCCTACTATGAGGGCCGTATCGCTGGTATAAACATGGCTGGAGGGAAGGCCCAGTTCAGGGGCACCTTCGCCATGAACTCGGCCGACTTCTTCGGCCTTCCCACCATGTCTGCAGGGATAGTGAACCCGGAAGGGGAGGGATGGGAGTCCCTTGTGGACTGCAGGGAGGGTGAGAGGTATTATCGACGCATCATCCTGAAGGACAATAAAGTCAAGGGGATGATCATGATAGGTGATGCCGTGGATAAGGCAGGGGTGGTGCTGGGCCTCATAAAGGAACAGGTCGATGTGAGGGGCTTCAAGGAGAGGATTGTGGCAAGGGACTTTGATCTCATCGATCTGCCCAAACCCATAAGGATGGCCAGGATAAGGGATGTGGCCTTGATATAAAGCTGATGGAGGACGAAATGAAAGACCTGGAAAGGATAAGCAACCCCTTCAACGATGACAAGGTCATTGCAAGCTGCTCCATCTTCGGGGCCATGAGCCTTGAGGGAAGGAAGTTCTCCGGAAAGGACATCATAAGGGCCATTGCCAACATGCGTGACAGGGGCAACGGCCAGGGGGGAGGTTTTGCCGTCTACGGGATCTACCCGGAGTATGAGGACCTCTATGCCCTGCAGATCATGTTCCAGAGCAGGGCTGCAAAGGATGATACCGAGTCCTTCCTGAAGGAGTACTTCTCCATCGCCCACAGTGAGGAGATACCCCACAGGGAACCGAAGAACATATCCAATCCACCCCTTGTATGGAGGTACTTTGTAGAACCAAAGAGGATGGAACAGAGGGATCTGTCGGATGATGACTATGTGGTGGAGAAGGTGATGATCATAAACACAAGGATAGAGGATGCCTTTGTCTTCTCCTCCGGCAAGGATATGGGTGTCTTCAAGGGGGTGGGATATCCTGAGGATATAGGCTATTACTTCTGTCTCGATGAGTACGAGGGCTACCTCTGGACGGCCCATGGCCGTTTCCCGACCAACACTCAAGGGTGGTGGGGTGGAGCCCATCCCTTCTCCATCCTTGACTGGACGGTGGTCCATAACGGGGAGATCTCTTCCTACGGTATAAACAAGAGGTTCCTTGAGATGTACGGCTACTACTGCACCATGCACACTGACACAGAGGTTGTGGCATACGCCATAGACCTTCTGATGAGGAAGCACAGGCTGCCCATCGAGATAGTGGCAAAGATATTCGCAGCCCCCCTCTGGGAGGAGATCGAAAGGATGCCCGAGAAGGAGAGGAGGTTGTATACAACCCTCAGGGAGGTCTATGGAAGCCTCCTTCTCAACGGTCCCTTCACCATCATCATCGCCCACAGGGGAGAGATGATAGGCCTTGGCGACAGGGTGAGGCTGAGGCCTCTTACAGCAGGTGTCAAGGACGACATGCTCTATCTCTCTTCAGAGGAGGCCGCTATAAGGCTCATATGCCCGGACCTTGAGAAGGCCTGGATACCCAAGGGTGGAGAGCCAATAGTTGGAAGACTTGGCGCCTCTGAGGTGATCCACAAGAAGTACGAGATAGGAATAGCGTAAGGGGTGATACCATGAAATCTTTCCTGCTTCCCGAATTCCTCGTAGAGAGGGATGAAAACAGGTGTATCCAGTGCAAGGTCTGCATAACCCAGTGTGGTTTTGAGACCCATTACTTCGATGAAGAGCTTGGCAGGGTGATGCACAAGGAGGAGAGGTGCGTTGGCTGCCAGAGGTGTGCAGTGTTCTGCCCCACCAATGCCCTCATAATAAGGCCCCATCCATGGAATCTCAGGCCCCATGCCAACTGGACGAAGGAGCGTTACTACGACCTCACCAAACAGGCGGAAACCGGCGGGGTGATCCTTGTGGGGTCAGGGACGGACAAACCACACCGCATATACTGGGATCACATAGTCCTTAACGCCTCTCAGGTGACGAACCCATCCATAGATCCCCTGAGGGAGCCCATGGAGTTGAGGACATACCTGGGCAGCAAACCGGATGCCCTTGAGATAAAGGATGGGGAACTGGAGACCGAACTGCCTCCCCAGGTCAAACTGGAGACACCCATCCTCTTTTCCGCCCTCTCCTTCGGGGCCATAAGCTATCAGGCCCAGGAGTCCCTTGCCAGGGCGGCAAAGGAGGTGGGTATCCTCTTCAACACAGGGGAAGGGGGCCTTCCCCAGTCCCTGAAGGAGTACGGCAAGTACGCCATAGTCCAGTGTGCCTCGGGCAGGTTCGGGGTCGATCTGGACTACCTTGAGAACTCTGCAATGATAGAGATAAAGATAGGTCAGGGTGCAAAGCCCGGGATAGGCGGGCACCTGCCGGGAGAGAAGGTCTCAGAGATCGTCTCCAGAACGAGGATGATCCCCAAGGGAACCGATGCCATATCCCCGGCTCCCCAGCATGACATCTACTCCATAGAGGATCTTTCAACCCTCATATACGCCCTCAAGGAGGCCACAAACTACAAGAAGCCTGTGGCTGTGAAGATCGCTGCCGTTCACAACTCTGCGGCGATAGCAACGGGTATAGTGAGGGCAGGGGCAGATGTGGTCGTCCTTGACGGTCTGAGGGGCGGAACAGGGGCAGCCCCGAAGATCATAAGGGACAATGTGGGCATCCCCATAGAGCTTGCCATTGCTGCAGTGGATACGAGGCTGAGGGAGGAGGGTATAAGGAACAGGGCCTCCGTCATAGCAGCTGGTGGGATAAGGTGCAGTGCCGATGTGATAAAGGCCATTGCCCTCGGGGCCGATGCCGTCTACATAGGGACGGCCGCCCTTGTGGCTATGGGTTGCACCCTCTGCCAGAAGTGCTACACCGGGATATGCAACTGGGGCATATGCACCCAGGATCCAAAGCTCGCCAAGAGGCTCAACCCGGATATCACTACCGAAAGGCTCGTGAACCTTGTAAAGGCCTGGAGCAACGAGATAAAGGAGATGCTCGGTGGTATGGGGATCAACTCCGTAGAGAGCCTGAGGGGCAACAGACTCCAGCTGAGGGGCATAGGCCTTGCTGACTGGGAACTCAAAGTCCTTGGAATAAAGGGGGCAGGAGAGTGAAGGGTATATATCTGAGCAAGAATGGTAGGGTCGTTGTCGATGCCAAAGACATCTACTACAGGGACCTGAACAGGCTCCTCCAGAAGATTTTTGTTGAGAGGCACCCGAAGGTTATAGAGTTGAGGAATGTTACGGGTCAGAGATACATAGGGACGCGTATAAGGGGAGAGGTGGAGATAGATATCTTTGGCACCCCTGGTAGCGATCTCGGCGCCTTCATGGATGGTCCTACCATCAAGGTCTTCGGGAATGCCCAGGATGGCTGCGGGAACACCATGAACAGCGGCAGGATCATCGTCTATGGCCATGCAGGGGATATCCTGGGGATGTCGATGAGGGGTGGCAAGATATTCGTCAAGACCGATATAGGTTACAGGGGGGCCATACACATGAAGGAGTACAAAGAGAAGATCCCTGTGATCGTTGTCGGCGGCACCTCCCAGGACTTCCTCGGTGAGTATATGGCAGGGGGGGTTGTGATACTCCTTGGCCTCAACAACAAATCCCACAGAGCCACCTTTATAGGGACAGGGATGCACGGAGGAAGGATATTCATACGGGGAAGGGTTGAGGACTACCAGCTTGGCAAGGAGGTTGGCCTTGAGGAGCCCAATGAGGAGGACAGGAAGGTCCTTGAGGAGAACATAACAGAGTTTTGCACATACTTTGGTTATGAACCCTCGGAGATCCTGAAGGGGCCTTTCATCAAACTGTATCCCAAATACCTCAGGCCCTACGGCAGGCTGTATGCCTATTGAGGCCTTGACTTGGAAGGCCTCGAAGATTTAATATATAAGTAGATGGAAGTGTTTGATTCCTTAGAGCGGAAGATAGAGGAGATCGTAGAGGGTTACCAGAGCCTCCGGGAAGAGAAGAAGAGGCTTGAGGAGGAGGTAAGGGAGCTTCAGGAACGGTGCAGGAGGCTTGAGGAGGAAAGGGAGGCTATCAAGGGCAAGGTGGAACACATGTTGAAGAGGCTTGAGGCTCTGACCTGATGAGGGCTGGATGGGTGAAAGGCTTATAGAGGTAAGCATCCTCAACCAGAAGTTTCTCGTAAGGACCGATGAAGACGAGGATTATGTCAAAGAAGTGGTTGGATATGTGAACAGGAAGATAGAGGAGATAAGGAACAATGCAAGTATGGTTGGGACCCTGCAGGTAGCTCTTGCAGCGGCCCTGGATATAGCGGATGATTACCTGAAACTGAAAAAGGAGATAGGAGAAAGGTCTTACCGACTATTGAAGAAGATAGAGGAACGGGTTTGAGTTCCCCTGGGGTGTGCGTGATCAGTTGTATGTCCATGCCCAGCACCTTAAAGAGAGGGAGCCTTCCCTGACTGTGGATGGCATGCTCCCCATGGAGGGAGAAGCCAGAAGCAGTCACCAAGGCACCCACCTGTTGAGTCCAGGAGCTGGACAATCTTCTGACACGGCACCGCCGGGGGAAATTGATAGGAGTTGAAGGGGGATAGATCTTGAAGGATTTGCTCCTTGATCTCAAAGAAAATAGAGATACATACCTGACTACATCAAGAGGGATGGAACCTTCTCCATCCCTCTAATTTTTTGCCCCCTAAAGGATCCCTTCCTCAAAGGCCTTTCTCCTCTCCCCTTCACAACCAGTAATAACCTGTCTCCTGACAGGCTTGGCCGGTGGGTATGAAGAAAGGATTCCCTCTACATGGTCATGATGACCTGCGATTTACAAAGGAGAGTTGCAGGAAGAGGCTCCTTGAGGAGCGTATGAGGCTCCCCTTTGAGGCCGTTGTGGCCAAGAGCGAGGCCATAAGGGACCACTTTACAGGGCTTGAGGCTTACAGGAGGGCCAGGAGGCTGGCCCTGTATGCGAGCTTCAAGAATGAGGTCCTCACAGACCCCATATTCGATCATGCCCTTTCATGCGGGAAGGAGGTCTTCTTCCCCAAGGTGATAAAGGGGATTGGCCTCTCCTTCTTCAGGGTGAGGGAGAAAGGGGAGCTTGTCCCTGGTACATACAGCCTGCTTGAGCCCTGCGGGGAGGAGGAAGGAGAGGTCTCATCGATGGACCTTGTGGTGGTTCCGGGTATTGCCTTCGACAGGAGGGGGTACAGGATAGGCTATGGAAGGGGATACTATGACATGACCCTGGGCACCTTCAACGGACCCATAGTCGGCCTTGCATATGAGATGCAGGTCCTGGATGAGGTTCCTCATCTCCCCCACGATATAAGGGTGGAGAGGATCGTCACCGAGAAGGGGGTCATAAGGTGTATTCCAGGGGATCTTGAGGCTGCTGGTCAGCCTTCTAACATATAAGGAGGTGTGCTATGGAGTGGGTAGTGGTAACAACGATAGTAGCTTTGTCCTTCGGTGTTGCAGCTGGTTATCTGCTCAAGGGCTGGATCGGTAAGAAGGGCATCTACGCCGCAAGGAGGGAGGCTGAGCGCATCATAAGGGAGGCTCGGCGTGAGGCAGAGAGCATAAAGAAGGAGGCAAGCCTCCAGGCAAGGGATCAGCTCTACCAGAGCCAGAGGCAGTTTGAAAGGGAGACGAGGGAGAAGAGGAATGAACTCCAGAGGATGGAGGCAAGGCTTGCCCAGAAAGAGGAGAACCTCGAGAAGAGGATAGGCTTCCTTGACAAGAGGGAAGGGGAGATACTGAAGAGGGAACAGGATCTTGCAAGGAAGGAGAAGGAGGTCGAGGAGAAGAGGGCCCAGTATGAAGAACTCATAGAGAAGGAGAAGCGTGAGCTGGAGAGGATCTCCGGTGTCTCTGCTGAGGAGGCAAAGGCAACACTCATGAGGCTCATGGAGGAGGAGGCAAGGGCAGATGCTGCAAAGCTCATAAGGAGGATCGAGGAAGAGGCAAAGGAGACGGCCATGAAGAAGGCCCAGGAGATCATTGCCCTTGCCATCCAGAGGTATGCAGGTGAGTATGTGGCCGAAAGGGCCGTCACCGTCGTGAACCTGCCCAACGACGAGATGAAGGGCAGGATAATAGGAAGGGAAGGCAGGAACATAAGGGCCCTTGAGGCAGCCACAGGGATAGACCTCATCATAGATGACACCCCTGAGGCGGTTATCATCTCCTCCATGAATCCCATAAGGAGGGAGATTGCAAAGGTGGCCCTTGAGAGGCTCATAGCAGATGGCAGGATACACCCTGCAAGGATAGAGGAGGTTGTGGATAAGGTCGAGAAGGAGATAGAGCAGAGCATAAAGGAGGCAGGTGAGCGGGCCGTCTTTGATGTGGGTATCCACAACATCCATCCCGAGCTTGTAAAGCTCATAGGGAAGCTCAAGTTCAGGACAAGCTATTCCCAGAACTGCTATGTCCACTCCCTTGAGGTGGCCTTCCTCTGCGGCATCATGGCTGCAGAGCTTGGCCTCAACGAGAGACAGGCCAAAAGGGCAGGTCTCCTCCATGACATAGGCAAGGCAGTTGATCACGAGGTTGAAGGCACCCACGCTGCCATAGGGGCCGATATACTCAGGAAGTATGGGGAATCGAGGGCCATCATCTCTGCAGTTGCCACCCATCACGACGACCATCCAGAGACCATCCTGGGGGTCCTTGTGCAGGCTGCCGATGCCCTCTCCGCGGCAAGGCCAGGTGCGAGGAGGGAGATGTGGGAGACCTATGTAAAGAGGGTGGAGGAACTGGAGAAGATAGGGGCCTCCTTCCCGGGGGTGGAGAAGGCCTATGCCATCCAGGCAGGAAGGGAGTTGCGAGTCATAGTTGAAAGCAAGAGGATCTCCGATGAAGAGGCAACCATGCTGAGCAGGGACATTGCAAAGAAGGTGGAGAAGGAACTCTCCTACCCTGGCCAGATAAAGGTGACGGTCATAAGGGAGACAAGGGCCGTTGAGTATGCAAAGTAGGAAGGTGATGGCAGAGGAGATAGGTGTACTCTTCATAGGGGATATTGTAGGGAAGCCGGGCAGGCGGGTGTTGAGGGAGATCCTCCCAAGGATAAAGGAAGAGTATGATCCAGGGATAACCATAGCCAACGGTGAGAATGCGGCTGGCGGTTTCGGCATCACCCCGGATGTTGCAGAGGAACTCCTCCGCCTGGGGGTGGATATCATCACCTCCGGGAACCATGTGTGGGACAAGAAGGAGGTGGTGGACTTCATAAAGGACAGGCGGTGGCTCCTCAGGCCTGAAAACTTTCCACCAGGGGTCCCTGGATTCGGGAGCGGTGTCTTCAAGGCAAAGGACGGCACGAGGATCGGGATCCTGAACCTTCAGGGAAGGGTCTTCATGGAGGACCTTGACTGTCCCTTCAGGGTCGGCATGGAGGCCGTAAAGAGGCTCAGGGAGGAGACCCCCCTCATAATCGTCGATTTCCACGGGGAGGCCACATCGGAGAAGAAGGCCATAGGGTGGTTCCTCGATGGCCATGTGAGCGGGATCATCGGTACCCATACCCATGTCCAGACAGCCGATGAGAGGGTCCTTCCAAAGGGGACTGCCTATATCACCGATGTGGGCATGACAGGGGCCATGGACTCGGTCATAGGCATAAAGATGGAACAGGCCCTCACCAGATTCCTGACCCAGATGCCCCAGAGGTTCGATGTGGCCTCGAAGAACTTGGAGCTCAATGGCGTCTTCCTGCGCATCCACAGGGAGACGGGAAAGGCCACCCATATAGAAAGGATAAGGAGAGGACTATAATGGTGAAGACCGTGGACGAACAGATACTCCTCATAAAGAGGGGGACAGTGGAGATCATCGAGGAGGAGGAACTGAGGAGGAAACTGGAAAGGTCCATAAAGGAGGGAAGACCCTTGAGGATCAAGGCCGGTTTCGATCCAACCGCACCCGATCTCCACCTCGGCCACACGGTCCTGCTCCAGAAGCTCAAGGTCTTTCAGGACCTGGGCCACCATGTCATCTTCCTCATCGGCGACTTCACAGGGATGATAGGTGATCCAACGGGTAGGAACGAGGCGAGGAAGCCCCTGACCAGGGAGGAGGTCTTGAAGAACAGCGAGACCTACAAGCGTCAGGTCTTCAAGATCCTGGATAGAGATAAGACGGAGGTGGTCTTCAACAGCCAGTGGATGGACAGACTCGATGCAAGGGGGCTTATAGAGATCGCCTCCAAGTACACCGTTGCAAGGATGCTTGAGAGGAACGACTTCAGTGAACGCTTCAAGAGGGGAAGGCCCATAGGCATCCATGAGTTCATCTACCCCCTTATCCAGGGTTATGATTCCTGTGTCCTGAAGGCGGATGTGGAGCTTGGAGGGACGGATCAGAAGTTCAACCTCCTTGTTGGCAGGGAACTCCAGAGGGAGTTCGGTCAGGAACCACAGGTCATCATCACCCTCCCCCTCCTTGAGGGTACGGATGGTAAACTCAAGATGAGCAAGTCCTACGGCAACTACATAGGCATAGAGGAGCCTCCAGAGGAGATATTCGGCAAGATCATGTCCATATCCGATGAACTCATGGTCCGCTACTATGAACTCCTCAGCGAGGTCCCTCCGGAGAGGCTTGAAGAGATAAGGAGCGGGAAGGTCCCGCCGAGGCAGGCAAAGGAGGAGCTTGCCTTTGAGATCACCGCACGGTTCCACGGGGAGGACAGGGCCAGAAAGGCAAGGGAACACTTCTACAGGGTCTTTGTCAGGAAGGCGGTCCCGGAGGAGATGGAAGAGGTGAGGATCAGGATTGAGGATGAGGAGATCTGGATCCCCAGGCTCCTGACCATGGCGGGGCTTACCTCGAGCAACTCCGAGGGGAGACGCATGATAGAGCAGGGGGCGGTCTCCATAGATGACAGAAGGATTACGGATATCAATGCCTCCATAAGGACCGAGGGCAGTCACATAGTGAGGGTGGGAAAGAGGAGGTTCAAGAAGGTAACCTTCCAGAGATCCCTATGAAGATCTATTCCCTCTCAAAGACCCCGGTAGAGCCGGTAAGCCATGACCCACAGCTAAAGAAGCGCGTCCTTGTAAGGGATGGGATCCCCCATGTAAGGAACATAAGCCATGTCTCACTCAGGGCAGGTGACAGGGCATCGAGCCACTCCCACAGGGATGCCTTTGAGATCCTCTACTGCCTCAGGGGCAGGGTCATCTTTGAGGTGGAGGGCAGGGATGTCCTTGTAAGGGAAGGGGATTGCCTTGTCATTGAACCCTCCGAGGTCCACTCCATCCCTCAGGTTATAGAGGATACGGAGCTATTCTACTTCAAGGTCCCTGCTGGATGAAGTACGATGCCATCATCGTAGGGGCCGGTCCAGCCGGTCTGTTTGCTGCCATTGAACTCACCAGGAGGGGTTTTAAGACCCTCATCATCGAGAAGGGAAGGGACATCTGGGACAGGGCCTGCCCTGTATCAAGGTCCAGGAGCCCGTGTGTGGGCTGTCAGCCCTGCCACACCCTCTGCGGATGGGGAGGAGCAGGTGCCTTCAGTGACGGCAAACTCCACCTTGCCATGACAGGGGGGTTCCTCTACAGGAACAGGCACAGGAAGGAGGATATGGAGAGGCTCATCGAGGAGATAGACAGGGTCTATCTCCATTACGGTGCCCCTGAAAGGGTCTACTGGCCCGGAAGGGAAGCGGTTTACAGTATCCAGAAGGAGGCTGCCCTCCATGGCCTGAGGGTTGTTCCCTCCAGGATAAGGCACCTTGGTACTGAGGTATGCCTTGAGATCCTCAAGGCCCTCAGGGAGGATCTCGGAAAGAAGGCAGATATACTCTGCGAGGACCCTGTGGAGCATCTCCTCGTGGTGAAGGGGAGGATTGCCGGGGTTGCCACATCCAGAGGAGAGGAGTTTTACGGAAAGACAGTCCTCATTGCCCCTGGCAGGGAGGGGACCATGTGGTTCAGAAGAGAGGCTGAGAGGATAGGTCTTTCCCTTTCGAGGAATGCCCTTGACATAGGGTTGAGGGTGGAGGTCCCTTCAGGGGTCATGGCCCCCCTCACGGATCTGCTCTACGAGCCGAAGATCGTCTATGGCGGGAAGGGTTACATGGATAAGGTGAGGACCTTCTGCGTGTGCCCCGATGGGGAGGTGGTTCAGGAATACACCCAGGGGATTGTGACCGTAAACGGCCACAGCTTTGCCCACAGGAAGACTGGAAACACAAACTTTGCCATCCTTGTAAGTGTAGAGACAGGGGACCCCCTCACCTTCGGAAGGGAGATGGCCTCCCTCGTGAACAGGGAGGAGGGGGGTGTGGTGGTCCAGAGGCTGGGAGATATGAAGAGGGGTGTGGGAACCACCGAAAGGACCCTGAGGGAAGGGGCCCTGAGGCCCACCCTTATGGGTGCAGTACCCGGGGATCTAACCCTCTACATGCCCTACCGCTATCTCAAGGGGATACTGGAGATGATCAAGGCCCTGGATGCCTTTCTGCCAGGTGTGGGCTCTGACGACACCCTCCTCTACGGGATGGAGGTGAAGTTCTACTCGAGCAGGGTCCCCTTAAAGGACAACGGTGAGACCGCCATAGAGGGCCTCTTCGGTGCAGGGGATGGGGTGGGTGTGAGCAGGGGACTCATCCAGGCCTCTGTATCAGGTGTGATTGCGGCAAGGGGGATGGTGGAAAGGCTCTGAACCCATGTTGAAGGAAAGGGATTTATATGGTATAGCTCATCTAAATTCCGGATTTAGAGGAGGGGTAAAGATGGGGCTTCTTCAAGGTAAAAGAGGGCTCATTGTAGGCGTTGCCAATGAGAGGAGCATAGCCTGGGGCATAGCACAGGCACTCCACAGGGAGGGGGCTGAACTGGCCTTCACATATGCAGGTGAGGCCCTTGAGGGCAGGGTGAGGCCCCTTGCAGAGGGAATCGGCTCAAAGGTGGTCCTTCCCTGCGATGTTACGGTGGATGAAGAGGTGGAAGGGGTCTTCAAGGCCCTTGAGGGGGAGTGGGGAGGCCTTGATATACTCGTCCATTCCGTTGCCTTTGCCAAGAAGGAGGAACTGAAGGGGAGCTACCTTGAGACGTCAAGGGATGGTTTCAGGATCGCCATGGATGTGAGTGTCTATTCCCTTGTTGCCCTTGCCAGGGAGGCCTCCAAACTCATGGATCAGGGTGGGACCATCCTTACCATGACCTATTACGGCAGTGAGAAGGTGGTCCCCAACTACAATGTGATGGGTGTGGCAAAGGCGGCCCTTGAGGCATCGGTGAGGTACCTTGCCTCTGATCTCGGTCCAAAGGGTATAAGGGTCAATGCCATATCGGCAGGTCCCATAAGGACCCTTGCTGCCATGGGTATATCCGGTTTCAAGGAGATGCTGCGCAGGGTCGAGGAGAGGGCACCTCTCAGGAGGAATGTGACACAGGAGGATGTGGCAAGGACGGCCCTGTACCTGTGCAGCGATCTCTCCTCCGGTGTCACAGGGGAGGTCATCTATGTGGACAACGGCTACCACATAGTGGGGATGTGAATGCCATGCCTTCAAGGAGGGAGGTGGACTGGGGATGGCGTTTGAGAAGGATCATCCTTCTCCTCCTTTCCATAATGACCCTCGGAACGGCAGGGCTCATGATCATAGAGGGGTGGCCCTTCCTCGATGCCCTCTACATGACCGTTACAACCCTTTCCACAGTGGGCTACAGGGAGGTCCACCCCCTTTCACAGAAGGGGATGGTCTTCGTGACCATCTTCATCATCATAGGGGTGGGTGTCTTCCTTTACATCATAACCACCATTGCCGAGTACATGATTGCCGGGCACCTCACGGGTGCCCTTGAGAGGAGAAACATGAAGAAGAGGATCGATGCCCTTTCAGGTCATTACATCGTCTGTGGATTTGGAAGGGTTGGACAGCAGATAACCCTGGAGCTTGAGAAGGAAGGGGTCCCCTTTGTTGTGATAGATAACGATCCCGAATCCATAAAGGAGTGTGCCTCAAAGGGCTACCTCTATGTGGAGGGAAGTGCATCGAACGATGATGTCTTGCTTGAGGCAGGCCTCATGAGGGCCAGGGGCCTCATAACAGCCACCAACTCCGATGAGGAGAATGTATACATAGTCCTCAGTGCCAAGAGCCTGAGAGGCGACATATTCGTCGTGGCGAGGGCGAACCTTGAGGGCGCCGAGCACAAGCTGAGGAGGGCAGGGGCAGACAGGGTTGTATCGCCCTACAGCATCGGGGGAAGGAGGCTTGCAAGCCTCCTGTTGAGGCCCACCGTTGTGGACTTCCTTGATGTGGTGATGCACAGCAGAGAGCTTGAGATGATGATAGAGGAGGTGGTCGTGGGCAAGGGGGCATCCATAGCGGAGAAGTCCCTCGACGAGGCAAAGATAAAGGGGCTCACAGGTGCAACCATCCTTGCCATAAAGAAGAGGGAGGAGGAGAGGATGATCATAAACCCATCTTCCGACACGGTGATAAGGGCCGGTGACCTCCTCCTTGCCCTTGGAACCAGGGAGCAATTGAAAAAGCTCAAGGAGATTGCCCTTTGATCATCGTCTCTGATCTCCACATCCACTCCCGTTTCAGCAGGGCCACAAGTGGCGACATGGAGGTGGATACCCTTGCAGTGTGGGCAAGGAAGAAGGGGATAAACCTCCTTGGCACAGGGGACTTCACCCATCCAACATACCTCAGCCTCCTCAAATCAAGGCTTGAGGAGGCCGAGTATGGTCTCTACAGGCTGAAAGGAGGCAGTGACGATCTCAGGTTCATCCTCACAGCAGAGGTGAGCAACATATTCAGCCAGGCAGGCAGGGTGAGGAGGGTCCACAGCCTCATCATTGCTCCCACCTTCGATGTGGTGGATCGCATAAACAGGCTCCTTGCCAGGAGGGGGAACCTCCTTGCCGATGGTAGGCCAACCTTTGGGTTCTCTGCAAGAGAGCTCCTCCAGATGGTCCTCGGTGTATCCGAGGAGTGTCTCATCATACCTGCCCATGCCTGGACACCCTGGTACTCTGTATTTGGATCCAGTTCAGGCTTTGACTCCCTCGAGGAGTGTTTCGGTGATGATGCCAGGTATATCTATGCCATTGAGACAGGTCTTTCTTCGGATCCGGCCATGAACTGGAGGCTCTCAAGCCTTGATGGGGTAACCCTGGTATCCAATTCGGATGCCCATTCCCCTTCAAGGATAGGCAGGGAGGCAAATGTCTTCAGATGCTCCATGGATTACCGGGAGATAGTGGGGATCATAAGGGAAAAGGACAGGAAAAGGTTCCTGTACACCATAGAGTTCTTTCCTGAGGAGGGGAAGTACCACTTCGATGGCCACAGGGGCTGCAATGTAGTCCTCTCACCAAAGGAGTCCATGGGGATGGGGAATATCTGCCCTTCCTGCGGGAAGGCACTTACCATCGGGGTCCTCCACAGGGTTGAGGCCCTTTCAGACAGGGAGGATGGTTTTGTCCCGGAAGGGGCCATCCCCTTCAAGAAGCTCATACCCCTTGATGAGATCATTGCCGAGGCCCTTGATTGCGGGGCGAACACAAAGAGGGTGACAGAGCTGTACGAGTCCATGGTCTCAAAGGCCCCTGAACTGGATATACTGATCAACCTTCCACCTTCAGAGTTAAGGACCTTTGTGCCTGAAAAGGTGGTGGAGGGGATACTGAAGGTAAGGGAAGGCAGGGTCACGATAAGGCCTGGCTATGACGGGGTGTACGGTGAGGTGAGGATATTCGGAGATGAGGAGGAGAGGCAGTTAGGTCTCTTCTGAATCCCCCAGGATCTCATGGATGGGTGTTATCTCCAGTATCTCAAACTCCTTCCTCCCCGCTGGAAGCTGGATCGTTACCTCCTCTCCAACCCCTCTGCCCATGAGTCCCCTCCCTATGGGTGAGCTTACAGATATCTTACCCTCCTTCGGGTCCACATCCTCCGGAGATACGAGTTCATAGACCCTCTCCTCGCCGCTATCCAGGTCCATGACCTTCACCCTTGCCCCGAAGGCAACCCTGTCCCTCGGGATGCTCTCGAGGTGGATGGAGGAAAGGCTCTCTATCCTCTTTCGCAACTGGGCTATCCTTGCCTGGAGGAAGGACTGCCTTTCCTTGGCAGCCGCATATTCTGCGTTCTCCCGCAGGTCTCCATGGGCCGCTGCCTTTCTGAGTTCCTTCGGTATCTCCACCTTAAGCTCCCTTTCAAGGGTCTTAAGTTCTTCTTCGAGCCTGTCAAGGATGGGTAGCCTTGCCATGCCTCACCTCCTATAGACCGAATTCGTAAGCCACTATGCCCACAAGGGCAATGGATGCCGTCTCTGTCCTCAATACCCTGCCCCCGAGGCTTACGGTGATAAAGCCCCTCTCCCTTGCCTCCTCCACCTCTCCATCGTCAAAGCCCCCCTCCGGACCTACCAGGAGGGTTATATCCTGAGGGGGCCTTCCGTGGAGGTAGGCCCTGAGATGGAGGTCCCTCTCCCCTTCCCAGAGCATGAGTTTGAGGGGTGTCTCTGCCATCTTCAGGGCCTGCTCAAAGGTGCAGTAGTGCTTGATCTCAGGGATTACAGCCCTCCTTGACTGCTTCGAGGCCCTGAGGGCTATGGAGGGCCACCGGTGGGCCTTCTTCTGCTTCCTCTCCCTTTCTTCAAGGGATATGGACCTCCTTGACTTGAAGGGCACGATGGTGGATACACCCAGTTCCGTTGCCTTCTCTATGATGAGTTCCATCCTCTCCTTCTCCGGAAGGGCCTGGAGGAGTATCACCTCCACAGGTGGTACCACAGGCCATGGTATCTCTTCAAAGACGAATATCTCTGCCCCTCCCTCCCCAAGGTCCTTTACCCTTGCCCTGTAACCCCTTCCTTCCCTGTCTGTAACGGTCAGTATCTCCCCTGTCCGTGGCTGCCACTCCAGCAGGGCCTCAAGGGCCCTTCCTGTCAGTGTGAAGGACCTTTCGAGAGAGATCCCCTCTATCTGTATCAATCCCCTCCTTCGGACCATGACTCATCCGAAGAGGGTCATGAGCATGTTGAATATAAAGAGCCAGCTTGAGAGAACCACAAGCCCCCCAAAGGGCCATACCCAGGTGGGTGATATGGGGGATTTAGGGAACCTGCTTCCAAACCACATGGCCCCCATACCGATGAGCCCCAGGTTTGCAAGGAAGAAATGGAGGTATGGGAGGCTCTCACTGTAGAGTTTCTTCCCTGCAAATACGGGAAGATAGGTATAGGCGAAGCCGAATATGAGCATCGATACCCACCCAAGGAGATTCACATGGGTGTGGACAGGGACAAGCCGCAGGACCCACTTTCCCCTGAGATAGGCCATGAGGAAGCCAAGGGTTGTCCCTATCCCAAGGTAGAGAAAGCTTGCAAGGAAGAAGAACTTCCCAGGACCCTTCATGGTGTCTGGCCCCTTATTCCCTCTCCATCAGTAATGGGTCAGCCTGAGATCCGTGATGAGGACGTATTTGCCTGTCGAGATGTCGCTACCACTGCCACCAAGGAGGAACAGGAAGGATCTGGGGAGATGGGACAGGCTGACAGCCTCGGCTGGTGTGGCGAATATCCTTTTGCCATCGAAGAATATAAAGAACATGCTGCCCTTTTTCTGGATGGCCACATGGTGTATCTCCTTTGCAGCTGGACGGGGTATGTCCGGGAGGGGTTTGTCAGACCAGAGGCTTCGATCCTCCCCTCCGCTTATGGTGAGGCTGTAGGGGCTGTCTTCCTTGCCGATGGCCACCTTCAGGATGTCTCCAAAGTATCTGCCCGATATGTAGAGGCTGAACTCAAGGGCCCAGTCCTTTGATGGGTCCCATTCCGGTACATCCTTCTTCACAAGGGTCTCACCCTTGAGGCCTGCTATCCACCTCTTTCCCCTGAACTCCACACACTCGGCACTGCCCTTTGCCATCTTCCACCCCATGGGCACAACCTCACACCTTGAAAAGTCCTCTTCCCACACGGTTGTATTCCCGGGAGCGTAGGCCACTGCCATCCTCCTGAGCCCTCCTGATGGTTCGGCCCTCCTTGGTCTCTCCACCTGAGGGGTGGCTGCAGGCTGGGGCTGCTGGGGTGTGAGGGGATGGGTTGCGGCATAGCTGCTCACATCCTGAACTATCAGGGTTACTGCATGGGCCAGGAGGTCCCTTGTTGCCTCTTCAAGGGGTGTGTTCTTGAAGGCCTCGAACCATCCACCGGCAACCACCGATCCGATGAGGCCTCCACCTCCCACACCGAACTTCCACCTTTCAGATTTGCCCTCCACACTTCTGGCGGAGATGATCTTCGCATCCCTTACACTTATGATCCTCATATCAAGGCCTATCTGGGCGTTGCTCTTACCCACCTTCACGCCCCCTCCAATCTTCCAGGGAAGGGGTATCAGGAGACCGCCTCCGCCCATGCCACCTGCATTTAGCTCAAGGGATGTGATGGCCCCGGTAAGGAGGAGATCGGCCCCCTTCAGGGTTGTGGGTTTTGCACCGAGCATCTCGAGTTCTTCCTTTACCTCCTCAAGGGCCTCCCTTTCGAGGACGTTGAAGCACCCGGTCTGAACCAGGGCGGTCACAAGCATATCCGCCAGTCCATCACCCAGGGCCTGGGGGCTGAGCTCAATGGTGTATCTGGGCCCGAATACAAGTCTGTCTCCCCTGCACTGTGCAGCCTTGCACTTGAAGCCCTTTGCCACGATGGTTGCTATGGGCTGGGCACACCTTGGCACATGGAGTTCCCTCTCCTGTATTTCCTTGCCATATTTGCCTTCCACCTTTGTCGATGATGTGGCCTGAGGGGTGGCACATCCTACGACGAAGATGGCAAAAAGGAGCAGGGCAAGTCTCTTATGACCCTTCATTTTCCTCCTCCCTGGTGGGTTAAGAAAATTATCAGCCATCTACCCGGATAAGTCAAGCTTTCCCTTGATCCATCCCTCAAGGACCATCACAGCGCCTGCCTTATCAAGGGGGGTGTTCAGGTTCCCGCACCTTGGGTCCTGGACACAGGAAGGGCATCCCCTTTCGCAGGCACAGCCCCTGACAAGCTTCAGAGTGGTCGCAAGCCACTCCTCCATGACCTCATAGCCCCTCTTTGTCAGGCCTGCACCCCCTTCATGGCCATCGTAGATAAATATGGCAGGACATCCGAGTTCAGGGTTGAAAGGGTAGCTTACCCCTCCAAGGTCACTCCTGTCACAGAGGGCAAAGAGGGGTAGGGTGGCTATCATGGCATGTTCCATGGCATGGAGGGTGCCTGCAGGGTCCATGCCTTCTTCCAGCTTGAGGGGGATCTTCATCCACACCCCTGTGGTGGTAAATACGGCTGGAGGGAGGTCAAGGGGGTGTCTGCTGAGGAGTTCCTGGGTGTATATGTGCCTCTTCACATACCCGTGGACCGTCTCCTTCACCTTCAGGTTTCCAAAGGAAACGGTCACACCCTTTACAGCCTTCTCCTCCACCACGGAGTCTATCCCTGTCTCTTCGGTGCTCAGGGGCTGGGTGTAGTAATCCACGTCCGTCTCCCTGCACAGGACCCTCCTTTTCTCCCTGTCAAGCCCTGTAACTATGTACTGCCTTCCGTGGTGGAGGTATATGGCTCCCGGGTAGAGTTCGTAGAGGACCCTTGGCCCTGATGACTCCCCTATGGGCCCTGTATCGCTGAGGATGGTGTAGGTCTCTCCTATCTCCCTTATACCCGTTAGCCTCTGGGGATACCTCCTCCTTGAGAACCATATGTCCCCTCTCCTTCCCCTCCGGAGCCTCTCCTCCCTCTCCAGTTCCTCAAGGAGGGGCTTGAGCCCAGGGACATTGTAGATGCCGTCATCCTCCCTCAGGTAGATCTCGGCTGCAGCGCATGTGAGGTGGATCTTGAGTATGAAGGGGTTTTCCGGGTTCAGTACCGCTGCCTCTGATGGCCTCCTGAAGAATTCCTCCGGATGCCTCATGAAGTACTGATCAAGGGCATCGTTGAGTGCTATCATCACTATGAGCGCCTCCTGCCCGTGCCTTCCCACCCTGCCACTCCTCTGCCAGGTGGATGAGATCGTTCCCGGGTAGCCTACCAGTATGCACACATCGAGCCCGCCTATATCCACACCGAGCTCAAGGGCACTCGTCGATATGACCCCTTCCAGTTCACCCCTGAAGAGCCTCTGTTCTATCTCCCTCCTCTCGGAGGGGAGGAAACCCGCCCTGTAGGAGCTGATCCTGCCACCTATATCAGGGGCTCCATCCCTCACCCACCTGTGGATGAGTTCTGTTATCTTCCTTGCCTTTGTGAAGGCTATGGTCTTGAAGCCCGATCTCACGCAGGTTATGAAGAGCTTTGTGGCCACCGTGTAGGGGCTTATGAAGGGGTTGAGGAAGAGAAAGTGTCTCCCCCCGGCAGGGGCACCACTTTTGCTTATCACCTCAAAGGGAAGGCCTGTGAGTCTTTCCGCCAGTTCCTTCGGGTTGGCTATGGTTGCAGAGCAGGCTATGAACTGGGGGTTAGAGCCGTAGTGGTTGCAGATCCTCCTCAGCCTTCTCATGATCTGGGCTACATGGGATCCGAATATCCCCCTGTAGGTGTGTATCTCATCGACTATGACGAACTTGAGGCCCCTGAAGAAGTCCCTCCATTTCTCGTGAAAGGGGTTCAGGGCAAGGTGGATCATGTCAGGGTTTGTAAGGAGGATGTTTGGCGGAGATTCCCTTATCTTCTTCCGTCTGTACTGGGTTGTATCACCATCGTATATCGCGCTCAGGCCCTCCAAGGGGATCTCCCTTGCAAAGCCCCCCAGGGCCTTCAACTGATCCTGTTCAAGACCCTTCAGGGGGAAGATGTATATGGCCCTTGATGAGGGATCCTCCAGGATGGCCTCCATGACAGGGATGTTGTAGATGAGGCTCTTTCCGCTTGCAGTCGGTGTCATCACAACGATGTTCTTTCCTTCCCTTATAAGATCTATCCCCTTTGCCTGGTGGCTGTAGAGCTTCCCTATCCCCATAGACCTTAAGGCCCTTGTCACCTCTTCCCTCAAGGGCCTTTCTGGATCACCAAAGGAGGGTGGCTTTGGTGGGATGTAGTGGTGGTAGACCACCTCCTGGAGGTCAGGTCTCTCCTTTATCCTTTCTATCAGTTTCCTGATCTCCATGGGTGGAATTTAACACACCCCTTTCAGAAAGTGAATACCCATGGATGGGGAAGTGGTGTATAATGCCCCTGTGAAGGAGGCCATCCTTTATTCAAGGGAGGGGGAAAGGGTAAGGTGCAGGGTCTGTCCCAGATACTGTCTCATAGGGGAGGGGAAGAGGGGGTGGTGTGGCACAAGGGTCAATAAAGGTGGAAGGCTCTACACCCTTATCTACGGCCTTGTCAGTTCCATGGCCGTCTCACCTGTAGAGAAGAAGCCCCTTTTCCACTTCTATCCGGGAAGTAAATGGATCTCCATGGGCACCTATGGCTGCAACTTCAGGTGCCCTGGTTGCCAGAACTGGTCCATCTCCTTTGCACCCCCTCCGAGAAGGGGGATCTTCCTCCCACCTGATGAGGTGGTGAGGATAGCCAGGAGATACGGCTGTCTCGGTGTCTCCTGGACCTACAACGAGCCAACCATATGGCTCGAATACACCATCGATTGTGCAAGGGCAGCAAAGGAGGCAGGCCTCCTCACCCATTATGTCACCAACGGCTACATAACAGAAGAGGCCCTGGATCTGATAGGGCCATACCTTGATTGTTACAGGGTGGATATAAAGGCCTTCTCCAGAGAGGCCTACAGAAGGACAGCCCATATAGAGGACTTCTCCCCCATCCTCAGGGCTGTGAAGAGGGCAAAGGAAAGGTGGGGTATGCATGTGGAATGTGTTACAAACGTGACACCCGGATTCAATGACGACAGAGGGCAGCTATCAGGGATAGCCTCCTGGATAAGGGATGAACTGGGAAGGGAGGTCCCCTGGCATGTGACCCGTTTCATCCCCCATCACCTCCTGAAGGACCTTCACCCGACCCCTGTGGAGACCCTTGAGGAGGCAAGGGACCTCGGCATGGGATCCGGTCTCTGCCATGTCTATATCGGCAATGTCCCTGGCCATGAGGGGGAGAATACCCGCTGTCCGGGTTGTGGCCTGAAGGTGATCGAACGGTCTGGCTTTTTTGTGAGGGATTACAGGCTTGTGGAGGGCAGGTGCCCCAACTGTGAGAGACCCCTCTATGGAAGGTTCCCCAGGGAGTATGGTCGCGATTACACCCTCTGGGAGGGCTACGAGGTGGGGATCGTATGAGGGGGTAAAATTGTATACTGTAGACAGTATATTTTGCTTGACAAAGTAATACAAATGTCTTATTTTTTCTCTCACCCTTTCGGACAAGGTGAGTTAATGCTTCTTGATTATCTTCCCGTCCTCATAATGGCGGTCTTTGTAGCCTTCATTGCTACAATGACCCTCTTTGTATCCTCCCTTGTGAGGCCCTCAAGGCCCTATCCAAAGAAGAACCAGCCCTATGAGTGCGGTGTGGATCCAATTGGTGAGGCCTCTACAGGGAGGATCAGGATCCACTACTTTGTTATAGCCATCCTCTTCATCATCTTCGATGTGGAGACCCTCTACCTCTTTCCCTGGGCGGTGGTCCTGAAAGAGATAGGTCTATTTGGCTATATAGAGATGTTCATATTCATCTTTCTGCTCCTTATAGGTCTTATATACGCATGGGTCAAGGGGGCTCTGGAATGGGAATCTTAGAGAACCGTTTCCCCAACAACATACTCTTTACCACTGCCGATAGCGTTATAAACTGGGCCAGAAAGTCCGCCCTCTGGCCAGAGACCTTTGGGATAGCCTGCTGCGCCATCGAGATGATAGCAACGGGCTGTTCCAGGTACGATCTTGATCGTTTCGGCATCATCTTCAGGCCCTCTCCGAGGCAGTCCGATGTGATGGTCATTGCAGGGACGGTGACAAAGAAGTTTGCCCCCATTGTGAAGCTGCTTTACGACCAGATGCCAGAGCCCAGGTGGGTCCTGGCCATGGGGACATGCGCCATCTCTGGCGGGGTGTATAACACCTATGCCGTTGTGCAGGGGTCGGAGCTCATCGTTCCGGTGGATGTCTTTGTGCCAGGCTGTCCGCCAAGGCCTGATGCCCTTATGCACGGCTTCCTCCTCCTCCAGGAGAAGATCAAGCGCTACAGGGTCCTGAGGAGGAAGGAGGAGGCTGGAGGCTGAGATGGAAGAGCCCATCTTCTGCAGGAAGCTCAGGGAGCGCTTTGGAGAGGAGATAGTGGACTCTTATGAGTCTTACGGGATGCATACCTTTGTGGTGAAGAAGGAGAGGATCGTTGATATCTGCAGGTTCCTCAAGGAGGATCCTGATCTCAGATTCAACTACCTTTCAGATATATGCGGGGTTGACTACCACCCTGAAAGGCCAAGGTTTGAGGTGGTCTACCACCTCTACTCCATCCCTTTCAAGTACCGGTTGCGGTTGAAGTGCAAGGTGGATGAGGGGGAGGCGGTCCCCTCTGTTACCCCTGTATGGAAGACCGCCAACTGGCACGAGAGGGAAGCCTACGATATGTTCGGTATAACCTTCGATGGCCATCCCGATCTCAGGAGGATCTACCTCTGGGAGGGCTTTGAGGGGTATCCATTGAGGAAAGACTTCCCCCTGAGGGGCTACAGGGACGAGTACAACCCCTTTGGCGAGGAGAAGAAGGACTGATATGGCCGAGTACACGGTCCTCAAGAGCACGAAGGAAGGTGATATAGAGACAAAGGAACTCCTCCTCAACCTCGGTCCCCAGCACCCGAGCACCCACGGGGTCCTGAGGATCATCCTCAAGCTTGAGGGTGAGAGGATTGTGGATGTGGATACCGTGGTGGGCTATCTCCACAGGGGGACGGAAAAGCTTGCCGAAAGTTTCACCTATACCCAGATCATCCCCCTTACCGATCGTCTCGACTACCTGTGTCAGCCCTCAAACAACCTTGCCTATGTGAGGGCAGTTGAAAAGCTCCTTGGCATAGAGGCCCCTGAAAGGGCCCAGTACATAAGGGTGATGCTTGCTGAGTTTGCGAGGATCTCCGGTCATCTCCTCATCTCCGGAGCCGTCCCCATGGACCTTGGTGCCATGACGGTCCTCCTCTACACCATGAGGGAGAGGGAGATGGTCATGGACATCCTGGAGATGATCACAGGGGCAAGGATGCATGTTTCCTTCCTGAGGGTTGGGGGGGTGAGGGAGGATCTCCCTCCCGGTGCAAAGGAGAAGATAAAGGAGTTCTGCAGGATCTTTCCCCAGAGGATAGACGACTACGAGAGGCTTGTCGGTGAGAACAGGATGTTCCTGAGAAGGACAAAGGGCATCGGGGTAATAACCGCTGAGGAGGCCATAGACCTTGGCCTTGGTGGGCCCAACCTCAGGGCCTCTGGCGTGAGCTGGGACATGAGGCGCGACAACCCCTATGAGGTCTATGACAGGCTTAACTTCGAGGTCATCGTGAGGGAGAACGGTGATGTATACGACAGGTGGAAGTGCCGCATAGACGAGATGAGGGAGAGTGTGAAGATCATAGAACAGTGCATAGATCAGATGCCAGATGGTCCTGTCAAGGTTGACATGCCGGAGATAGCCTTCCCGGCAGACAAGGGCAAGGTCCAGTCATCCATGGAGGCCCTTATCCACCACTTCAAGCTTGCCTCTCAGGGTTTCAAAGTCCCGAAGGGTGAGGTCTATGCAAGCATAGAGGCCCCCAAAGGGGAGCTCGGTTTCTACATAATAAGTGATGGAAGCGAAAGGCCCTTCCGGGTGAAGGTGAGGGCCCCTTCCTTTGTGAACCTCCAGGCCCTGAAGCTCATGGCCGAAAGGGGCTACCTTGCGGATATGATAGCCATGATCGGAAGCCTCGATCCTGTTATGGCAGAGGTGGATAAGTGAAGGATCTCAGGGAGAAGATAAGGGAGATCTCAAAGAGGTACCCTGATATGAGGTCTGCCATCATGCCTGCCCTGTACCTTGCCCAGGAGAAGTACGGGTACCTTACAAGGGAGGCCATGGAGGAGGTGGCAGAGATCCTGGGTATCCCGCCTGTTGCCGTTTACGAGGTGGCCACCTTCTACACCATGTACAACAAGGAGCCTGTCGGTAAGTACCACATACAGGTCTGCACCAATGTGTCGTGCATGCTCCTTGGTGCAGAGACCCTTGTGGATCATCTCAGGAAGAGGCTCGGGATAGATGTGGGTGAGACAACGAAGGATGGTCTCTTCACCCTCAGCACCGTCGAGTGTCTGGGCTCATGTGGCACCGCACCTGTGATGCAGATAAACGATACCTACTATGAGGACCTTACAAAGGAAAAGGTGGATGAGATCATAAAGACCCTGAAGGAGGAGGCCTCCTGAGATGTTTGAGAAGGTCCTGCTGAAGAATGCGGACAAGCCGGAATCCCACAGGATAAAGACCTATCTCAAAGGCGGTGGTTACGAGGCCCTCAAGAAGGTCCTGAAGGGGTATCAGCCCGATCAGGTAATCCAGATAGTGAAGGACTCCAACCTCAGGGGAAGGGGTGGTGCCGGCTTCCCCACAGGCCTCAAGTGGGGGTTTGTGCCCAAGGACCCGACTGTGCCGAAGTACCTTTGCTGCAATGCCGATGAGGGCGAGCCAGGCACCTTTAAGGACAGGCAGATCATAGAGAAGGATCCCCATCAGCTCATTGAGGGTATGGCGATAGCGGCATATGCAATAGGGGCCAACAAGGCCTTCATCTACATAAGGGGCGAGTTTGCCTTCGGTGCAAGGAGGCTCGAAGAGGCCATTGCCGAGGCCTATGAAAAGGGCTTCCTTGGCAGGGACATCCTTGGATCAGGGTTTGACCTGGACATAACCGTGCACAGAGGTGCCGGTGCCTACATATGCGGTGAGGAGACGGCCCTCATAGAGTCCCTGGAGGGTGACAGGGGACAGCCCAGGTTCAAGCCTCCCTTCCCTGCGGTGAAGGGCCTTTACAACTCCCCGACGGTGGTGAACAACGTGGAGACCCTCTCCTGTGTTCCCCACATAATCCTGAAGGGGGCCGACTGGTTCAGGGGCATAGGGCCTGAGAAGAGCCCGGGTCCGAAGCTCTTCTGCCTGAGCGGCCATGTGAAAAGGCCTGGCGTCTATGAGCTCCCCATGGGCATATCCCTGAGGGATCTTGTGGAGGAGTACGGCGGTGGAACCCGCTCGGGCAGGAAGGTAAAGGCGGTGATACCCGGCGGTGTCTCTGCCCCCATGCTCCCGGAGAGCAGGATAGATGTGGACATGGACTTTGACTCCCTTGCACAGGCAGGAACCATGCTCGGTTCCGGTGGGGTTATAGTCATGGATGAGTCCACCTGCATCGTCAAGGTGGCAAAGAGGATAATAGAGTTCTTCCATCATGAGTCATGCGGCAAGTGCACACCCTGCAGGGAGGGTCTTGACTGGATAGACAAGATCATGAAGCGCCTTGAAGGCGGGAATGGAAGGAAGGGGGATGTGGAGTTGCTTGAGGACCTCTGCAACAACATCTTCGGGAAGACCTTCTGCCCCCTTGGGGATGGGGCTGTAATGGCCCTCAGGGGGGCTATCAACCACTTCAGGGATGAGTTTGAATACCACATAGAAAAAAGGACCTGTATGGTGGCGTGAGATGGCTACGGTAACCATAGACGGAAAGACCATCACTGTAGAGGACGGGACCCTTATCCTCGATGCCGCAAGGAGCCTTGGCATAGAGATCCCCACCTTCTGCTACCAGGCAAAGCTCTCAAGGCTTGCCTCCTGCAGGCTTTGCCTCGTGGAGATAGAGGGCCAGAAGAAGCTCCAGCCCTCCTGTGCTACACCGGTCCTTGATGGTATGGTTATACATACCCAGTCGCCTGCCGTTGTGACGGCAAGGAGGGCCATGCTCGAGTTCCTCCTGGCAAACCACCCTCTTGACTGCCCCGTCTGCGACAAGGGTGGGGAGTGCGAGCTCCAGGATAAGGTCTTTGCCTTTGGCCCCAGGGAGGGAAGGTTTACCGAGTGGAAGAGGACCTTCCATTCAAAGGATTATGTCCTCAGCCCTGTCATCATAAAGAATGCCAACAGGTGCGTCCAGTGTCAGAGGTGCGTCAGGATATGTGAGGAGATCGTCGGGGCCTCTGCCCTCGGTTCCATAGGAAGGGGCGTGAAGACAGAGGAGACAAGCTTTATGAGGGCCTGGCTCAACTGCGACCACTGCGGAAACTGCATCGAGGTCTGCCCCGTGGGGTCCCTTATGAGTCTCCCTTACAGGTACAAGGCAAGGCCATGGGACCTCAAGGAGGTCGATACGGTCTGCCCCTATTGCGGCACTGGCTGCACACTTACCGTGGGTCTGAGGGATGGCCAGTTGCTTCGGGTAAGATCCAGGAGGCAGACAGGTGTAAATGAGGAGACCCTCTGTGTGAAGGGGAGGTTCGGCCTTGACTTTGTGGTCCACGAAGACAGGATAAAGAGGCCCATGATAAGGAAGAACGATGTCCTTGTCCCTGTATCATGGAGGGAGGTGTCAAACTACCTGAAGGAGAGGCTCTTGCCCCTGAAGGGGAAGGGTGATTCCGTCGGTGGCCTCCTTTCTGCCCAGATGACAAACGAGGAGATCTACACCTTCCAGAAGCTATTCAGGGAGGTTTTCGGTAGCAACAATATCGATTCCTCTTCAAGGTGGCCTGTTGCCAGTGAGGGGGATTTTTACCCCGCCCTCCTTGATCTCATCAGCACCGGGATCTACAGGGGGAACCTCAGGGAGTTCCTCTCGGCAGACACATTGCTTGTGGCAGGCAGTAATCTGACCGATGAGAACCCGGTTACAGAATATGCTGTGAGGTATACCCTCTCGGTCCTCCCCCTTCACCTCTTCATCCTCTCATCAAGGCCCTCAAGGCTCGATAAGGCGGCAAAGGGGGTGAAGAGGTACATCCCTGGCAGGGAGGTGAGGATCCTTGCCTCTGTCCTTAAAGAGGTGATGAAGGCCCATGAGGAGGATCTGAAGAGGACCTTCGGGGATGTGGGTGAGGTGATTCAGGGTGAGGTCATTGAGGATGACTTTGTAAGGGCCCTGTCTTCAAGGCTTCTGGGTTCCCGGAGGATATCCATCCTGGTAGGTACTGATCTGCTCAGGTCCCCCCTTGCTGTGGACGCCTTCAGGGTCATATCAAACCTCATCAAGGTCTTGAGGGCTGCGGGCAAGGAGTGTGGTCTTCAGTTCCTCTTTGACAGGTCCAATCAGATGGGTGCCATTGATATGGGGGCCTTCCCCAGGGATGGGGGCATGGGCTTTGGCTCCCTTCTGGAGGCCTCAAGGGATGGAAGGATCTCCTTCCTCTATGTCCTTGGTGAGGACCCGGTCCTCAACTATCCTGATGGAAGGCTTGTCAGAGAGGCCCTCTCACAGGTCGGCCTCCTCCTCGTCCAGGATGCCTTCATGACGGAGACGGCAAGGATGGCCCATGTGGTCCTTCCAGGTGCCACCTTTGCGGAGAAGGATGGTACCTTCACGAGCAACGAGGGAAGGGTTCAGAGGGTGAGGGCCTTCTACAACCCACCCTTTGAGGCAAGGAGGGATCTGGAGATCATCTCCCACATAGCCTCCCTCCTCGGGGTGGATCTCGAAACAGACCCTTCCTCCATATTCGCCGAGATAAAGGATTTGATATCCCCTTACAGGGGTGTGGACTACGAGGGGCTCGGTGATAATGGCCTCTTCACAGGCCATGAGAAAGGGGTCGATAAAGGGCTTCACCCTGTGGCCATAAGGGATGTGGCCCTTGAAGGATGGGGCTTTATCACCGGCAATCACCTATATCACTCTGGCTATCTCTCCCAGAGGTCAAGGCTTCTTGGAAGCCTCATAGATGCGCCTTTCCTTGAGATAGGCAAGGAAGGGGCTGACTCCCTCGGGGTGAGGGAAGGTGACTCCGTGAAGGTAAGGCGTAATGGCCAGAGCATAGAGCTCAAGGTCAGGGTAAAGGAGGGGCTTCCTGAAGGGCTTCTCTTTATCCCTGAAAACTTCGGTTCCCTATCCATTAACAACCTTATGGAAAAGGGAGTCTATCCCTTCCCTGTGGAGGTGAGGAAAAATGGCTGACAAGAAGGTCTTGAGGGAGATCCCCTTCTTTCACGATCTAACGGATGAGGAATTCGAGGTCCTTGCCCCCATCCTGAAGAGGAAGGTCTACAAGGCAGGGGAGACCCTGTTCAAGGAGAACGAGGTGGGGCAGATCCTTTACATCATCTGCAAGGGGGAGGTGAAGGTCTGCAAAGAGGGGCCTGGAGGAGATCTCCAGACCATCACCCTCCTCAAGGATGGGGATATATGTGGAGAGATGTCCTTTCTTGATGGGAGGCCCCATTCTGCAACCATTGTGGCCCTTGTGGAAACAGAGGTCTATCTCTTGAGGAAGGAGGACTTCGACAAGCTCATACCCAACCATCCCTTCCTCATCTACAAGCTCATGAAGAACATCGTCTTCACCATCCATGCCATAGTGAGGGGTATGAATACACGGTACGTGGAGATGATAAACTACATGTGGGGTAGGAGGCGTTAGTGCTCGATCTATTTATGACCATATTCTTCATGATCATCAAGGTCATCGGGATCACCCTGATCCTCCTCCTTCTGCCCGTTCCTCTTACCTGGCTGGAAAGGAAGGTGGCCGGTCATATCCAGCAGAGGCTCGGTCCTATGAGGGTTGGCTGGCACGGCCTGCTCCAGCCCATCGCCGATGGCATAAAGCTCCTCACAAAGGAGGATAATATCCCCATATATGCCGATAAGACCCTCTTCAAGCTCGCACCCATAATATCCCTGATCCCTCCCTTCCTTGTCTTTGTGGCCGTGCCCTTTGGAGAGGATGTCACCCTCTTCGGGAGGAAGACGGGGCTCTACATCTCGGATATGAACATAGGGCTCCTTTACATCTTCGCAGTGGCAGGTCTTGAGGTCTATGGTGTCATACTCGGAGGCTGGGCCTCGAACAGCAAATACGCCCTCCTTGGAGGGCTCAGGTGCTGTGCCCAGCTCATAAGTTATGAGATACCCCTGGGTTTCTCTGTGATGGGGGTGATCATGCTTACAGGCTCTATGAGCCTTCTCGATATCGTTGAGGCCCAGTCCCAGATATGGAATGTTGTGTATCAGCCCATCGGTTTCTTCGTCTTCCTTGTGGCAGGTATTGCAGAGGCCCAGAGGATACCCTTTGACCTTGCAGAGGCAGAGGGTGACCTTGGTTCAGGCTACCATACAGAGTACAGCGGGATGAGGTTTGCCTTCTTCATGCTCACCGAGTACATAGTCATGCTGACCGTATCGGTCCTCATTGTGCTCCTCTTCTTCGGGGGATGGAATGGACCTTTCCTTCCTCCCATAGTGTGGTTCATCCTCAAGGTGGGCTTCTTTGTCTATCTCTTTATGTGGTTCAGGTTTACCTTCCCGAGGTACAGGTACGATCAGTTGATGAGCATTGGGTGGAAGGTGCTTCTGCCCCTTTCCCTTGCAAACATACTTATAACAGGCATTTTCCTTGCATGAGGTGAGAATGTACAGGGAGAACTGGCTTGAAAGACTGGAAAAGAGGTACAGGTGGATAGGGTTTACCCTTCTCCTTGATCTCATAGATGGTCTCTCCCTTACCCTGAGCTACCTCTTTTCGAAGACCATCACCATGCAGTATCCGGACAGGGAGAAGTGGATACCCTACCCGAGGTTCAGGGGTCACCACTTCCTGAGGAAGTTTGAGAATGGAGACACCAAGTGTGTGGCCTGTGAACTGTGTGCCCGGATCTGCCCCTGCCAGTGTATAAAGGTTGTGCCTTACGAGGATGAGAAGGGCAACAGACGCCCCCTTATATACGATGTGAACACGGCAAGGTGTCTTTTCTGCGGTCTCTGTGAGGATGCATGTCCTGTAGAGGCCATAGCCCTTGGTCAGCACTACGAGTTTTCTGCCTATGATTCAAAGAAGTTGCTTGTAGGGAAGGATGTGTTGATGAAGATGCCAGGGAAGACAGAGGAGGGTGGAAAGGTTGTCAGGGCAAGGCTTGTGGCGGGAGAGAAGGTCTTTGCGGAGCCACAGGGCAAGGAAGGCTACCACTGGTGGAACAGGATAAGGAGGAGGTAGTGGTTGAGGCTATAGCATTCTATGTCTTTGGTGGTCTTTCGGTCCTTACAGCCCTCCTTGTGATATTCCAGAGGGACCCTGTGAGGAGTGCCATCTACCTTGTGGCCTGCTTCATACAGGTGGCTGCCCTCTTTGTCTTGCTCCGTTCTCCCTTCCTTGCTGCTGTCCAGGTGTTTGTTTATGTAGGTGCGGTGGTGGTCCTCTTCCTCTTTGTCATCATGGTCCTTGAGCTGAAGAAGGAGAGGTTTTCCGAGTACATCCACAGGGGCCAGAGGCCCTGGGCATTGTTCATTATCCCTGCCTTGATCGGGGAGGTGGGATACCTGGCGGTTAAGGGGAAGTCCAAGGCAAGTCTTGGCCCGTATTCAGAGGAGTTCCTCGTAAAGCAGGGAAGCACTGAAAGCCTTGGAAAGGTCCTCTTTACAAAGTACATCTTCCCCTTTGAGGTTGTATCCCTTCTCCTCCTTGTTGCCCTGATGGGTGCAATAATCCTTACCATGAAGAGGGGAAAGGAGTAGGATGATAACACTCTACCACTACCTTGTGCTGAGTTGCATCCTCTTTGCCATAGGTGTTGCAGGGGTGCTTCTCAGGCGGAACATCCTTATTGTGCTCATGTCCCTTGAGCTTGTGTTCAACTCTGTGAATATCAGTCTTGCGGCCTTCTCCCATTTCCTCCAGTCCATGGCAGGGAAGGTCTTTGTGGTCTTCACCATCACCGTGGCCGCTGCAGAGGTGGCTGTTGGCCTTGCAATACTTGTGGTGATCTTCAGGCAGAAGAAGACGGTCTATGTGGAAGACCTGAGCGAGATGAGGCATTAAGAGGGGGATATCATGAGCATATGGCTTCTGCTATTGATCCCGCTTATCGCTACAACCACCATAACCTTGATTACGAGGAGGCACAAGGACCTCAGTTCCTACATCTCCATCGGGGCCGTTGTGCTCTGTTTTATTATATCCATAAAGCCCATACTCTACTTCCTCAGAAACCCCCACGCAGAACCCCTTGAGCAGTCCTTTACCTGGTTGAATATACCCGGTCTCTACGTTGAGATAGGGACACTTCTGGATCCCCTGAGTGTATTGATGCTCTTCATAGTGACCTTTGTGGGCTCACTCATCCACATATATTCGAGGGGATACATGCATGGGGATCCGGGTTATTCAAGGTTCTTTGCCTGCCTCTCCCTCTTCATATTCGCCATGCTCGGGATAGTCCTTGCGAATAACTTCATCCAGATGTTCATCTTCTGGGAACTTGTTGGCCTTGCCTCCTACCTCCTGATAGGTTACTACTTCGAAAAGCCATCTGCTGCCGATGCGGCAAAGAAGGCTTTCCTTGTCAACAGGGTTGGAGACTTTGGCTTCATCCTCGGTATATTCGTCATCTTCTATGCTACTGGAACCTTCAACTTCCTTGCCATAGAGAAGCAGATAGAGGCTGGAAATGTGGGGGACTGGACCCTTCTCCTGGCAGCCCTTCTCATCTTCTGCGGTGTCGTGGGTAAATCTGCTCAGTTCCCGCTCCATGTCTGGCTTCCTGACGCCATGGAGGGTCCCACGCCTGTCAGTGCCCTGATCCACGCTGCAACCATGGTGGCTGCCGGTGTCTACCTCCTTGCCAGGACAGCCTTCCTCTACCATGCAGCCCCTCCTGAGGCTGCCATGGTTGTTGCCTATATAGGTGGTTTTACCGCCCTCCTTGCGGCGACCATAGCCCTTGCCCAGAGCGATATAAAACGCGTGATTGCATACTCCACCCTTGCGTCCCTCGGATACATGGTGATGGCCATGGGGGTGGGCGGGGTCTCTGCCGGTATGCTCTATCTCACCACCCATGCCTTCTTCAAGGCCCTCCTCTTCCTTGCAGCAGGAAGTGTGATCCATGCCCTCCATACAAACGATATATGGAAGATGGGTGGACTCTACAGAAAGATGAAGATAACGGGCAGTACCTTTGGCATCGGGGCCCTTGCGATGATCGGGGTATTCCCCTTCAGCGGATTCTTTGCCAAGGATGAGATCCTTGTTGCCACCCTTGCCTCCGGAAACTATGTCCTGTTCATCGGTGGTATCATCACCGCCTTCCTTATTGCCATCTTTATGTCCAAACTCGTCTTTGTCACCTTCTTCGGTGAGGAGAGATACGAAGGGCATCCCCATGAATCACCCCCTGTAATGACCGTTCCCCTTATAATCCTGGCCTTCTTTGCTGCCGTCTCTGGCTTTGTGGCCCTGCCAGGGCTGGAACCCAACTTCAGCACCTACATAGATGGCCATGTTGAAGGGGGGGAAGGAGGCCACTTTGTGGCCATCCTTTCCACCCTTGTTGTCCTTGCAGGTATCCTTGTGGCCTGGCTGATTTATCAAAGGGGGTTTGTAAGGGCCGAGGTCATTGCCAACCACTGCCACCCCTTATACAGGGTCCTTGAAAACAGGTTCTACATAGATGACTTCTATGACAGGGTCATAGTGGAGAGGATCTACAACGGTATCGGAAGGGCCTTCAACTTCACGGAGATCCACATAATAATCGGTTTCTTTGTGAACGGTAGTGCCTTTATAACGAGGGAGATCGGTAAGGCCCTGAGGCTCCTTACCACAGGCAGATTGCAGGAGTATGCCCTCCTTATGGTTGGTGGAGTGGTGATACTGCTCTTCTTCTTTATCTTTGGATGACGGAGGTGAAATGGAAGGTTTCCCTGTACTATCAGCCATAATCCTGTCCCCCCTGATAGCGGTCCTTATCCTCCTCTTTGTCAGGGAGGAGAGGGTGGATCTCATAAGGGGGATCGCTGTGGTATCCACATCCATAACCCTCATCCTCTCCCTCTACCTCCTGTTTGCCTACGACACGACAAAAGGGGGGTTCCAGTTTGAGGAGAGGATAGAGTGGGTAAGGTCCCTTGGTATCACCTACCACCTTGGTGTGGACGGCATAAGCATAGCAATGGTGGTCCTCACGGCCTTTGTCATATTTACCGGCGTCTTTGTCTCCTGGGTGGGTATAACCCACAGGATAAAGGAGCACTACATATTCCTCCTCCTCCTTGTGGCAGGGGTCTTCGGCGTCTTCACCTCCCTTGATCTTCTCTTCTTCTACCTCTTCTATGAACTTGCAGTGATACCCATGTACCCCCTCATAGGCATATGGGGCAGTGCAAACAGGCAGTACGCAACGATGAAGCTCACCCTGTACCTGAGCTTTGGTGCTGTGTTTGCCCTGCTTGGGATACTCTCCATCTACTTCACTGCCGGACAGATCACAGGGAAGTACACCTTTGATCTTCTCGAGATAAACAAGGTCATCTTCCCATCCAGGCTCTACCAGATAGTGGTCTTCCTTCCCCTTCTCTTTGGCTTTGGAGTCCTCACCCCTGTTGCTCCTTTCCACTCCTGGTCTCCCATAGGCCACGCTGCAGCCCCATCTGCCGTGAGTATGCTCCATGCAGGTGTTCTCATGAAACTCGGGGCCTACGGTATCATCCGTATCGCTATGTGGCTGTTGCCTGAAGGGGCTCAGTTCTGGATGCCAGTTGTTGCCATCCTCTGTCTCATAAACATATTCTACGGTGGCCTTGTGGCAATGACCAGAAAGGATATGAAGTTCATGATAGGTTACTCCAGTTCAAGCCATATGGGGTATGTCCTCCTCGGGATGGCCTCCCTGAACTATGTCTCCATGAACGGCGCTGTCCTTCTCATGTTTGCCCACGGCATAATGACGGCCCTTGCCTTTGCCCTCATAGGCTTTGTCTACGACCAGGCCCACACCCGTATGACCTATGATTTCTCAGGCCTTGCCCACAGGATGCCCTTCATAGCCGTTGCCTTTGCTGTAATGGGTTTTGCCAGTGCAGGTCTTCCGGGTCTGGCAAACTTCGTTTCAGAGTTGCTCATATTTGTGGGGTCCTTCAAGGTCTACCCCCTTCAGGCGGTGGTTGCTGTCTTCGGCATCATAGTGACCGCCACCTACATGCTCAGGGCCATAAGGAATGTCTTCTTCTGTGAGCTTATGGAGGAGTGGAAGCACCTCAAGGATGCGACCACCTTTGTCGAGAGGCTGCCCTATGTGGTGCTCATCGCTGTCCTCCTCATAGTTGGCTTCTACCCCTCCATACTTGTGGATGTGATAAATACAGGGGTTGTGCCCCTCATAGATAAGATAAACGGTGTTACCCAGGTGGCAGGAGGTTGATGGGATGCCATTGAACATACACCTTTTGATCCCGGAACTGGTCTTACTTTCCTTTATCATCCTCATGGTGATCCTCGATTTCTTTGTGAGGGACAAGCGCCAGATAGGGGTTGTAGGTGTTGTCGGGACTGTGGTTACAGGACTTGCACTGATCCTGGTTCCCAAGAAGGGATCAGCCCTTATGGGGCTTGTGATCCAGGACCCTGCAGCGGTGTTCTTCAAGTTCCTCTTCCTCATCGTGGCCCTTTCTATCCTCTACATGGCCATCCTCTACGATGAGCGCATAAAGCACTGGAAGGGGGAGTTCTACATACTCATCCTCTTTGCCATCCTTGGTATGATGTTCCTTGCTTCGGCCTATGACTTCATCACCCTCTTTGTCTCCCTCGAACTTATGGCCGTAAGCCTCTACATCCTGGCCACATACATGAAGGATGACACGAGATCCATAGAGGCAGGTTTCAAGTACCTTGTTACCGGTGCCCTTGCATCCGGCTTCCTCCTCTATGGCATAAGCTTCCTCTATGGCTACACCGGATATACCGGCTTCGAAGAGGTGGCAGGGGCTCTGGGGCAGGGCAGGGGAGGCTTCCTTACCCTGGGCCTTTTCCTTGTTATCCTTGGCCTTACCTTCAAGCTCTCTTCCATCCCCTTCTATATCTGGGCCCCTGATGTATACGAGGGTTCTCCAACACCGGTAACCGCCCTCATCGCAGCAGGCTCAAAGACGGCCGGTTTCGTTGTGGCCATGAGGCTCCTCTTCACTGTCCTTGGACCTGTAAAGGAGGAGTGGATCGGGCTTGTGGTCTTCCTTTCCGGTGCCACCATCCTCCTTGGTAACCTTGCAGCCATGCCACAGAAGAACATCAAGAGGATGCTTGCCTATGCGGGCATAGGTTCTGCAGGGTACCTGCTCATCGGGATAGCTGCTGCCTCTATCCTTGGTGCCGAGGCGATGATGTTCTATCTCCTCACCTATATCTTTGCCATCATAGGGAGCTTCCTTGCGATCGTGATATTCTCCAGGGTGAGTGGAAGCGATTCAATAGATGCCTACATCGGTCTCAGCAGACGCTCCCCACTGCTTGCTGCAACCCTCTTCATAGGTCTGCTCTCGCTGGCAGGTGTGCCTCCCCTTGGGGGTTTCATTGCCAAGTTCTACATATTCGCTGCAGCGGTGAAGGAGGGATTGATAGGGCTTGCCGTTGTGGGCGTGGTGATGGCCATCGTCTCCATGTACTACTTCCTCCTTGTGGTAAAGAGGATGTATCTCATCGAACCAGAGGTGGTGGAGCCTATAGAGCTGAACCTCCTCACAAGGGCCACACTCTACGGGGTGAATATTGTTACCATACTCCTTGGTATCTACCCGGGCCCGTTCACAGACTGGCTGATGGAGGTTGCCAAGGACTTCTTTTGATTAGGGGGAAGAGATGGCGGTCAAACACGGAGAGAAGAAGGATCAAAAGGTTACAGGGAAGATGATAGTCGGTGATCTCCTCAAGGTGTGCCCAGAGGCCAGGGAGGTATTCAAGAAACACCTCGGTCCTTACTGCCTCTCGGTCCCGGGATCCACCCTTGAGTCCATCGAGTTTCTGGCCGCCATGTATGACTATCACGAAGAACCCCTCCTGGAGGACCTCAACAGGGTCTGCAAGGATATACCCCCCCTTAAGGAAGGTCACTTCTGACTTGACCGTCTGGTACCTTTCCCCTGCAAAGTTGAACCTGAGGCTCCAGATCCTCGGGAAG
>WGFJ01000103.1 GCA_015492305.1 Deltaproteobacteria bacterium
ACAGGCTCAAGGTTGCTGGAGGTAACAACATATTCAAGGATGAGGTCTTCGATGAGATCTACGACTTCTCAAAGGGCATACCAAGACTCATAAACCTCATCTGCACCTACTCCCTGCTGTCAGGCTTTGCAGAGGAGAAGAAGGTGATAGACCTGGACATAGTAAGGAGTGCAAGGGAAGACATAAGACTCAGGTGGCTATAACTCGAAGTAAGGTACGGTTTAGCACACGAAAGAGAAAGAAGATCTCCATGAAGGTCCTGTACCTATCCCATAAGAACCCTGTTCCAAGGGATGAAGGGGCAAAGATCGTTATAGGCGACACCTTGAGGGCCCTTGCCAGAAGATGTGACCTCACCCTCCTCTACCTTGACTGGGAGGGGGCAGGGGCAAGCGAGGAATTGAAAAAACTCTGCAAGGAGGTAATACCTGTAAGGCATAGCCTGCCCCCCTTCCCGAAGGCCGCCCTGGATGTCCTCAAGGGCAGACCCTATCCCGTCCTTATGTTTGAGAACAGGAGATTCAGAAAGATACTGACCGACCTCGTCCAGAAGAGGAGGTTCGATGTGGTCCATATGGAAACCCCTTTCCTCTATCAGTACAGGGACTGCATCGGCTCCCTGCCCCTTGTCCTGAGGCAGCACAACCTGGAAGGGCTTCTCCTCGACCACAGGGCAGAAAGGATGGAAAACCCCCTGAGAAAGTATCTTACCAGATGGCAGGCCAGAAGGTTTATCGCCCATGAGATAAAGGCCATCCATGGGTCCGATGTGGTGGTCTCAATCACAGAAACGGACAGGGAAAATATGGAATCTCTCTACCGATGCAGGGGCTCTATAACAACCATCCCGCCAGGTATGGTCGTAAACGGTCTTCCTGCCTCAGAGGAGGAACATTGCCTGGTCTTTACCGGAAGGATGGACTGGACACCCAACATTGAGGGGATGCTGTGGTTTGTAAAAGAGGTCTTCCCCTCAGTAACAGAGAGATTCCCGAAACTAAAGCTCTACATAGTGGGGGGAAATCCCCCGGCAAGTGTAAGGTCCCTTGAGGATGACAGGATAAGGGTGATGGGCCGGGTCGATGATGTGAGGATCTACATAGACAGGGCCCAGGTTTACATAGTGCCCATTCGAGTCGGAAGCGGTATACGGCTCAAGATCCTTGAGGCCATGGCAAGGGGTAAACCCGTTGTTTCCACTTACAAGGGCGCAGAAGGCATACTATGTAAATCAGGTGAAGACATCCTCCTTGCCGATGGGCCTGAAGAGTTCGCTGAGGCGGTGATCCGCTGCCTTGAAGATCAGGATCTCCGCAAGCGTCTGGGAAGGAATGCATACCTGAATATCAAACAAAACTATTCCCTTGAGAGGATTGGAGATGAGTTTATCAAGGTCTACAAGGAGGCCATCAAGAACCATGGAACCCTCCATTAAAAGGAATCTAATCGAAGAGCCTGCTGTGGCCCAGATGCGCTTCTCAGGTGGCTTTGGCGGGGCTGAAAATGTGGCCCTTTCCCTTTCACGGGCCCTGAGGAGCAGGGCAACCAGATCTTATTCTTACTTCGTTCTGGAAAGAAGGGCAAAGGACGAGAACCTCCGTGATCTGAGGAGGATAATACAGGAAAGGGGCGTACAGTGCAGAATCTTTGAGACGGATAGGAGATTCTCCTACAGGTTGCTCAAGAGGTTAGCCCGTTCTTTGAAGGAGGACAGGGTCCAGATACTCCATGCCCACTGCTACAAATCCGCCTTTTACGGGATACTGATAAGGAGGTTCTTTCCTGGGACATTGAGCAAGGTGGTCCTCACCCTCCACGGCCTCTTCGAACCACTCACCCTCAAAACCCTTCATGTCCACCTTGCAAACCTCCTTGACCTCTATCTTGTGGACAGACTTGTGTGTTGCTCAAGGGAACTCTTCGATAGATACAGGAAGTATCCATTCCTTGCATCACGGATGGAGGTGATCCAGAACGGACTGATAGTCGATTCAAGGCACAAGGTGGAACGACTGAGGATGGTAAAGGAAAGGATGCGCACCAAGATGGCCAGCCTCTACGGGCTTGACAGGGAAGCCACGTGGATTGCAAGCATAGGTCGTCTTACGGAGCAGAAGAACTTCCCCCTCTTCCTTGAAACAGCAAAGTATCTCAAAGAACGATACGGCCACTACAACCTGCAGTTCCTTGTGGTGGGAGATGGTCCGCTCAAGGACGAGTTGCGGAGGCTTTCAAGAGACCTTGAGATTGAGGACAGGGTATTCTTCACCTCCCATGTTGCAGACATGGACATGGTCTTCTCTGCCATAGATATGGTGGTTGTCACCTCCCTGTGGGAGGGAACACCCATGTGTGTCCTTGAGGCCATGGCCTATGGCAGGCCTGTTGTTGCCACAGCAGTGGGTGGCATACCCGATCTGATCAGGGATGGCATCACAGGCTGTCTCGTCCATTCCTTCAGGCCCAATCTGATAGGGGAGAGGATCGTAGAGATAGTGAAGGATCAGAACCTCCAGAACCTCATGAAATGGAGGGCTTACTTTACACTGAAGCGTCATTACTCCCACACCGCATGGGCCAGCAAACATGTTGATTTCTACAGGAGGCTCAATCCATGAAAAGGATGCTTGTCCTGGACCTGTGGCACGGTGTATCCGGAGGGGCCAGCAAGTCCAGCCTCTACAGGGAACTTTCCCGCTTCTTCGAACTCCTCTTCTGCAGGGTCAAACTGCCCATATCCTACCACATCCTTCCCTTTGTGAAGGGTTTCCACCCTTCCCGGAAGAGATGGGCTGAAAGGGCCGGCAGCATCAGAGAGGCCATGTACAAGCACCCGGCAACCTTTCGGGCCGTCTCAGGGTTATTCGATGATGCAGCCAGGCAATACCGATACGACCTCATTTTCCAGATCGGCTCCCTCTTTGGCCCCATTGCAAGGGAAAGGGATATCCCCTACTTCTCCTATCACGATTCCACGGTAAAGAATGCACACACCATGTGGAAGCAGTGGCTACCCCAAGACTTTGAGGCCTATGAGAAGGAATGGTACGACCTGGAAAGGGCCTTCTTTTCCTCCATGACCGGAATCTTCACATACAGTAACTTCGCACGGGAAACCGTTGTGAAGGACTACGGAATAGAACCAGAAAAGGTCGTTGTCGTGGGATCAGCCCTGAAGATACCTGAAGAATACCCTGTTAACTGGACGGAGAGGAAGAAGACCGTTCTTTTCGTATCCACCGATTTCGAACGAAAGGGAGGCTACACCCTCGCAGAGATCTTTGAAAGGGTTGTCAAGGAAATACCTGATGCGACACTCCTTGTGGTGGGACGGGTGCCTGAAAGGTTTGAAAGGATGGAAAGACCCTGGCTAAAAAAGCTCGGCCCCCTCGGGAGGAAGGAGCTTATAGAGGTCTACAAGAAGGCAAGTATCCTCCTCCATCCGGCAATCTACGATCCCTTTCCGAGTGTGATCCTTGAGGCCGGAAACTTCGAGATCCCCTGTGTTGGCAGCAGCACCTGCGGGATCCCTGAGATGGTTATAGATGGGGTAACGGGATACCTGGTAAGCCCTGGAGATATCCAAGGCTTCGCAGAAAGGATCGTAGAACTCCTGAAGGACAGGGACCTCCTTGTGGGGATGGGGCAGAAGGCAAAGGAGTTTGTGAGGGAGAACTATCATCCTGAGGTGGTGGCCTCCAACATAAAGAGGGCGATAGAGAGGTTTGTATAGCATGGGGTTTAATAGGTCTTCAGGAAGAAAAAGGATCCTCTGCGTGTTTTCCAGACTCCTTGGCAACAACACCTTCACCAACCGTCTTGTGGAGACCATGGAGCGCATGGACTCCATAGAACCCCTATACCTTTTCCAGGAGGGAAGGGACTACAGAGACTACCGAATTCCGAGGCTTGCAAAGGCAAGCTCTACCCTTGAATCCTCATGGATGATATGGAAGAAGTATCGGAATAGACTCAGGGGAAGGACCTTCGAAGCCCTCTTCTTCCAGGCCCACACCCTCCTCCCCCCATTCTACAGGCTCATAAAGGCTCTGCCCACAGCCGTTGCCCTCGATACCACACCGAAACTCTCCAATCAACTCCTCCGTCAGGCAGCGGATTCTCCTGCTGCAAGGCTTAAGGCAACGCTCCTTGGATGGGTGACACACCGCCTCTTCAAGGGGATCTTGAGGCATATAGATCTCTTTCTGCCCTTGACAGGATGGTGTGCCCGATCCTTGGTGGATGACTACGGGATACCCCCTGAGAGGATCTCTGTGACCTACTGTCCTTACGACCTATCCGTGTGGAGGCCAGGAAGGGACAAGGATGGAAGATTCACCCTCCTCTTTGCCGGAAACGATTTCAGGAGGAAAGGAGGACACTTCCTGCTCGATATGTTCGAAAGGCATCTCAAGGGAGAGTGTGTCCTCAGGATCGTATCCAATGATCCATTGCTGTCGGAGTGGGATCTCCCTGATGGTGTGGACCTCATCAAGGGGATCACCCATGAAAGAATGGAAGAACTCATTGGGATATACCAGACATCTCACCTCTTCCTGTTTCCCACAAGGATAGATAAGCTTGGCCTGGTGGTTGCTGAAGCCGTGGCCACGGGTCTTCCTGTAGTGGCAAACGATGTGGGAGGGATAGGGGAGCTTGTAAGGGATGGTTTCAACGGCTACCTCATGCCTCCTGGAAGCCCTGCCGAGGAATGGGCCGGCAAGATCCGCTACCTCAAGGATCATCCTGAACTCCTTGAGCAATTCGGAAGAAACAGCAGGCACCTGGCAGAAGAGAAGCTTTCTCCATCAAGGTTTGAAGACCTGATAAAAGAAACGATCCACATGCTGGAGAGGGCCCTATGAAGATAAGGGTGGGTTTTGGTCCGGAGACAAGCGCCAACTCCTTCCACCAGTCAGGTGTGAAGGTGGGAAGACTGCTTGGCAAGGATCCCCACTTCGAATGTGGTTTCTTCAGGGAACCATTCTCATACGAAGAGCTTTCCCGATTCGATGTCCTCGTCTTTATCAAGATAGCCCCAGCCCGTCCTCTCCTTGAGAGGCTGAAAGGGGAAGGCAGGGTGCTCATACTGGACTTCCAGGACATGTTCCTCTTCCCCACCGCCCATGAACGAAACCCATTGAAGCGGGTACTGAAGAGGATCTACTACCGCAACCTGGAGAAGGAAGAGAAGAGACGCTACAGCCTCTTTGATCTCTGCTTCGTCGCCTCGCCGGCAGCCGAAGAGATCGTAAGGCGTGCCGGGATGAAGCCGTACTTCCTCTTCAGACAGATATACAATGACTGGAACAGGGAAAACCCAAAGAGACACAGTGACAGGACAAGGGGAATCACCATCATCTGGACAGGGGTCACACTCAATCTTCCCCAGAACAGACCTGTTGAACCCGTCCTTGAGGATATCTGCAGGAGATACGATTCAAGGGTCCTCTACCTCACGCAGAAGGAAGGACGGGAAGGCTTTATAGAGTACAGGAAGTGGTCCCTTGATAGATGGGAAAGGGATCTCCTTGAAGGGGACATAGCATTCCGCTGGCACGACAACTCGAACATCCAGTACCTGAAGGACTCCAATAAGGTCATAAGCTACATGGCTGCCGGATTGCCCGTGGTGTGTCGTCCAACCGCCTCTGACATGACCGTCATAGAGGAAGGAGTGACAGGTTTCTTTGCCCGCAGTCCTGAAGAGTTCGGAAGGATCGTGGAGCGGTTGATCACCAATCCCTCCCTGAGGAAGGAGATAGGGGAGAGGGCCCACAGGGAGGTGTGGAAACGGTACAGCCTTGAAAGGCATGTAGCAGAGATGAAGAAGGTGATGGTGAGTCTTTTGAACGGGAGGGCCCGGTGAGCAGGGGAGCAATGGTGATACAGGGGGCCTTCATCAAGATGGTAAAGATGCCGGTAGGCATTGCGGTCTCCTTCTTCATGACCCCCTTCATCCTCCACCACCTTGGAGACCGCATGTATGGCCTCTGGATCCTTGCAGGGGTCTTCATGACCTACGGCGGTTACCTGGACCTCGGGATAGCATCGGCAGTGGGCAGGTTCGTTGCAAGGGCCCTGGGCCGTCAGGACCTTAAGGATGTGAATGAGGTTGTCAACACCGCCTTTGTGGTCTTCCTTCTCCTCGGTGGGGTGGTCCTGGGCATCACCATTGCCCTTGCCTCCACGGTGGATCTTTTTGTCCCTTCACCCGAGGAAAGGGGGGTGGTGAGGCTTCTTATCCTCCTTCTTGGTCTGAACCTTGCCATAGGATTTCCCACAAGGGCCTTCGGAGGGGTGATAGGGGCCACCCTCAGATTTACCATAAGTGAGGGGATATACTTTCTCGAATTCCTTCTACGGAACCTCCTCATCCTTGTGCTCTTCAGCCTGGGCTACGGCATCATAGCCCTTGCCACCACAGTCTTTATCTCATCCCTGCTCTCCTACACCCTTTTCACCATCTTTGCCTTCAGGGTCCTTGAAGGTCTGAGGCTCGACATCAAAGACTTCAGAAGGGAAAGGGTGAGGGAACTCCTCTCCTACGGCATCTTTACCTTCCTTTACAAGGTATCGGAGATACTGATCTTCAGGCTTGATGCCCTTGTCATAAGCAGCTTTGTCGGTCTTGTAGCAGTAGCCCACTACTCCATAGCCTCCACCATCGTATCCATCTTCATCTATCTCATGGTAAACACCGTTGGCCTCATCAGGAATGTCCTGAGTCAGGACGAAGGGAAGGGAGACAGGGAAGGCATAAAAAGGAAGTTTAAGATGACAACAAAGATCTCCCTCTACATGGCACTATTCATCGGGGCCATGCTCATCCTCTACGGCTGCCCCTTCATCCTAAGGTGGATAGGGGAAGGATACACCGATTCCTGCCGTATCCTCACGATCCTCGTTCCACCAGTGACACTGTGGCTCATCCAGATGCCTTCCAATGCACTGCTTTTTGCCATCGGAAGGCACAGGTTCCTTGCAGGCATCCAGCTTATGGAGGGCCTCTTCAACCTCCTCCTGAGCCTGATCCTTGTAAGGTATTACGGGATTGTCGGGGTGGCCCTTGGCACCGCCATACCCATGGTGGTTGGAAGGATGCTTGCCCAGCCCCTCTATGTGTGCAGGGTCCTGGAAATGAATACCATGGGGTACTATTCCCTCATTGTGCGGAACATTGTGATCGGCATCTTCGGGATCATCCCGGTCTACCTTGTCCTTTATCCCCATCTCAAGCCTGATTACCTTGTGATCGGTGGATCCATTGCACTGCAGGGGATGGTGTATCTTGGAACAATCCTTCTCCTCGGTTTCAACCCTGAGGAAAGGGGTTACCTCGGCTGGCAGTTGAAGGCCAGCCTTCAGAGACTCGTTCCCGGCGTGGCTGGAGGGATAAGATGAAGATACTCTTTCTGCAGCCCCTGTTCTACAATCCCGTCCTTCCAAACTTCAAGGACAGGTTTGAGCTCCTTTCATCAGGGTGTGAGGGGTATGTGATCTCCCCTACGGGTGAAGAGTTCGTGAGGAAAAGGCTTCGCTTCGGCAGATTCACCTACATCCCCATGCCCATGAGGAAGAGAAGGACCATAAAGTACCTGGAATGGACCGTCAGGATACTGTGGACAGGGATGAGGATAAGGGCCAGGGAGAGACTGGACTACATCCATGCCTACGATCCCATCTTCTTCGGTCTCGTGGCCGTACTCCTTGCCGCCATCACAGGGGCAAAATCAATAGTTGAGGTGAATGGTCAATACCAGAACCCGGCTTCTACACCTAATACCTTTAAGAGGTTCCTCTTCAGGGCAATAGCAGGATTTGTCCTCAGAAAGGCAGAGGTGGTAAAGTTCCTTAACAGGAAACAGGCCCAGGGATGGAAGGAGGTTGTAAACGGGAAAAAGACCTACCTCTTCCACGATTTCGTCCCAACCCACACCTTTCATCCAGAAAGGGCCTTTGATGGAGGGTACATCCTCCTTATGGGTCATCCCTTCCGCATAAAGGGGGTGGATATCCTCATAAGGGCCTTCCTTAAGATATCCCACGAGTTTCCAGAAATGCGGTTGAAGATCATCGGCCACTGCCCTGGTGGAGAGAGGGAGAGGAACCACTACAGGAACATGGCAGAGGGGAACAAACAGGTGGAGATCCTGAAACCTGTTCCCTATGATAAGGCCATCCACATGATGGAAGGATGCACCTTCTTTGTCCTTCCCTCGAGGTCAGAGGCAATGGGAAGGGTCCTCATAGAGGCCATGGCCTGCGGAAAGGCTGTAATAGGCTCAAGGACAGGGGGGATACCTGAGCTCATCAGGGATGGCTTAAATGGCTTCCTCGTTGATCCAGAAGATGTGGATGGGCTCGCATCAAGGATGAAGATCCTCCTGAGCAACCGGGCCTTAAGGGAAGAGATGGGCAAGAGAGGGCTTGAGATGGTGCAAAAGAGGTTCTCATCCCACCGATATGTGGAAAACTTCATCAGGATGCTGGAGGACATGGAATGAGCCTTGCCTTCATCTTCCTTATCACATTCCTTGTTATGGTCTACACCCGTCCCTACGAGGTGCTCCCCTTCCTCATGGGCCTGAAGCTCACAAAGGTCTCCGGTATCCTTGCCCTCATCTTCCTCTTCCTTGAAAACTACAGAAAGGGTGTGGTGTGGAGGGAAAAAAGTTTCAGGCTCTTCTTCTATATCATTGTCCTATCGGTAGCCCTTCTTCCCATCTCATGGTGGCCGGGCAAATCCCTTGACTTTCTTAAGAGCAACTACCTCAAGGTCTTCCTCGTCTTCTTTGCCCTCCTCGTTGTGGTGAACAGGTCTGAAAGGCTCAACACCCTGATCGTCACCATCTTTTTCTCCACCACCTTTGTTGCCATGAGGATCATCAAGGCCTATGCAAGCGGTATGGTTACATACGACCTTGACGGGACAAGGAGGGTCATAGGGGTGGGTACCCTTGCAGATAGTGATCCCAACCACATGTCAGGTGTCCTGGCCATGGCCCTTCCCATGGGTCTTTACCTCCTCTACACAAGGAAGGACCCCTTCAAGAGGCTCTTCTACCTCCTCTCCCTCCTTTCCATAGTTGCGGCAGCGGTGTTTACCGGATCAAGGGGAGGATTTTTCGCCCTTGCAGTGGGCTTCCTCACATTCTTCTTCTCCCTTTACAGGGGGAGGATCGGAAGGTTTATCGTCATATCCGCCCTGCTCGGGACCATCACCTTTGCCATGATGCCTGCCATGTACCAGGAAAGGATCCTCTCCATCTTCAGCGAGAGGGACTACAACTTCGTGGATGT
>WGFJ01000104.1 GCA_015492305.1 Deltaproteobacteria bacterium
ACCATGGAGTCGATACTGGAGGCCACCCTGAATATGTGCCTTATTGCATCCTGGCCAGCGTAGGTGTAAAGGTATTCCTCTATCAGTTCCATGGGAAGGTTGTGGAAGGAGGAGAGGAAGTACTTTATCTGCCTTACCGCATGATCCACATCCCTGGCAGACACAATGATCTCAACCCTGTTACAGGTGGAAAGGATGGCCCCCTCCCTTACAGCCGGCAACTGGCAGAGCCGCTTTATGGCATCGTTTATGACCGCAGAAGGAAAGGAGAGCCTCTCCCTTATCTCCACAGGTGCGGTGTTGTGGTTGAGACCCACTATAACGATCTCCATCCCTTCCCCCTAATAGAATACATGGGCCCCCAGTGAAAGGAGATTAATCACGAGATAAGAAGATATGAGGATAGCAAAGGCCCCTATGGCATAGAGGGCAGCCCTCCTCCCCCTCCAGCCAACGGTAAGCCTTCCGTGAAGGAGGATGGCATAAAGGAGCCATGTGATGAGGGAACCCACCTGCTTTGGATCCCAGGACCAGTATGTGCCCCACACAGACTCTGCCCATATAGAACCTGTGATGATCCCGATCGTAAGCAAAGGGAAGCCATAGATAAGGCATCTGCGATTCAGCTCATCCAGCACCTCCAGGGAGGGCAGGATGAAGTAGAGGCTCCCCAGTTTCCTCCTCTTTATGTAGTGTTCCTGTATAAGATACATAACACCCGCACAGGCTGCAAGGGCAAAGAAGGCATTGCCAAGGAGGGCGAAGGTGACATGGATGGGCAGAAGTGCCCCCTGAAGGGATGGCGGTATTGGGGCGATCTCCTTGGGAAAGAGGGAGGCCGTTATGATCAGGAGGAGGCTTAAGGGTGCAACAAAGGAACCGAGTATCTCTATCCTGTATCTCTCCTCAAAGATGAGGAAGAGGAGTATGAGGAGGAGGGCGAAGAAGGAGAGGGATTCGTAGAGGTTCGTTAAAGGGGTGTAACCGGCCTCAAAGAACCTTGCGATAACGGTGAATATATGGAAGACAAAACCCGCTATGAGAAGGTACTTTCCACCCTTCAGGGTTCCCCTTCTGTGGGTTATGAGATAGACCGTGTAAACCGCAGTGGAAAGGGTGTATAGGACAGCGGTTATGTAGAAAAGGATTATGTTCATTCCTCACCAGGCAGACGGACACCGAGGCTCTCCAGGGAAAAGTCCTCTCCCAGAAGGCCGGCAAGTATCAGATCCACTTCCCTCTTCCTGCCATCCCTGATGTATTCGAGGATCGGTGAATTGAGCAGCATGTTGTATAAGTTTTTATTATAAGAGGAATATCTTTTATCTGTCAACTTGACCCTTATCTTGCCGAGGATCTCAAGGAGACAGGCATACTCATCTCCAAACCTCTCTTCAAGCTCCATACGGATCCTTCTCGCAAGGGCCGGACTCTTCCCGCTTGTGGATATAGCGATAAGCAGGTCCCCCCTCTTCACCACCGAGGGGACTATGAAGTCACATAGCTCTGGCTCATCCACCACGTTGAGGAAGACCCTCTCTTCCTTTGCCTCTTCTGCGATCAGCCTGTTTACGACCCTGTTGTCGGTGGCGCTGAAGACCATGTAGAAGCCCCTTATATCCCCCTTCTCGTAGGGCCTTGGGAGGTACTCGATCCTCCCCTCCCTGTGAAGTTTGTTGAGCCTCCTGGTCACAGAGGGACTGATCACAGTAACCCTCGCATCTGCCTCAAGGAGGGAGAGGGTCTTCCTCTCTGCCACCTTGCCACCCCCTATCACAAGGCAGGGTCTTCCCCTGATATCCAGGAATACAGGATAGTACCTCATAATCGGATCCAGTTTTTCAAGCCTATAGATTAATATGTTTTGCAGGTATTGTAAAGAACAGGAAAGGAAAAGGGGCAGGAGTGCCTGCCCCTGTGGAGGGATCAGCGCCCTGAAGCCCTTTTTCTTGCCTTTATCCTCCTCTTCAGGGCCTCCTGTTGCTTCCGCTTTTTCTTGACACTGGGCTTTTCATAGAAGCGCCTCTTCTTGATCTCCTTAAAGGTCCCTTCCTGGGCAAGCTTCCTCTTGAGGACCTTTAAGGCCTTCTCCAGCTGGTTGTCTATTACCTTGACCTCCAAATCATCCACCTCACTTTCATTGTTTTTTAGAACCTCCTTCTGCCCCTCTCCCGTGGCCTGGCCATGTTGACTATGATGGTCCTGTTGTTGAGGGAGTACCCATTGAGCTTCTCGATGGCCATCTGGGCCTGTTCAGCTGTGGCCATCTCAACAAAGCCAAAGCCCTTGGACCTTCCCCCTGCGTCGGTGATGATCCTCACAGAACTCACATCTCCTATACCTGCAAAGAGGGTCTCAAGTTCCCTTTCCGTTACACTGTAGGGCAGGTTACCTACATAGAGTGTGGTTGACATCTCTGCTTACCTCCTGTTTGAAATGAAAAAACCCTCAAAGACCGGTGTCTTTGAGGGTCTGAAGACACGAACAAAGACAACCCTATCTTTGATCTACAAATCATAAGCCAAAGAACCATTTAAAGTCAAAGACTTTTTTAACCCTTTCGGATTGTCTTTACACTCCTGGCCGAAGTGGATATAATATCCTGGCAAATGGGTTTTGATCATGAAAAACCCACAAGGAGGTGAAAAGAGATGAACGGTCTTAAGACCCTGATCCTACTGTCTGTGCTCACAGCCCTCCTCATATGGGCCGGTGATCTTATTGGTGGCAGGAACGGAGCAGTGGTAGCCCTTGTCTTTGCAGGGTTCATGAACTTCTTTGCCTACTGGTTCAGCGACAGGATGGTCCTTGCCATGTACGGGGCACGGGAGGTGAAACCCGAAGAAGAACCAAGACTTTTCCATATGGTCAGGTCCCTCTCAGAAAGGGCAGGCCTTCCCATGCCAAAGGTCTACATCATACCCCAGGACAACCCCAATGCCTTTGCCACGGGAAGGAACCCGAGACATGCTGCAGTGGCCGTGACAACAGGTCTTCTCCGCATCCTGAACGATGAGGAACTCTCCGGTGTCCTTGCCCACGAACTCGCCCACATAAAGCACAGGGACATCCTCATAAGCACCATTTCCGCAACCATAGCAGGTGCCATAAGCTACCTTGCATACATGGCCCAGTGGGCTGCCTTCTTTGGAATGGGCAGGAGCAACGACAGGGACAATGGAAACCTCATAGGTCTCCTCTTCATGATCATAGTGGCCCCTATAGCGGCAATGATCATCCAGATGGCCATCTCAAGGGCAAGGGAGTATGCAGCCGATGATGGCGGTGCTGAGATCAGTGGCAACCCCCTATACCTTGCAAATGCCCTGAGAAAGATCGGCATGGCTGCAGGCAGGATACCCCTCCGGGTAAATGAAGCCACTGCTGAGGCAACGGCCCACATGTTCATAGTCAATCCATTGAGGGGCGGCGGCCTCATCAACCTCTTCAGCACCCACCCACCCCTTGAGGAGAGGATCAAAAGGCTTGAAGCAAAGGCAGGTATAAGGTAAAGGGATGGGTCCATGAAGAACCCAGAGGGGAGGAGATGGAAGAGGCTCCTCCTTTTTCTCCTGATCGTCCTGCCCCTGTTGACGGCACTCACAGGGGCAGGGATTTACCTCTACTTTGGAAGGGATCTGCCCGACTTTCGGGCAGTCACCGAGTACTCCCCTGAAACGGTAACAAGGGTCTACGCAAGGGGTGGAGAACTCATCGATGAATTCTACGTGGAGCGGAGGATACTGGTCCCCCTCTCAAGGATCCCACCCCATGTGGTCAAGGCCTTCCTTGCAGCAGAGGATGCAAGGTTCTTTGAACACAAAGGGGTGGACTTTATCAGCATCCTCAGGGCCATCATCACAGACATCAGGGCAGGAAGGATCGTCCAGGGTGGAAGCACCATAACCCAGCAGGTTGTAAAGACCCTCTTCCTCACTCCAGAAAGGACCCTATCAAGGAAGATAAAGGAAGCCATCCTTGCCTTTCGCATAGAGAGGAACCTCACAAAGGATGAGATCCTCTACCTCTACCTGAACCAGATCTACCTCGGCCACGGTGCTTACGGCGTCCAGGCCGCAGCAGAGACCTACTTCGGGAAGGACGTGAGTGAGCTGAGCCTTGCCGAGGCAGCCCTGCTTGCAGGCCTCCCAAAGGCGCCGAACCGATACTCCCCCTACAACAACCCGGAAGGGGCAAGGAAGAGGCTCAGATACGTCATAGAAAGGATGGTGGAAGAGGGCTTTATAAGCAAGGAGGAGGCCAGGCAGGCCCTGTCTGAAAGGATCAAGATAAGGCCCAAGAAGGCAAAGACCCTTGGCATAGCGCCATACTTCAGCGAATATGTGCGGAGGTATATAGAGGAAAAATACGGCTACGATGCCCTTTACAGGGGAGGGTTAAAGGTCTACACGACCCTTGATGTGGATCTCCAGGACTATGCCCGGAAGGCCATATCCCGGGGCCTGAGGAACTACGACAAGAGGCACGGATACAGGGGTCCCCTCAAACACCTGAAGGAGGGGGAGATCAAGGAATTCCTTGAGGAGTCCAGGAAGGCCCTGGCAGGTGCAGAGCCCGCAAAGGGGACCATCTACAAAGGGGTGGTCCTTGGAAAGGATGGGAAGGGGAAATACTACGTGGTTCAGGTAGGCCCATACAGGGGGAAACTCCCCTACAGGGATATGGAGTGGGCCACCCTCGATGGGAAAGGGAAGAGGAGGGATGTGGCAGAGGTCCTCAAGAGGGGAGATGTTGTAGAGGTCAGGGTAGAGAGGGCAGGAGATGAGGGGGTCCTCTTCTCCCTTGAACAGGAACCAGAGGCCCAGGCCGCACTTGTGGCTATAGATCCACTATCGGGTGAGGTGAGGGCCATGGTTGGGGGCTACGATTTCCGCAAGAGCCAGTTCAACAGGGCCATCCAGGCAAGGCGCCAGCCAGGTTCCGCCTTCAAACCCATCATCTATGCCGCTGCCATGGATAAGGGCTACACCCCTGCCTCGATCTTTGTGGATTCTCCCGTCATCTATGAGACATCCACAGGGGACGGGGAGAGGGTCCTGTGGAAACCGGAAAACTTCGGAAAGGAGTTTTATGGTCCCATCACCCTGAGAGAGGCCCTGGCAAAATCGAGGAACCTTGTGACCATAAAGCTCCTCAATGCAATAGGTGTGGATTATGTCATAGGCTATGCAAGGAAGCTCGGTATCAGGTCTTCCCTCAACAGGGATCTATCCCTTGCCCTTGGCTCTTCAGGTCTCTCCCTCCTTGAACTCACAAGCGCTTACTCCGTCTTTGCTGCCAGGGGCATACGATACAAACCCATCTTCATAAGGAGGATCGTCGATAAGGATGGAAGGGTCCTTGAAGAAAACCTTCCTGAAGGCAAGGAGGTGATAAGCCCTGAGACAGCCTACATAATGACAAGCCTCCTTGAAGGGGTTATAAAGAAGGGCACAGGGTGGAGGGCAAGGGCCCTTGGCAGACCTGCCGCTGGCAAGACAGGGACAACCGATGAGTACAGGGATGCCTGGTTTATCGGTTACACCCCTGACATTGTAGCAGGGGTGTGGGTGGGGTTCGATGACTACCACACCCTGGGTGAACTGGAGACAGGCTCAAGGGCAGCCCTTCCCATATGGCTCTACTTCATGAAGGCCGCCCACAGGGGAAGACCGGTGAAGGACTTCCCTGTACCTGAAGGGGTTGTATTCAGGAAGATCGATCCAAAGACAGGCAGGCCTGTGCCACCATGGGATAAAAGGGGCGTCTTCGAGGTCTTCAAGAAGGGGACAGAACCAAGGCAGATAGAGCCTGTGATCTCGAATTCAGGGAGGTTCTTTGAGTTCGATGGAGGTGGGCAGGTCCCTGTGGAACCGGAAGATGAGAAGCAGGAGGTATTGCAATAATGCTCATCGATTCCTTTAAGAGGAAGGTGGACTACCTGAGGATCTCGGTAACGGACAGATGCAACCTGCGATGCATCTATTGCGTGCCACCCCCCGGGATGGAAGAGATGACATGCAGGGACATATTGAGCTATGAAGAGCTGTTGAGGATAGCAAGGATCGCCGTGGGGAGGGGAGTGACAAAGATAAGGATAACCGGTGGAGAACCCCTTGTAAGGAAGGGGATACTGAACTTCCTCTCGGAACTCAGCAAGCTGGAAGGCCTCAAGGACCTCAGCCTTACCACAAACGGGGTCTTCCTGCGGGACTTTGCAAAGGGCCTTGTCTCTGCAGGTGTACGGAGGATCAACATAAGCCTTGATACCCTTGTTCCGGACAAATATGAAAGGATCACCGGTGGGGACCACATATACAGGGTCCTTGAGGGTATCGAAGAGGCGGAGAGGGCAGGGATGAACCCTGTCAAGATCAACATGGTGGTCATAAAGGGATTGAACGACGAAGAGATCGTGGACTTCGCAATGCTCACAAAGAAAAAACCCTATCACATAAGGTTCATCGAATACATGCCCTTTGAGGCAAAGGAGGGGTGGAAGAGGGAAAGGTTCCTCTCCACCAGGGATATCATGAAGGAGATAACGAGGTTCCAGAGGCTCATACCTGTGGATCAGGAGGATGAGAGAACAGGTCCTGCAAGGCTCTACAGGTTTGAGGACGGGGTGGGTGTCCTTGGTTTCATAAGCCCTGTGTCGGAGCACTTCTGCTCCTCCTGCAACAGGTTGAGGCTCACAGCAGATGGAAAACTCAGGACCTGCCTATTCTCCGATGAGGAGATCGATCTCAAGGAGATGATGAGAAGGGGCTGTTCGGATAAGGAACTCGAAGCGCTCCTCTTCACAGCGGTAAGGAAGAAACCGGAAGGCCACAGGATAAACGAACCATCCTTCAAGAAGTGTTCAAGGGGTATGAATCTCATAGGTGGCTAAGGGGTATAATACCCCTCTCCTTGCTCCTCCTACAGCCCTTTGAGCCAGCCCTGAAAGGGACATATACCGAATCAAAGGCCTGTGAAAGGTGCCACAGGGAGATATACAGGCAGTGGGAAGACTCCCCTATGGCAAGGGCCTTCACAGACCCACTCTTCCAGGACCAGCTTAAAGAGTCAAAGGAAAAGGCCGAGTGCCTTACCTGCCATGCCCCGATGAAGGACCTTGTCCCGGGGGGTGAGAAGGAAGGTATCGGTTGCGACCTGTGCCACTCTGTAAGGTCTGTGGAGGTCGAAGAAAGGGGAGCAAAGGCCCTGCTTGACAGGGGCATCATGTCCCGTTCATGGCCATCCCTGCCCCATGGAAGGGATGCCTCCGTCTCCAGGACCCCTGAGCTATGTGCCATATGCCACCACTACGGTAAGGGGGCCATGATCGAGGATACCTACATATCCTGGAGGGGGAGTCCATATGCGGCAAAGGGTATAAGGTGCCAGGACTGCCACATGCCCCTTGTGGGCGGGAAAAGGAGCCATGCCTTTGAGGGTGGTCACCAGAAGGGGATGGTCGAAAGGGCATTGGGGCTTGACTTCCTCCTCCTGAAAGACCCTGATGGTCTTGACCTTTACGTAATCGTCACAAACAGAGGGGCAGGTCACAAGACCCCTGGAGGCACAATGGGAAGGCAGCTGTGGCTTGTAGTGGAGGGGTATAGAGGGAAGGGGAAGGTCTTTGAGGAAAGGAGGCTCTACGGGAAGGTCTTCGATGGGGAGGGAAGGGTCGTTGACACAGCTCTAAAGCCCGGGGAAAGGAGGAAGGAGGTCTTCCACCTACCCCCTGCAGGGAAGATCCGCATCTCCCTCCTCTACTACCTTGCACCTGTGGAGGTGCAGAAGGCCTTTGGCTGGGAACTCACTCCCCTTGTGGTCAAGGACCTGGAGGTCCTTCCATAGGTCAGAAGAGCTTCCTGCTGTCAAGGAGGATAGTAACAGGACCGTCATTTACAAGGTCCACCTCCATCATGGCCCTGAAGACCCCCCTTTCCACCCTGATCCCCTCCCTTTCTATGAGCTCCCCAAGGGCAAGGTAGAGTTCCTCTGCCCTCCCGGGCTCCTCTGCCCTTTCAAAGGATGGCCTCCTGCCCTTCCTTGCATCACCGAGGAGGGTAAACTGGGAAACGAGCAATACCTCCCCTCCAACATCCTTCAGGGAGAGGTTCATCTGTCCCTTCTGGTCCTCAAAGATCCTGAGGTTCACGATCTTCCTTGCCATGTACTCAAGGTCCTTCCTATCATCACCCTTCTCCACACCAACAAAGGCAAGGACACCCCTCCCTATGCTCCCTACGGTCCTTCCTTCAACCCTCACCCGGGCACCTTTTACCCTCTGGATAACGGCCCTCACCGGAGAACGACCTCCACCTTATCACCGGTCTTGATGCCGAAGAGATCCGATGCACTTCCCCTGTAGACACCTATCTCAAGGAAGGATGCACTCCCTATAAGGGCAAGGGGGAGCCCCTCCCTCCCCTCCTCATAGGCCCCTGAAAGGCCCTCTATCACCATCTCCTTTATCCTTACAAGGGGTCTCTTCACCTTTCCTATCATCCCCTCCTCGATATTGGTTATACAGTTTCCGAAACCATCAATGTATATCACCTCCCCAAGGATCCTTCCCCCTTCCTTCAGAGGCCTCGGGATGGGGACCCTGCATGGGTCATCCACAGGTCTTCCCAGCCTGCCGGGATCAACCCCTCTACTCAGATGGGCTGCCACAGGGGCAAAGACATCCCTTCCATGGAAGGTCCTGCTCACCTTTTCAAGGAGGTATTCCCTCCTTGTGATGTGGATCACCCTCCTCACATCCTCCCTTTCAAGGACCCAGGTGAAGACACCGTTATCGGGACCAACAAAGGCGTACCTCTCTGTCTCAATGACTATGGCCCTTCTCTTACCGCCAACTCCGGGATCAACCACAGCAACATGGATCGTGCCTTCAGGGAAGTATGGGTAGGACTGGAGGAGGGAAAAGGCCCCCTCAAGGATGTTCTGGGGGGATATCCCATGGGTTATGTCTACGATCACGGCCCCGGGATCTATGGAAAGGATCACCCCCTTCATGACCCCTACATAGGGGTCCTTGAACCCGAAATCGGTTGTGAGGCTTATGATGCCCACAGGAGGGCTTATACCATCTTCCTCCACCTATGTCAAAGGAGAGGGGGCAGCCATGGCTGCCCCCTTGAGGTTATTTGAGGCTTGGCTTCGGAGTGGCATCGGTTGGAGCAGGAAGGATCGGGTACTCCACCCTTGGTTGCCTGCCCGTGGTTGTCCTCAGGAACTCCACGATCCTCTCCACCTCATCATCGGTAAGGGAGATGCCAAGCTGGGCAGAACCCATTATGGCAACGGCCTCCTTCAGGCTCCAGACCTTGCCCGAGTGGAAGTAGGGAGGGGTGAGCTCGATATTCCGGAGGGAAGGTGCCTTGAAGACATACTCATCACTCTTTACCCCTGTCACCTTGAACCTCCCCTTGTCGCCTGCCAGGATCTCCTTGTCCGGTCTCTTCACCACACCAAAGGGGAAGTACCCCTGTCCACCCATGTTCAGACCACCGTGGCATCCGGCACACCCTTTATCGATGAAGAGCCTCAATCCTTCCTTCTCCCTGGCAGTTAGTGCCCCTTCATCTCCCTTCAGATACCTGTCAAACCTCGAATCAGGGGTGATAAGGGTGGCCTCAAAGGCCTCTATGGCCTTCGCCATGTTGTCAAAGGTGACCGGGTCCTCCTCACCGGGGAAGGCCTTCTTGAACATCTCCACATACCCGGGCATGCTCTTCAGGGTCTCTACAACCCTCTCCGGGGTGTTGTTCATCTCCACAGAGGCCTGGACCGGCCCCTTTGCCTGGCTCTTCAGGTCAGGGGCCCTGCCATCCCAGAACTGGGCGATGTTGAAGACCGCATTGAGCACCGTGGGGGCATTCCTCGGACCCTTCTGCCAGCCGTGGCCAACAGAGGTCTCCTGAAAGTCCATTCCGCCCATACCGAGGTTGTGGCATGTATTGCAGCTTATAAGACCGCTCCGTGAGAGCCTGGGATCGAAATAGAGCATCTTGCCCAGTTCCACCTTCTCAGGGGTAATGGGGTTGCCCTTCAGCTCAGGCGGAGTGGTGGGTATGGGCTTGAAGAGCCTCCTTGCCTTCTCCAGGAGTTCGCCACCCTGGGCCGGTGACACCAGCATAAAGGCAAGTAACAGGGCAAGAAACAATCCTTTCCTCTTCTCCATTGCTGCACCTCCTCGTTAAGATGATCCTGTAAAACTCCCTCCAAAAGGACCTGAACCTGGCTTCTCACCTCCTTTCATCTGTAATTGGTATAATTTAATTTTTCATATCAATTTAAATTTATTTCAAATACTTGTCAAGGGGAAATTTTGAACCCCTTTTACCTTGAATCCTTGACAATGTGGTATAGGATAGTAAAATTGACATGGGAGATCCGCCATGGGATGGATAGAGGAGATACTCAACAAGGTGGGTATCGGGATACTCTTCATAGACACCGACCACAGGGTGCAGTGGGCAAACAGCACTGCCTGCAAGTGGTTTTCCCTGGAGATAGGGAAAAAGCGCCGATGCTACAGGACCATGGAATACGGTGAGACCTTCTGCATGATGTGCCCCACAAGGAGGGCCGTTGACTTCGGATCCCCTGTCCGCTATGAATTCCCTGTTACCTACGGTGGAAAGGGAAAGCTCTACGAGGTGATAGGGCTCCCCATCAGGACGGAAAAGGGGTGGTTATCAGGGGCAGTGGAACTGGTCTTCGATGTCTCGGACAGGGAGGGGGAGAAGAGGAAGGTGAACGAACTGATGATGCAGATAGAAAAGATGGCGGCCATGGGTCAGCTTGCAGCGGGGATCGCCCATGAACTCAACACCCCCCTTGCAACGATCTCCATCATCTCAGAAGAACTCAGGGAGATCCTGGGAAACTGCTGTGAAGGGGAGGCCTTGAAGGAGTACCTTGATGACATGGAGGGTGAGATCAGGCGGTGCAGGTCCATCATCGACGACCTTCTGTGTTTTGGCAAGAAGGAGAGGGGCAACCTCACAGAGGTCGACATAAACTCCCTCATCTCAAAGAGCATGGGCCTTGTCAATACGGGCAAGACAAGGAGCCATGTCTGCATAACCCTTCGTCTCCTCCCTTCCCTGCCAAAGGTGCTGACCAACCCTGAGAGGTTCCGACAGGTGCTGATCAATGTCATAAAGAACGGGATAGAGGCCCTTGAGGGGAGGAAAGACGCCCACCTCACCATAACCACCACCTGCAGGGATGGGCTGGTAGAGATAGTGGTGGAGGACAACGGCCCAGGGATAAAGGAAAAGGATCTCAACAGGGTCTTTGAGCCCTTCTTTACAACCAAACCGGTTGGAAAGGGCACAGGTCTCGGCCTTTCGGTAAGTTACTGGCTCATGAGGGACCTTGGAGGGGACATAAGGATTGAGAGTAGCGAGGGGAAGGGGACGAGGGTATACCTCTCCCTCCCCCTTCGACAGGAAGGCTGTGAAGGTACTCATCATAGACGATGACGATGTCTTCAGGAGACACCTCGCAAAGGCCCTGACAAGAAGGGGCTATAAGGTGACATGCGCAGCAGAAGGTGTTCAGGCCCTGCAGTTTGCATCTGAAAGGCCCTTCGATGCGGCCATTGTGGACATGAAGATGCCTGATATGGACGGTCTGAGACTGATACAGGAACTCTCCAGGGTCCAGCCCTCCATAGCAAGTGTCATCCTCACAGGTTACGGTTCCATATCGAACGCCGTTGAAGCGGTGAGGGCAGGTGCCGTGGATTACCTCACCAAGCCCTGCAAGGTGGAGAGGATAGAGGGCGTGCTCAGGGGTGTCGCTGCCAGGAAGGGGCTTGAAGAAGAAGGAGGGATCCCCAGCTACATGGGGATAGTGGGAATAAGCCCTGCCATTCAGAGGGTCATAAAGACGATAGAGGTGGTGAAGGATGTAGCCATCCCTGTCCTCATAACCGGTGAGACAGGGGTGGGCAAGGAGCTTGTGGCCAGGGCAATCCATTACGATGGGGTAAGGAAGAAGGCCCCATTTGTAGCCATCAACTGCGCCTCCCTCAAGCCAGAACTGCTTGAAAACGAACTCTTCGGCCATGTTAAAGGGGCCTTCACAGGGGCCACAGGGTACAAGGAGGGTCTCCTCAAGGTTGCTCACAAGGGCACCCTCTTTATCGATGAGATAGGTGACATGGACCTCACCATCCAGGCCAGTCTCCTGAGGTTTCTGGAAGACGGGACCTTCAGACCCCTGGGTGGCACTGTGGAGACAAAGGTGGATGTTCGGGTGGTATGCGCCCTTAACAGGGACATAGAGGTGGAGATACAGAGGGGAAGGTTCCGTCAGGATCTTTACTACAGACTCAATGTCTGCCGCATCCATGTGCCTCCTCTAAGGGAGCGGAAAGAGGATATCCCCATCCTTGTCCGTTACTTCCTCGATACCTCCCCAATCGCAAAGGATAAGAAGGTTGCCATATCTCCAGAGGCAATGAACCTCCTCCTTTCCTATGATTACCCTGGCAATGTGAGGGAACTCTTCAACATCCTGAACAGGGCCCTGCTGTTCTGTAGGGATGTGATAAGGGAAGAACACCTATCAGACCTCAGGAAGGGTCACCTCCCCTCCTCTCCGGCCTCATCCCTTTCAGAACTGGAGAAAAACCATATCCTCGAAACCCTTAAGAGATACAACTGGAACATCAGCCGTACAGCCAGAGCCCTTGGCATCCACCGCAGGACCCTCCAGAGGAAGATGAAGAGATACGGGATAAGGTAGACACTTCTTGCCCATGGGGCAATCTGCCACACCAGAGAAGTACCTCACCATATCCGTGTCCCGATAGCCCCTCTTCACCTTCCCATCCCCTGACAACCTGCCACACCCTCAACCCGATTGGAGGCCTTGATCGGTAGCTGCAATCCCTTGCAGGGTGCGGTCTGATGCCTTCTCCAGATCCTGTGGCACAACAATTGCTTTTGATCCACTCCAAGAGAGGGCACCCCTCTCCAGTGCCATTTCACCCCCGATGAGGGATGGGCCTCCATCCCTCATCACCTCATTACCCCTTTGGATTACAGCGATGGCTGAAAATTCCTTAAGGAGGGCGATATGAATCATACCAGGGAGCACGTCGAATGGCACACCAGTTACTGGCCCATGATCCTGAGTGTGGGCATACTCTTCCTTCTCCCCCTCTCCTTTGCCTTCTACTTTGTCTACAAGATGTCACTGATGGCCATAGTCTCCCTCGGGATAGGTGCACCTCTCACCATCCTCGCAATCACTGGATGGGTGAAGGAAGGCCTTGAGGATGCCCACCACTACAGTGAAGGGCACAGCGTGTGGGGCATGCCTGTTTTCATCGTGGCAGAGGCCACCCTGTTTATGGCCTTCTTTGCCGCCTACTGGGCCTTGAGGCTATCCCAGCCTGGCTGGCCACCACCGGGAACCCCGGAGATGCCCCTTGTCATCCCTGTTATTATGACCATCATCCTTGTATCATCGAGCCTCACCATCCACCTGGCCGAAAAGGAACTCAAGGAGGGAAGGGGCGAAAACTTCCTCAGATGGCTCGGTGTTACACTGGTTCTGGGGGTGCTTTTCCTTGGGTTTACAGGGTTTGAATGGACCAAACTCTGGCACGAAGGGTTCACCACCTCTACAAATGTATACTCCACCGCCTTTTACAGCATAACAGGTTTCCATGCTTCCCATGTCCTTGTAGGGGTGGGCATATTCATTGCAATCCTCTTTGCTACCCTGGCGGGAAAGACCGAGACCAGACCCTTCAGGCCCTTCGTGACAGCCGCTTCCATATACTGGCACTTTGTAGATGTGGTCTGGATATTCGTTGTTTCCCAGATCTATTTCTGGTAGGGGGTCTTGGCCATGAAGAAGAGACTTTTACCATTGGTACTGTCAGCAGGTCTGTATCCCTCCCCTGTCCTGGCAGAGATAAGCCCGCCACACAGGGGCTGGGAGGAACTCTGGAAGGAACTCATGATAGACATAGGGGTGATCGGCCTTGTATTTGCCGCTGTCACCATCTAC
>WGFJ01000105.1 GCA_015492305.1 Deltaproteobacteria bacterium
ATAGGGATGGATGTGGGGTCCACCACGGTCAAGGCGGTGGTGGTGGACCTCAGGGAAGAAAGGATACTCTGGCAGGACTACAGGCGCCACGGTGGGAAACAGCAGGACAGGGCCCTTGAGTTCCTGAAGAGGATAGAGGGGGATCTCGGGCTGAAACCTGAGGACCTCCGCCTCTTCATCACCGGCTCTGGAGGCACCACCATCGCTCCCCTTGTGGGTGCAAGGTTTGTCCAGGAGGTAAATGCCGTATCCCTTGCAGTAGAGAAGTTCCACCCCGACTGCGGCTCCGTTGTGGAGCTTGGTGGGCAGGATGCAAAGATCATCATCTACAGGGAAGAGAGGGCAGACGGCAGAAAGAGGAAGGTGGCCACCATGAACGACAAGTGTGCAGGTGGCACAGGGGCTGTGATAGACAAGATAGCCGCAAAGCTGAAGATAGGTGAGGATGAACTCCCACACATGGGCTACAGAGGATTCAAGATCCACCCTGTGGCAGGAAAGTGCGGGGTCTTTGCAGAGACGGATATAAACAGCCTCCAGAAGCTGGGGATCCCGAAGGAAGAACTCATGGCCTCCCTCTTCGATGCCATAATACAGCAGAACCTGTCCGTCCTCACAAGGGGAAACACCCTGCGGCCTGTGGTACTCCTCCTTGGTGGCCCGAATACCTACATAAAGGGGATGCAGGAATGCTGGAGGCATCATATCCCTCTCATATGGGAGGAAAGGGGGGTTGAGCTGCCCCGGGGTGTGGACCCTGAGGACCTCGTGAGGGTCCCTGAGAACTCTGAATACTTTGCCGCCATCGGTGCCGTGGAATACGGGAAGGAGGAGGATGATGTAGGCCTGTACAAGGGATGGGTCGAGCTTGAGAAGGCCATAGCAAGGGAGAAGAAGCGGTGGAGGGAGAAGGGACACTCCAGAGGGCTTGTGAACTCGCAAGAGGAGCTATCCGAGTTCAGGAGGCACTACAGCCTCCCACCCTTTGAACCCCTCCCCTTCACAAAGGGAAGGACCCTTGAGGGATGGATAGGGATAGATGGGGGTTCCACCTCCACAAAGGCGGTCCTCATCGATGAGGAGGGGAATGTCCTCTGGAAGGCCTACCAGCTTTCAAAGGGAAACCCCATAGAGGATGTGAAGGACCTCCTCAAGGACCTGAGGGACAGGGTGGAGGGCCAGGGTGTCACCCTCAGGGTAAGGGGGGTTGGAACCACGGGTTATGCAAAGGACACCCTCAAGGAGGTCCTCCAGGCAGATGTGGCCCTTGTTGAGACGGTGGCCCATGCAAAATCTGCCCTCCACTACTACAATGAGGTGGATGTGATATGCGATGTTGGCGGTCAGGACATAAAGCTCATATTCCTGAGGGAAGGAAGGGTTGTTGACTTCAAGTTGAACACCCAGTGTTCGGCAGGAAACGGTTACTTCCTCCAGGCCACGGCCGAGGCCTTTGGATACAGGGTGGAGGAGTATGCCGATGCCGCCTTCTCGGCAAGGAGGTTCCCGGAGTTCACCTATGGTTGCGCCGTCTTCCTCCAGTCCGACATAGTGAACTTCCAGAGGCAGGGATGGAGCCCTGAGGAGATCATGGCAGGCCTTGCCCATGTCCTGCCGAAGAACATATGGTTCTATGTGGCAAAGATCCCGAACCTTGCAAGCCTGGGCAGACACTTCATCCTCCAGGGTGGGACCCAGAGGAACCTTGCCGCTGTGAAGGCCCAGGTGGACTTCATAAGGGAGAGGTTCAGGGGTAAGGGGACAGAGCCTGTAATAAGGGTCCACAGGCACTGCGGGGAGTGCGGTGCCATAGGGGCAGCCCTTGAGGCCCTTGAGATCTCCAGATCAGGCAGGCAGACCCGCTTCATAGGCCTTGAAGCCGTATCGACCATAACCTACGAGGCAAGGAGGGACGAAACAACGAGGTGCCACTTCTGCCGCAACAGGTGTCTCAGGACCTTCATCGACACCACTACAGCCTCTGGGACAAGGCGCCTCATAGTGGCAACATGCGAGAAGGGGACCGTGGAGGATGTGGAAGAGATGAAGGCCATAAGGAGAAGGCTTGAAAGGACCCTTGAGGAGAACCCGAACCTCTCTGACCTTGCATCAAAGGAGGTCTTCAGACCCCAGAACCCTCCCCTTGTAGCTGACCCTGTCCCGAGGTACCTCTTCACCCCTGCAAAGAAAAAGAGGGCAGAACTGATGAAGAGGAGGGGGGATCTTGTCATAGGGATACCCAGGGTCCTGAACATGTACTCCCTCATGCCGTGGTTCATGGCCTACTTCCAGTCCCTCGGTGTGAAGGCAGAAAACATCGTCCTTTCCCACTACACGAGCGAGAGGCTCTACAGGGAGGGAGCAAAGAGGGGGGCCATCGATCCATGCTTCCCCTCAAAGCTCGGCATCCCCCACATCCACAACCTCATCTACAGGATACATCCGAAAAAGAGGATCCACGTCATCTTCTTCCCCATGATAGACTCCATCCCCCCTGCCCTCTCAAACACCATCGACAGCAGGGCCTGTCCAACGGTGCAGATGACGCCCGAGGCAACAGAGGCGGCCTTCAGGAAGGAAAAGGACCTCTTCAGGGAGCTTGGCATAACCTTTCTCAACACCTTCCTGAACCTCGCAGAGCCAGCCCTTGCAGCAAGGCAGATGTTCAATGACTGGAAGGATATCCTTGGTCTTTCGAGGGGTGAGAACGAGAAGGCCATAAGGGAGGCATACAGGGCCCTTGACAGGTACAATAGATCCCTGAAGGCAAGGGGAAGGGAGGTCATAGAGCGGCTCGTGGAGGAGGGAAGGATAGGGATCGTTGTCCTTGGCCGTCCATACCACAACGATCCCGGCATAAACCACGGCATCCTCTCGGAACTCCAGAAGCTGGGCTATCCCATCCTCACCCAGGACAGCCTCCCCACAGACCCGGATATACTTGAGGAACTCTTCGGGGAGGATGTGAGAAGGGGTGTGATAAAGGATCCCCTTGACATATCGGATGTGTGGAAGAACTCCTTCTCAGAGAACAGCAACCGCAAGGTGTGGGCCGCAAAGTTTGTGGCCCGTCATCCCAACCTTGTCGCCCTTGAGCTTTCGAGCTTCAAGTGCGGCCACGATGCCCCCATATACACCCTCATCCAGGAGATAGTGGAGGGCTCAGGGACCCCCTACTTCTCCTTCAAGGAGATAGACGAGAACAAGCCCACCGGGTCCATAAAGATAAGGGTGGAGACCATCGATTACTTCCTTAAGCGATACAGGGAGAAGGTGATCCAGAAGGGCAGAGAAGGCCTCATCGGCCTGCTGAACCGCCAAGCCAGTCCTGTATGACCCGCCACACCTCCTTCCTCCCCTCCTTTGTGAGGGAGGAGAAGGGTATCACCTCGCAGTCGATCCCCCTTAAGGCGGACCTCACCTCCCTCAACTGCTCTGCCCTGGCATTCCTGGAGAGCTTGTCTGCCTTTGTCAGCACGATGGCCAGGGGTATGGAGAGATACTCCATCCACTCCACCACCATGAACTCCTCCTCTTCAAGACCCCGCCTCATATCCACCACGAGGATGACACCCCTGATATCCCTTCCACCGTTGAAGTAGTCCTCGACCAGTCCCTTCCAGTCCATCCTCTCCTTCTTTGAGACCTTTGCAAAGCCGTAGCCCGGAAGGTCCACCATGTAGAAGGCCCTGTTGATGCGGTAGAAGTTTATGGTCCTCGTCTTCCCTGGGGTGGAGCTCGTCTTCGCAAGGCCCTTCCTGTTGAGGAGGGTGTTTATGAGGGAGGACTTCCCCACATTCGATCTTCCGGCAAAGGCGATCTCCGGGAGCCTCTCAGGAAACTGGGAAAGCCCTCTGGCACTGCAGAGGAACTCGGCTTCTTTGATCTTCACGTTTTAATCAGGATACACAAGTGGCAACATGTCTTGGATCTCTTCTGGACAATTCTTTTCAATTCCATCTAGATAGGAATAAAACTCCTCCCAATTTAGGGCAGAAAATATGCGAAAAGAATATTTATTACAGAGGTCCGACCCTTCCTGCTTCAACCACTGATGCATTGCTCGGTCAATAAATATAGCATCACTATATGGAGCGTATATTGAAATGGCTTCGACATCATAAAATACTCCCGATAGCTTCATTTTGGCTCTTTCTCTATTAGGGAATTGTCCTTCTTTAACTCTCTTCCTTAATATTGCAAATAATCTACATGAAATATCAACATAGGGTATTTCTCTGAAATACTCAGAGTGAAGAAACAAATTGATACGCTTTAACCGTTCTCTATAATTCAATGTATTACTATCTCGACACATTAGTATGTCTATCAATCTTGCATCTGCAGGAGCACTGAGGTATTCTATTATAGAACCCTGTACAAAGGCCTTGCAGGAATCCCTATACACTTCCATTAATGACTTGGCATAACCATTTACTTCTTCTATGACGTCTTCCTCAAAAGTAGTCTTCGACTCACCCCACTCATCGAATAAATCAACTAATGATTCAACAGCCAATCTTTTTTCTTCTCCTACATAATCAACATCGTCTATGAATTTACCTACATCGATCCAAACATAATCATCCCAGCTATGAATATTATGCTGGAATGCATCGTGTGATTCTATTAACTTATCAGTCTTTTTACGTTCTAAAAAAGCATCAAAAGCTCTTTGTATTTGCTTAGACTTTATGCAGTGTGGGGTAGAGTATCGATGACCTCGTGCCGATTGTTTGATAAACATTAATAAATCCTCTCGAGCAGGATTAGGCCAAAGATGTGTTTCTAGTTCATGAATGCTCGACCAAGGAGATACGACAAGTTGTTTGCTGGCTAAATCTTTTATTCTGTCTGCTGCTGTTACAAACTCTTTTCTCCTTTTACGAAAGGCATTAGAAAGAAAAAATTGATCAAGGTAAATTATCGTTTTCTTTAACTGAGGAAGTGGAATTCTTTCCCAATTACCGCACGCATTACACCCTCTATTAAGAACATTTCCTGAAACATTGATATTACCGTACTCGCCAATTTTACCACAAGCAGGGCAAGGTTGTGGGAGATAGTGCGTAATGATCATGCTTAAATCTGACAAAACTATATTCAGCAACTCCCAACTATGGCAGCTCCCTGAAGCGATTTGTTAGGAATTTTGTGTTTAGTTAACCCATCAGTTAGAAAACAATATTCCCTCTCCTCGCTCCAAGAAGTTCATAACTCCCAACAAAAGAATTAAAAAAGACTAATAGGTTAAAGTCTTGCCTTTGCTGCTATAGAGTCGATTAGTATCGCCTAAGACTTAACATGAGGGCGTTAAAGCCGAAACCACCTCTACCAGAGTTTTAAATCTATGCCTTTCAAATAACTCCTGATTTACTCTGATAAATACCCAGTTTTCACCTGTTAAATTAGAGGCGTCTTCACACCATAGCCTTATTCTTTTATCTTTGTGTTCTACATCTACATCAACCCTGCCTTTTGTTTCTATTACTATTTTTTCACCTGTTTTGGTCCTCGCAACAAAATCAGGATAGTAAAGCCTGAGGTTTCCCTTTGAATCTCTATACTCAACAAAGAATCCAATCTTGGGAACAATTTTGCTGAATGCCTCCACATCCTCAGCCCTGTCTAAAAATCTGGCAAAATCTACCTCAAAGTGGTTATCACAGGGCACATAATTAAACACACACCTGTCAGCAGGATACACCTGTTTTGACCAGACAAATGGTGAAGTATCTGAAAGTTTAATTAAATCCGTCTTTTCAGGCTCTCTTTCCGTAAATGTCATCTCTTTGAATGCATCAACAAAGAGTTTGACAAGTTTCTCTTGAACTTCTGGACTACTCAGATTATAAAGAACCTTTGGGTCATCTAAATCTACTTTGACACTGAATAGCCTCTCCTGAACATATCTCTTTACAATCGGGTAGAAACTTGCAAATGCACCTTTAATGTTTAGTTCTTTAAGTATCAGATCGGTATAATAGGCTATTACACTTTTTGCCTCTTTTGGAACAGGCAGATCCCACTTTCTTTTTATCCTCTCTAAACCTTCAAGCATATCCACAGCCACATACTCCATCTCAAGAACCTTATTCTCAAGCGGTATTTTTAGCGGA
>WGFJ01000106.1 GCA_015492305.1 Deltaproteobacteria bacterium
AAGGATGTCCTCATGGTGAAGAGTTCGGCCATCACAGTCCCTGCCAGGAGGAGGAAGACCCCTGAAGCAAGGACAATGAGGCCCTTGTTGGAGGGATTCACAGGTGTTGTGCGGAGTTTCTCCCTCCTCTGCCACAACATGTAGAGGGAGATGATGGGAACGATAAAGCCATGGGAGTAGTTTGGATCCTGGTACCATTGTTTGACCATCTTCACGATGACAGGGTAATAAAGGTAAATCACCGAACTTACTACCAGCCCTGTGAGGAGGTAGTCCATCTTTGTCAGAGGTCTTCTTAGTGAAAGCTTTCCATTCATTTCCATGCCCCCCTGTGTTTACCTGTAAGGAATTTCAGGAATCCCATAAAGGCGCTGTAGTTCAAGACTGCAAAGGTGTGGAAGAGGTTGAGGAGGTGGAATCCCAGATTGAGTCTATGGGAGATAAGGCTCAAAAGGCAAAGGAGGTAGAAGGCGCATTGCAGGTAAAAGATCCCCCTGTAGAAGGGGTCGGAAAGGAGGAACAGGTTCGCGACAAATGCACCTGCTGTGAAGAAGGGAAAGAGCACCCTCAACACCTTATGGGAGACAAACTGCCAGCACACACGGTTCCGGAAGGGATTGAAGAGGCCCTTCATCTTGAAGAAACACTGCCAGTTTCCGGCAAGGGTGCGCACCTTCCTGCGGAACTCCTTTACAGGATCGTTGTTCACCCTGTCAAAGGCAAGGGCCTCCCGTTCGAATACGACCCTGTACCCCTTCATGACGACCCTCATGGGCAGGTAGAGATCATCAAGGATGAGACCATGGGGAAAGGGCTCGAAGAGCTCCTTCCTGATAGCCCATATGGCCCCTGAGACACCTATGGTGGAATCCACCTTGCTCTCACTATCCCTTATGAACTTTTCATACCCCCAGTAGGTGGCAAGGGTGGTTCCGAAGGCTTCATCTCCCTCCTTGAGCAGGATGAGCTCACCCCCAACAGCTCCCACCTGTGGATCGGAAAAGTTCGAAACGAGCTTGCGTATCGCATCCCTTCTGTATTCCTGCCTTGCATCTGAAAAGACGATGATCTCACCTCTGCTCATACTCACAGCATCATTCAGGGTGGCTGCCTTCCCTCGATGCCCCTTGCAGGCGAGCACTTCTACCCCCTTTTCCCTGTAGAGGTTCAGTATCTCAACGGTCCTGTCCGTTGAACCATCTGAAGCAAATATCAACTGGAGTTTATCCTTCGGGTAGTCCAGGGAGAGGGTGTTAAGCACTTTCTTCTCTATCACTTCCTCCTCGTTCCGCGCCACGGTGATAAAGGAGACCATAGGCTCCACAGGCCCCTTTCTTACCGGCTTCTGCCTCAGGGAGGCCAGGATCCCTATGAGAAGAGGATACCCCATGTAGGTGTAGATGCACAACCCTATGAAGGTCCAGAATGCTATCTCTGCCATCCCTTCCCCCTAACTATTATCCGGGCAAGTTCCTCTCTGGCCCTTTCCCACTCATCCGGGTCTGTGGGCCAGCTTATATCTGCATGGACATAGGTAGGGTCCTTGGGATCATCGACTCCCAGCTCCCACAGCACCCTGGGGACCATCCTGTTTACAAGTTCCTCTACAGCCTCAGGGTCTACCTTTGAGGCCATCACAAGGTAGTCCACATCCTGGATACCCCTCCTCCACAGTTTCAACCTCAGGCTTGCAATAGGACCTGGGATTCCATAGCTATCCTCAGGGTAACGTCTATCTATCCCCGGGTAGAAGAGCACACCGTCACCGTTGTTGTAGTTGTATCCGGTCTCTCCGTACCTTGGATCTATCTGATCCCTCCTTCCAAAGGTCCAGGCCTGACGGAAGACGTTGGTCTCCATGGCCCTGTGGGTGGGGTTTCTGTAGAGGGTTGCCTCCCAGTAGAACCACCTTTGGACCCTGTGCTTGTACTGTATCCATGCAAGGGCCCTCAAAGAGACCCCTTCATCCTCTATGGCAAAGGACCCTGTCCATGGCCTCTTGCCATTGTAGCCGAAAAGGATCTTCCCCGTTTCTTCAAAGGCCTTTATCTCCTTTGCCCAGTCGTAGGGGCCAAGGGCACCTATAAAACCGATATCTACAGAGGGCATAAACCTGTTTATCTTGGGCACAAAGGTGGTGACAAGGGTCTTTAGCCTCTTGCCCGGTCCGGGATTCTCCTTTACCCACCTTGCCCACCTTTCTACCTTCTGGAAGTCCTTACGCTTTGGTTCATCTATGAGGTAAAGGAAGTATTCGACATTGGAGAGGCCCTTCTTCTCGAACCATTCCACCCATTCATCGGTGTGCTTCCACATGGCCTCCCTGCTTTCAGGGTCCCACATATGGCGCCAGCTCCCATAGGTGCCTATGGAGTACACGCCACTCGACACGCCAACCCCTGGGCCATCGTAACCATTTTCAGGTGTAAAGAGCCTGCCTGTAAGCACATCCAGCCACATATCCATATCAGAGGGTCTTGTGGTCCCTTCATCTATCAGCGAGACCCTGTGTCTGTGTGCAAGGAGATGATGATTCTTCCAGACCTTGAGGAAGAGTTCCTTCGCCACTTTGCCTTCCCGTGAGAAGTCTGGCCACTTCTTCCCCAGGTATCTATCGTTTACATTTTCCCGGTCGAAGAAGACCATCGTCTTTGCATAGGGCTCATCCGGAAGGGTGAAGGGCCATACCTTCAGGGTTACAGGGATCTTTACAGTATTCTTTTCCCCTTCGTAGATCTTTATCTCTCCCCGGTAGGTGTCGGGGGAGAGGCCCTTGGGTATGTAGATATCGACCCATATGGATTGGTTCTCCCCTCTGGGGATGTCGAAGGCCCCTACTGCCTCTATGGGGACGGCGATGTCCGGATAGAACCTGTAGGCATCCGGCCTTTGAGAAAATCTTCCCTTTGACCATCTCCCCAAGATGCTGTAAGGAAGCCTTAACCTTTTGGGTATATGTCGCTCGTCGTATGTAGGATCGTATGAGAGGCGACTCAGCCCCCTTATCTGCAGGTACCTCACATAGAAGAGTTCAATGTTGCGGCCCACATAGTTGAATACTTCATTCTTCGAGACCTTCTTTGAGAAAATCCCTTCTCCCCTATCATTGATCAGCCTGTCGAATATCACCCTGATGCCCTTTACCGTCTTCTCTCCAGCCTCAAGGATAAGATTAAAGGCAATGACTTCGTTCCTTGCTCCAGATAGCCTCACCCCTTTGCCATCCCAGAGCCTGTTTCTCACATCCATGCCTCGCGTCTTCCTCAGATCCCTCTTTGTGACCTTGTCCTCTCCACTATTGACCCATACAGCGGTGAGGGCCGAACCGGGGAGGGTATCGATGACAGGATAGGTTCTTCTCCCTGGAGGTTCTGATACCCTCTGCCCTTTTCCCTTCTTTACCACCACCTGGAGGGGGGCTTTGACGCTTCCCTTTCCATCGCTTGCGGTGACGGTGATCCTGTATATTCCCTCGTCTCCCCTCACGGGCCTTAGGAGGATGGCACCTGTTCCGTCTCCCCAATCCCTGAAGAGCACAAAATCAGGGACCTCTTCCACTCCGAGTTCAGGGACCTCCCCATCGAGATCAAAGGAAGAGACCCTTATAAGGAGTCTGCCTCCTGTCTTCACCTCTGTCTTGCCCGAAGGGAGGATGAGGCGAGGTGGATGGTTACCGGTTACATCCCAGACCTGCTGCCCTGCCTTCAGGGGATCAGAGTAAAGGACTTTATTGCCCTCCCGGATCCCTGCAATGAGGGTGCCCTTTTCCGGTTCGATGGGCATATCGAAAAAGGCCCCTTTCAGTATCCTCACCTTCCTCCACAGGTTTGTTACTCCCCTTTCCTTGAGCCTGTAGAGATAGACCTCCTTTCCAACAAGGTCTCTGGCTGGAAGGCCCCCCTTCAGGACCCTGACACGGGCCACCTTTATATCCCACCTCTGGATACCTCCTGCCCTGAGAGGGGGACTGTATATCGGGGTAAGCCCTCCTCTTATGTAGATCCTCAGAACCAGCCCCTTCTCGCCAGGCGGCACATCCACCATTACCCTGCCATCCCTGGAGACAGGGTACTTCTTCCCCATTGAGACATATCCTCTCTCTTCCTTCCTGTACAGGTAGGCATAGCCCTTGAATAGTTCCTCGGAATAGGAGCCGTTGAAGGAGATCTCCACCACTGTAGAGCCGAATCCAATACCCTCCCCTACAATGAGGAGGGAAAGGATCAGGCCTGTTATGAGGGCCTTCTTACTCACCTGCCCGCTCCTTTTCGAAGAGGATTACCGCATCCCCATAAAGGGGTGTGAGGAAGGGACAGAGCTTCAACAATCCGTGATCCACCTTCTCCAGGAATGAGGGCTTCTTTGGATCCCTGAATGTCAGGAGCTTGTCGAGTCTGCTCAGGAAGCGGAACCTGTGGATCAACAAAGAACCGGCCATGGTCTCTATCAGTTTCAGGTCTTCCTTGGTAAGCTTCCTCTCATCTTCCGTGATGTGGGCCTCGATGGATGGATTCTTTGGAAAGAGCCAGAGACCGATCCTGCTGTTCCTGATGGTGTCGATGAGAGGTGACCAGACAGGTTCCCTGAATATGGCGACACCACCTTTCTTCAGTACCCTCCGCACCTCTTTAATGGTTTCTCCTGTCTCCACATGATGCAGGATATCCACACCTGCAACTACATCGAAGAAGCCATCCTGGAATTCAAGGGCCTCTGCCACCTGTACGGAAAAATTCGTCTTGTCCTCGAGGTCGTACTTCCTTGCAAGCCTTATGGCCATCCGTATGTTCCCCGGGGAGACATCGACTCCATAAACCTCGTATCCGATCCTGGCAAACACAAGGGATCGTGATCCATTCCCGCAGCCAAGATCAAGGAGCCTCTGCCCCGGGTGGACAAAGTGATCTTTGACCACCTTGTAC
>WGFJ01000107.1 GCA_015492305.1 Deltaproteobacteria bacterium
GACTACTTCATGGGTGGTATTGTGGCCTACCACAACGAGATAAAGGAAAGGGCCCTTGGTGTCCCTTACAGGCTTCTGCGAATCTTCGGGGCTGTGAGCAGAGAGGTTGCAGCAGAGATGGCAAGGGGTGCAAGGGATTACGGAAAGACCGACATAGGGCTCTCTGTAACAGGCATAGCAGGTCCTGGTGGTGGCAGCGAGGAAAAACCTGTTGGGACCGTGTTCATAGGTCTTAGTGATGGGGAGGAGACGATCGTCAGGGGCTTCAGGTTCGATGGGGACAGGGATGAGATAAAGACCCTTTCGGCGAGATGGGCCCTTGAGATACTCAGAAGGCGCATCGAGGGTATAGAGTGAGGCTCTTTGTTGCCATCGAACTACCAGAACGGATCAGGGAGAGGATCGTAAAGGTCCAGAGGGAACTCCAGGGCCTGGGGGGTGTCTCATGGGTCAGGGGTGAGAACCTCCACCTTACCCTCAAGTTCCTTGGCAATGTAAAGGAGGATAGGCTCAAGGAGGTGAAAGGGGTGGTTGAGAGGGTGGCCCTTTCATCCTCTCCCTTCAGCCTCAATATCCGGGGGGTTGGATGTTTCCCCACCCTTAAAAGGCCCAGGGTTGTATGGGTGGGTGTGGAGAACCACACGCCCCTTTACGATCTTCAGAGGGAACTGGAAGAGGCCTTTGAGGGGATCGGTTTTGAAAGGGAAAAAAGACCCTTCCATCCACATATAACCTTTGGTAGAATAAAGAAAATCCCTGATGAAAGGTGGACAGAGAGGCTCCTTTCCTTCAGGGAGGAGGAGATGGGAAGGATGGAGGTTACCTCCATCTCTCTCTTTAGCAGTACCCTGAGACCCACCGGAGCTGTCTATACCTGCCTGCTTGAGGCGGCTCTTGGAGGGGGAAAGACCTGTATGGGAGGTAAAGGATGAAGGTAGAGGGGGATAAGAGCAAGGCCATAGAGATGGCACTGATGCAGATAGAGAAGCAGTTCGGGAAGGGATCGATCATGAAGCTTGGCAAGGATCATCCTGTCCTTGAGGTGCCATCCATATCCACCGGTTCACTCTCCCTTGATATCGCCCTTGGCATCGGAGGGGTCCCGAGGGGAAGGGTGGTGGAGATATTCGGTCCAGAATCCTCGGGAAAGACCACCCTTGCCCTCCATATGATAAGGGAGGCCCAGAAGGATGGCGGGGTGGCTGCCTTTATAGATGCGGAGCATGCCCTTGATGTGAGCTATGCCTCCAGACTCGGGGTGAATACAGCGGAGCTTCTTGTATCCCAGCCTGATACAGGGGAGCAGGCCCTTGAGATCGCAGAGGTCCTCGTCAGGAGTGGGGCGGTGGATATCCTTGTCGTTGATTCCGTGGCTGCCCTTGTCCCCAGGGCGGAGCTTGAGGGGGACATGGGGGATGCCCATATGGGTCTCCAGGCAAGGCTCATGTCCCAGGCCCTGAGGAAGCTCACGGCCACCATAAGCAAGTCCAGGACCTGCATGGTCTTTATAAACCAGATAAGGCAGAAGATAGGCACCTTCTTCGGGAATCCAGAGACCACTACCGGAGGCAATGCCCTGAAGTTCTATGCCTCTGTGAGGATGGATATAAGGAGGATAGGGGCCATAAAGCAGGGCGACACCGTTGTGGGTAACAGGACGAGGGTCAAGGTGGTGAAGAACAAGCTCGCACCACCTTTCAAGGAGGCCGAGTTCGATGTCCTCTATGGTGAGGGCATATCAAGGGAAGGGGACGTGTTAGATATAGGCTCTTCCCTGGGTATAATCGAGAAGAGCGGGACATGGTACTCCTACAAGGGGGAGAGGATGGGGCAGGGAAGGGAGAATGCAAGGTCCTACCTCAAGGAGAACCCTGAAGTGAGGGAGGAGATAGAAAGGGAGATACTGAGGCACTACGGCCTCCTCAAGGAGCAGGGATGATAGACCTGAAGAAGGTACTTGCCCTTGCCCTCAGGGAGAGGGCCTCTGACATACACTTCAAGAGCGGCCTGCCTCCCATCTTCCGGATAGATGGAAGGCTCATACCTGTAAAGGGGGTGGAGAGGCTGAGGCCTGAAGATGTGAGCAGGCTCGGCGCAGCCATAATGAACGAGGATCAGAAGGAGAGGTTCCGGAGGGAACACCAGGTGGACCTTGCATACAGTATCCCTGGCCTCGGGAGGTTCAGGGCAAACATATTCACCCAGAGGGGCACGGTTGGAATCGTCTTCAGGGTCATACCCACCTACATCCTCTCCTTTGAGGAACTCAACCTCCCGAAGATACTCGAGAAGATAGCAGGGGAGGTGAGGGGCCTTGTCCTTGTTACAGGTGCCACAGGGTGTGGAAAGTCCACAACCCTTGCCTCCATGATCGACTATATAAACAACACCCGCACAGCCCACATAATCACTATAGAGGATCCAATAGAGTTCCTTCACAGGGATAAGAAGAGCATCATAACCCAGAGGGAGATAGGGATAGATGCCGTCTCCTTTGCAGATGCCCTCAGGGGGGCCCTGAGGCAGGACCCTGATGTCATCCTCGTGGGCGAGATGCGGGATGTGGAGACCATGGAGATAGCCCTTACCGCTGCCGAGACAGGGCACCTGGTGTTGAGCACCCTCCACACCCTTGATGCCACTGAATCGATAAACAGGATCGTCTCCTCCTTCCCCCCTTACCAGCAGAAGCAGATAAGGTTGCAACTGGCCACTGTGCTGAAGGCCGTCATATCCCAGAGACTCGTGCCCAGGAAGGATGGGAAGGGAAGGGTGCCTGCTGTGGAGGTGATGGTGTCTACGGCAAGGATAAGGGAATGCATCATGGATAAGGAGAGGACGAAGGAGATAGCCGAGGCAATAGCCACTGGATATACCACCTATGGTATGCAGACCTTTGACCAGTCCCTGCTGAATCTCCTCCAGAAGGGGCTCATCTCCTACGAAGAGGCCCTCCGTCAGGCAAGCAATCCCTCCGATTTTGCCCTCAAGGTGAAGGGCATCACATCCGTAAGTGATCAGAGGTGGGAGGGTGTGGAAGAAGGGGAAGGGGAAAAGGAGATAGAAAGCGATCTGGAGGGTTTCTGAATGAAGACAGGGGAGATAAGGAAGCTCTTTGTAGACTACTTCAAGGGTAAGGGACACACCCATGTCCCCAGTTCTCCCCTCATCCCGAGGACCGATCCGACCCTCCTCTTTACCAATGCAGGGATGGTGCAGTTCAAGGGGGTCTTCCTTGGAGAGGAGAAGAGGGCCTATACAAGGGCTGTGACGGTCCAGAAGTGTCTGAGGGCTGGCGGGAAGCACAACGACCTTGAGAATGTTGGCAGGACCCTGAGGCACCACACCTTCTTCGAGATGCTCGGGAACTTCTCCTTCGGGGACTATTTCAAGGAGGAGGCCATAGCCATGGCCTGGGAGTTCCTCACCTCTGTCCTCAGGCTTCCAAAGGACAGGCTGTGGGTAACGGTCTTCAGGGAGGACGATGAAGCTGCCGGGATCTGGAAGAAGGTGGCAGGGTTGCCGGGGGAGAGGATCGTCAGGATGGGTGAGGAGGATAACTTCTGGTCCATGGGTGATACCGGCCCGTGCGGTCCCTGTTCGGAGATCATAATAGATCAGGGCGAGGAAGTGGGCTGCGGGAGGCCGGATTGCAGGGTCGGTTGCTCCTGCGACCGCTTCCTTGAACTCTGGAACCTCGTCTTCATGCAGTACAACAGGGATGCAAAGGGAAGGCTGAACCCCCTTCCAAGGCCAAGCATCGATACAGGGATGGGCCTTGAACGCCTTGCATCCATCCTCCAGGGTGTAAAGGGTGATTACGGTATAGACATCTTCAGGGCCATCATCGAGAGGATAGAGGGGATAAGTGGCAGGAGGTATGGTGTAGGGGAGGAGGATGACTTCTCCATAAGGGTCATAGCCGATCACAGCAGGGCCATAGCCTTCCTTGTAGCCGAGGGGCTCATACCCTCAAATGAGGGAAGGGGGTATGTGCTGAGGAGGATACTGAGGAGGGCTGCCCGCCATGGAAGGCGTCTCGGCATAGAGAGGCCCTTCCTTACCTCTGTTTGTGAGCGGGTCGTAGAGGTAATGGGGGATACCTATCCAGAGTTGCTTGATGCCAGGGGCTTCATGAAGAAGGTGGTGGAGGGTGAGGAGGAGAGGTTCCTTGAGACCCTTGACAGGGGCCTTGAGGTCCTTTCTCAGATGCTTGAGGAGTTGAAGAGGGAAGGGAGAAAGGAGATCCCTGGTGAGTGCATCTTCAGGCTCTATGATACATACGGCTTTCCCATAGACATCACCATGGATGTGGCAAGGGAAGAGGGGCTTGGAGTGGATACGAGGGGCTTTGAAGAAGAGATGGAGAAGCAGAGGAGGAGGGGAAGGGAGGCCTGGAGAGGTGGGGAGGTGACAGAAGAGGAGGAGGCCCTAAGGAGGCTCCTTGATCAGGGGATAAGGACGAGGTTTACAGGCTACACAGAGGTAAGGGGTGTTTCCAGGGTTGTTGCCCTCATAAAGGATGGAAGGATCGTTGATGAGGCAGGGGAAGGGGAGGTTGGCATCGTTGTCGAGGAGACCCCCTTCTACGGTGAGGCAGGGGGTCAGGTAGGTGACAGGGGGTTCATAGAGGGGAAGGGCCTCCACGTTGAGGTGATGGATACGAAGAGGCCTGCCCCTGATCTCATAGTCCATAAGGGAAGGATAAGGAGAGGGGTCTTGAGGAAGGGGGATGTGGTGGAACTCCTCCCTGATGCCTCCCGGAGGAAGGCGACAAGCCTGAACCACACAGCCACCCACCTGCTCCATGCCGTCTTGAGGCGATTCCTTGGTGACCATGTGAGACAGGCCGGCTCCCTTGTGACCCCTGAAAGATTGAGGTTCGATTTCTCCCACTTCTCGTCCCTCACCCAGGAGGAGCTGGACAGGGTAGAGGCCGAGGTGAACCGTCTTGTGAGGGAGGACCTTGAGGTCTCTACCGAGTTCCTTCCCTTTGAGGAGGCCCTGAAAAGGGGTGCCATAGCCCTCTTTGATGAGAAGTACGGGGATCTGGTGAGACTCGTCTCCATCGATGATGTGAGCAAGGAGCTCTGTGGTGGCATCCATGTGAAGAGGACAGGGGAGATAGGCCTCTTCAGGATCCTCAGCGAGAGCGCTGTTGCTGCAGGTGTGAGGAGGATAGAGGCGGTAACAGGGGAGGTGGCCTACAGGTCCATGAAGGCCGACGAGAAGGTGCTCGAAAGGATGGCCAGGAGGCTCAAGGGCAGCAGGAAAGATGTGGAGGAGAGGTTTGAGAGGTTGTTGAAGAGATACGAAGAGATGGAAAAGGAAGTGGAGGGCCTTAAGGCCAGGATTGTGGATCTCAAGGTGGCTTCCCTCCTGTCCCGGGTGAGGGAAGTGGATGGTATAAAGGTGGTCTCCGGTGTTGTGGATGCTGAGGGCCCGGAGGAGCTAAGGCTCTGGGCCGACAGGTTGCGTGAGAGGATTGGTTCAGGGGTGATTGCCCTTGGAGGGAGTGTTGAGGACAGGGCCTTCCTGCTCATTGCCCTTACCAAGGATCTTACAAAGAGGTTCCATGCAGGCCATATGGTAAGGGAGCTTGCAAGGTACATAGGTGGGAGAGGAGGGGGAAGACCGGATATGGCCCAGGCAGGGGGCAAGGATCCCAAAGGCCTCAAGAGGGCTGTGGAAGAGGTGTACACCCTTTTGCAGGGTCGTGAGGCCCAATAACTCAAGAGAGGAGGTCCGTGATGGCAGAGATCCTGAAAAAGCTGGCATTGATGGGGCTGGGCATCATCTCCTTGAGCGAGGAGAAGCTGAGGGAACTCATCAAGGAGATGGAGGAGAAGGGTGAGGTGAGCAAGGAGGAGGGGGAGGAACTCTTTAAGAAGATCCTCTCCAAGGCAGAGGAGGAGAGAAAGGCCTTTGAAGAGAAGATGAGGGGAAGGATCAAGGAGACCCTTGAGAAGATGGACATCGTCACAAAGGATGAGTTTGTCAAGCTGGAAAAGAAGGTAAACAGCCTCGACAGGAGGATAAAGGAACTCATAAAGGAGCTGAAGAAGGAGGAAGAGGGCTGATCAGACCCGGATACCGGCAAGCCTGAGATACATCTTTGCCCTTTCGTTTCCAGGATCCAGGGAGAGGACCTTCTTCCACTCTTCTATGGCCTTCTTGTTGTTGTCCATGAGGTAATAGGTAAGTCCAAGGTTCAGCCCTGCCGCAAGATAGTTGCTATTAAGGGCCTTTGCCTCTTCAAACTCCTTGATTGCCTCCGGGAACCGCCTTATGTCCCTGTAAGCCACTCCGAGATTTACCTTCACATCCACGAGATCGGGTTTGAGGTGGAGGGCCTTTTCGAATTCCTTTATGGCCTCCTCCGGAAGACCTATCTTGTAGTATATCTCGCCTATCTCGGCATACATGTTGGCAAGCTTTCCCCTTACAAAGGGATCAAGGGATGTATTGAGCCTCCCTGGATGGGCCCTTTTGGCCTGACGGTAAGCCTCCTGGGCCTTCCTGTATTCCCCCACATCGTTGTAGGTGACCGATAGGTTGAGGAGGGCCTCGATGTAGTTGGGGTTTATCTCCACGGCCCGTCTGAAGGCATCTATAGCCCCGTTGTAGTCCCCGTATTCGTGCTTGACGATCCCGAGGAAGTTGTAGATGTCCGCAAAGTCCTTGTGATCCTTAAGGATCCTTTCAAGGTATTCCACAGCCCCTTTGTAGTCCTTCTTCTCATAGGCCTCCTTTGCAAGGGTGTAGAGATCCTTCCATTCAGCCATCTTCTTTCCCCCGGATGGTTTTTACCTTCTTCCGTGCCTTTGCAGCGTATCCACTGTTGGGGAAGGAGTCTATAAGCCTTGAGAGTGCTTCAAGGGCCTTTTCCTTCTCCCCCATTTTGAGGTAGGCCTCGCCCATCCTGAAGAGGGCCCTGTCGGCCACCCCTGAATCAGGATAGGCTTCCACCACCCTCTGGAACCTCCCTATGGCCCCCATGTAGTGGCCCTTCTTGAAGTAGAAGTCCCCCACATAGAGTTCATGTCTGGCCAGTCTCCTGCGGCACAGGGAGGCAAGGGTCCTTGCCCTTTCTGCGTATCTGCTCTTTGGGTACATCCTTATAAGATCCTCGAAGGCAGAAAGGGCCTTCTTGGTGTTTTCCTGCTCCCTGTCTATGGTGTCCATCATGCTGTAGGCACTCATGGCCTTCTGGAAGAGGGCATAGGGGGCCTTTGGATGGGTGGGGTGGAGGCTTGCAAACTCCGAGTAGCCCCTGTAGGCCTTTTCGTAATCGCCCCTGTAGTAATAGGAATCGGCTATGAGGAGTGACGCCTCTGTGGCATAACTGCTTAAGGGGTAGCGATTCAGGATCTCCTGGAACCTCTCCAGGGCCGTGGTGTACCTTTCCTTGTAGTAGAAGGCAAGTCCCTGTCTGTAGAGCTCTTCAGGGGTTTCGCCTTTCTTTATCTCCCACCTGCTGCAACCAAGGAGGATGAGGAGGAGTATGATCAGCGCAGACCTTGATTTAACCCTTGATCTATCCAATGTTGAGTAACCCCTTTACAACCGAGAGGAGCTGGGAGGTCTGGATGGGTTTTGTTATATACGCATTTGCCCCAAGGGCCATGGCCTTTTTCCTGTCCTCCTCCCCTCCCTCGGTGGTCACCACGACTATCGGGATCTCCCTGTAGGCAGGGTTGCCCTTGATCATGCTTATCATCTTGAGTCCATCCATCACAGGCATGTTGAGGTCGGCAACGATGAGATCCACCTTGTTTGAGGTGAGGACCTTGTATCCCTCCACACCGTCTCCGGCCTCAAGGACCTCCACCCCTTTGAGCCTCTTCAGGGTGAAGTGGAGGAGCTGTCTCATGGTGGGTGAGTCTTCAACAACAAGGATATGGTGCCCCATGGACATCAGTCCTTAGTCAAGAGTTCTATAAAGCCCTGGAAGGTGGACAGCTTTCTTTCCGATTCAGAGTAGAGCCTTGCACTGAATATGGCCGTTGCAGCGTGGCCGGCCAGCAGTGTAAAAAGTTCCCTGTCGAGGTCTGTGAACCTTTCCTTCTGCTGGAGGAGCTTGTATATGGCTATTACCCCGATGGTCTTGTCCTTTATCTTGAGGGGGATGGCTGCAATGGGTTTTTCCGGATCGAAGATCCTGAAGGGACCTATGGACTGGCACAGGTAGTTTTCCCCCTTCTCAGCGGCCTCTCCGATGATGCCCTCACCAGGGCTTATGGGTGGTATATCCTCGAGCTCAACCCCTTCTGCAGCCACTGCATTCAGCTTCCTCGTCTTCTCATCGAGGAGGAGGATGGCGAAGATCTCGGCCCCTATGAGGTTTATTATGATCTCCATTATTATCTGGAGGACCTCGTGGAAGTCAAGGGTTGAGTGGAGCTGGTAGCTTGCCACATAGAGGTTGGCAAGGGTGTTGTTCTCCTCTTCCACCTCCACGTACTTGGCGGCAAAGTCCTTGTTTTCCTCTTCCACCTCCTTGAAGCGCCTGAGCAATTCCTCCTTTTCCCTTTCCAGTTCCTTGACCCGCCTCCTGAGTTCCTCCACATCCGGGTTGGCTGCCCCCTTCTTGAGGGCCTTCACCTCCTCCTGGAGTTTGAGGATCCTGAACCTCAGCCTTTCGTTCTCCTTGAGCAGTTCCTGGGTGAACTCTGCCCCCTTCTTGAAGATCTGGAGGAATTCCTCGGCCCTTGCAAAGAGGTTCTCCGTATCTCCCTTTTTATTCTTCAAGTTGTCCCTCGCCATAGACTTGTGTCCTAAAATCTATCACACCCCACCTTCTCTATCAAGACCTTTGTGGTCTTGACCATTTCACTATCCTCTCCCCTATGGCATACAGGGGAAGCACTTCATCCACAAGGCCTGTTGAGATGGCAGCCTCTGGCATGCTGAATATGAGGGATGTCTCCCTGGATTCGGCAACGAGGTATCCGCCCCTTTCCTTTACCTTTCTTGCCCCAAGGGCACCATCCCTGCCCATCCCTGTGAGGATGACACCCATGAGCTTGTTCCCCCATACAAGGGCAGCAGACTCAAGCATCCTGTCTATGGAAGGAACATATTTGTCCCCCTTCTTCGCCTTTATAAGCCTCACCTTTATCTTTCCCCTCTTCTTCTCAAAGACCATATGGAACCCACCCGGGGCTATGAGGACCCTGCCAGGTCTTACAATCTCCCCCTCCTCGGCCTCCTTTACCTCCATGGAGCACTCCCTGTCCAGCCTTTCTGCAAAGGCCTTTGTAAAGCCAGGAGGCATGTGCTGGGAGAGGAGCACAGCAGAGGGGATATACCCTATCTGGGTGAGGATCCAGTGGATCGCTGATGGCCCCCCTGTGGAGGCACCGATGGCGATGGCCTCCACCCGATGCAGCCCTTTATCAGGGACTTCTCCTTCCTCCATGACGCCCAGGGTCTCCACAGGTCTTGGCCTGATCCCCCTCAGGGAAAGGACCCTGTCAAGGAGCTCTTCCCTGATCTCGAAGAGCTTTGGGGAGACCTTCTTTGTGGGCTTCAGCAGGAAGTCAACGGCCCCAAGATCCATGGCCTTGAAGACCCCCCTTTCTCCGTCCTCCTTGCTCACCACTATCACAGGCAAAGGGTCCTTCTTCATCAGGACCCTGAGGAAGGTGAAGCCATCCATCTCCGGCATCTCAAGGTCAAGGATTATGAGGTCAGGCCTGTAAAGGGCCACCTGCTTCAGGGCCTCCTTGCCGTTTCCGGCTGTTCCTACAACCTTGATCTCTGGATGGGATTCCAGGATCTTCTTGAGGGTCCTCCTGCTGTATGCAGAGTCGTCAACAACAAGGACCCTCATTGGGGGGTGGGTAGATCCCTTTTCCGCACGCAGATCCTTCATGGTCACCTCTTTGCCATCATTACTTTGTCTTCCACTTCCCCGCAGGAGAAGGGTTTGCGATATACAAGGTCGTTCTTAAGGGACTGGAGCACAAAGGCTGTTGATATGCCTATGAGTGACTCGGAGTGGCCGAGCAGGAGGTATCCACCTTCTATGAGCCTGTCGTAGAGGTTCTCTATCACCTTCTTCTTTGCCTCCCTGTCGAAGTAGATGATCACATTCCTGCAGAAGATCACATCCACCTTCCCCACGAGCCACAGCCGTTCCCTGTCAAGGAGGTTGAGGTGGCCGAACCTCACAAGCCTCTTCACCTCCTCCTTTATCCTGTACCTTCCCTTCTCAATGGGTTCGAAGAACCTCCTCTTGTAGTACTCATCGGTGGCCCTGAAGGAGGATTCCGTGTATACCCCCTTCCTTGCCACCTGAAGGACCCTCTGGCTTATGTCGTTTGCGAAGATCTCCACGTCCCATTCAGGGACAAGGCCCTTCTCCAGCACAAGCATGGCTATGGTGTAGGGTTCTTCCCCTGTGGAGCAACCTGCACTCCATATCCTTATCTTCCTGTTCTCCTTCCTTTCCATTATCTCTGGAAGGATCTCTTCGGTGAAGGCCTTGAGCTGGCACTTCTCTCTGAAGAAGTAGGTTTCGTTGGTGGTGAGGAGGTCGAGCACCGCATTGAGTTCCTCCTCCCTTCCTGGGTCGTAAAGGAGGAAGCGATGGTAGTCCTTGTAGCTCTTGAGGTTATGGATCTCAAGCCTGTGGTTCAGCCTCCTTTCGAGGAGGAACTTTGAGCCCCCGTCGAAGAAGATCCCACACCGCTGGTGGATAAAATCCCTTATGAGTCTGAATTCCTCTTCAGACATGGGGATCCTTGGCTCCTCAAACATTTCGATCCCCTTTTCTGAGTCTCACAATGGCCTCTTCCAGGGTCTTGAGGACGGTTGGATCCGATTCCTCCTTCAGGGCCTCCTCAAGATAGGGGAGGGAAGAGGGACCAAGGGAGGCCACGGTCTTCACAGCTTCGTTCCTCAGATCCCATTCCTTGCCTTTGAGGAAGGGAAGGACCCGATCCACCCGCTCCTTATCGAGGATGCCCTGCAGGGCCTCAAGGGAGGCCTTTCTTATCTCCTTCTCCTCCCTTTCGAGGCATTCAAGAAAGACATCTATCGACCCTTCGGGATCCATCCTCTTCAGGGCCTCTATGGCCTTTATAGCAATGATACCCTTTCCCTTCAGGGCCTCTTCCCTTATTGTGGATAGGGCCCTTTCCCCCTTTATGAGGGAAAGCCCCTCTATGGCCTCGCACCTCACCCATATGTCTTCGTCCGTTAGCAGCAGCAGTAATGGCCCTTCGGCCTCTTTGCAACGCCACCTGCCAAGGACCCTTGCGGCCTCTCTCCTCACAGCGGGGGATTCATCCGTGAGGGCCGCTATTATCTCTTCGACCATCTCCTTGAGTCCTGCCTCCCCTATCACCCTGACAGTGGTGCTCCTCACTTCTGGGTCCTCGTCCTTGAGGCCAAGGGACAGGGTCTCTGTCTCCTTCTTTCCCCCTATCGTTCCGAGGATGGTGATCACATGCCTCCTCATGTGGGAAGAGGGGGAGGAAAGGAGCCCCCTCATCCTTTCAAGGAAACCCTCTTCCCCCCTTCCCAGTGTGGAGAGGGCCTTCCTCGCAGCGGTCCTCACGTCTTCATAGGGGTCGTTCAGGAGGTTTATAAGGGGATCTATGGCCCTCTTTGAGCCTATCTCTCCGAGGGCTGTGGCTGCTGATGCCCTCAGGTGGCCATTCTCCTCTTCAAGGCACTGGAGGAGTATCTCCTCTGCATCCTTGTACCTGAGCCTTCCAAGGATGTAGCAGATGCCTGCCTTTGTCTTCGGGTCCTCTCCGGGGAAGATCTTTAGGAGGGTCCTTCCAGCCTCCTCCATGGAGAGGATGGCCTTCACTATCATGCCTTCCAGCCCCTCTTCCATGATCCTGAGCAGGTGGGGGATGAGGTTAGGATCTCGGAGGAGTCCTGCCATCAATATGGCCCCCCTTTTTGTCTCCACCGAGTCGGAATAGAGGGCCCTTCTGACCTTCTCCCTCATATCCTCTCTGGTCCCCTCAAGTTCCTCTCCCAGCCTCTCCTCCATCTCCGGTCTCCTGGAAAGGAGCCAGTAGATCGCCCTCATGGCGGATTCAACCACCACCTGGGAGTGGTCCTTAAGACCCTCTACAAGATAGGGCAGGGAGGACTCATCGCCCACCTCCTTCAGGAGATCGAAGGCCGCCTTCTTGAGTATCCTGTTGTCAAGGACCCTGTAGACCTCTTCAAGGGGGATAGGGCCCTTTGTGCCACTAAGGGTCTCGAGGATGGTGAACTTTGTGGTTGTATCACCCCTTCTGAGGAGGCCAAGGAGCAGGGTGGTTCCCTTCTCACCCCCTATCTTCCCTATCGCCTCTATGGCTGCTATCCTTACGTTCTCATCCTTGTCCCCGGTGGCCTCCAGGAGGCAGTCTATGGCCTCCTCTTCCCCGATCTCCCCCATGATATCTGCTGCAAACTTCCTGACATCCCTGTCTTCATCCTTTATGATCTCCTTCAAGAAGGGAAGGCCTGCTTTACCCATCCGGATCAGGGCTTCCACGCAGGCATTCCTCAGACCTACATTGTCCTCGTTTCTCAGACCCTCTATCAGGCAGGGTATGAGCTCCTCTCTGCCAGGGAACCTGCTTATGATCTCTACGGCATGCTTCCTCACCCTCCAGCTCCTGTCCCCGAGGGCCTTCATGATCAGGGGTGCAACATCCTTTGGTGGATGGAAGAGGAGCCCTTCAAGGCCCTTTCTCCTTACCTCTTCTTCCGGGTGGTTGAGGTATGCCTCAATGTCCTGGATACTGGGGCTTTCCATAGCGATCCATCCTCTCCTTCTTCCTCCTTTCAAGGAGTCCCCTTACCTTGGGCATGAGGGTATCCTTAATGTCATGACTTTCGATGAGGTCATCTGCCCCGTAGAGGGATGCAGGGGGTCTCCTGTACCTCCTCTTGTCGTATACGGATGTCACAAGGAGGACCTTTACATCCCTCAGGTCCTCGGTCTGCCGCAGGAAGTCGCATATCTCAAAACCGGGTATCTTCGGGAGGGCCACATCTATGATGGCCACCCTGGGCCTTTCCAGCTCAAGGAGTTGCAGGGCCTTTACACCCTCTTCAACAGGGATCGGGGTGAGGCCGTGCCTTTTGAGGATTTCTGTTATCTCCAGGACCACCTCTTTGTCTCCGTGGGCTACCAGGATCTTCACAGCTCAAAGCCTCCAAGTCCCTTCTTGAGGTCTTCCACCTCCTGTGTCAGGGTGTGAAGGGTCTCCTCTATGTCCTTTACATTCCTTGTGTTCCTTTCGGAGATGCTAACGATCTCTTCTACGGCCTCCATCACCCGTTCACTCTCCTCCTTCTGCCTGGTGGTATCGTTGTTTATCTCCTTCAACCTCTCGTTTATGGCTGTCATGGACCGGGAGATTTGCCTGCTGGTTTCGGATTGTTCTGCTGTGGCCTTCTTCACCTGGGATGTGAGTTCCTTCATGATCTCTATCTGCCTGCCTATGAACTCCGCCCCCTGGCTCTGCTCCTGGGTGGCCCTTGCGATCCTCTCTATCATGTCCTTCACATCCTCCATGGCCTCTGTCACATAGGTGGTTCCCTTTGTCTGCTCCTTTGTGGCCCTCACTATCTCCTGCACCATCTCTGCCGATCTCTTGGCGTTCTCAAGAATGCCTTTAAGGGTGCTGTTGGCCTTGAGGGCGAGTTCCATGCTTTTTTCCATCCTCTCCTCGCCGGCCTCCATCTCCTTCAGGGCCTCATCGGTTTCTGACTGGACCGCTTCGATGAGGGACGATATCTCCCTTGTGGAGGCCGTTGTCTCTTCTGAGAGCTTCTTTATCTCCGAGGCCACAACACCGAAGCTCTTACCCCCCTCACCTGCCTGGGCAGCGATGATGGAGGCATTCAGGGCCAGAAGGTTGGTCTGATCCGCTATCTGGTCGATTATGGTGAGGATCTTGCCTATCTCCATGGACCGTTCACCGAGTTTGTTCAGCCTCTCTGAAAGGGATTTTATGACCATCTTTGTCTCTTCTATGCCCTTCATGGTCTCTGCCACTGCTTTATACCCCTCTTCAGCCTCCATGGAAGCCTTCTGGGAGAGATCAAAGGTGTTAACCGCATTGTTTTCTATCTCCTTTATGGAGGCCGCCATCTCGTTCATGGAGGCAGCTGTCTGGGTTGCAGATGCAGAGAGCCCCTGGGTGCTTCCTGCGATCTCCTTGATGGATGCAAGCATCTCCGAAATGGAGGATGTGGTATCCTCCACACCCTTTGCAACACCGTGGACGCTTTCGGATATCTCCTCGATGGAGGCCGTCATCTCAAGGAGGGCAGATGAGGTTTCTTCCGTGAGGTTTGAAAGCTGGTCCACCCTCTCCGAGATATGGAGGGAGGAGGTCCTTGTCTTCTCGATGGAGTCCCTTGTCCTTATGGCTGCAACCTTCTGGTCCTCTGCGCCCTCAAGGAGGTGAGCGGTGTGCGCTACCACCTCCTTTGATGCGGAATCTATCTTTGAGGTGAGGAGGAGCACATCGGATACCATCTTCTGGAGGGAGGAGGCCATATCGTTTATGGACCTTGCGAGGATCCCTATAGAATCCTCCCTCTCTGCTATGGGGTTGTCAATCCTCTGGGTGAGTCTTCCAGAACCTATGGTCTTAAGGGTCTCGATGATCCTTCCGATAGGGGTCGTTACTGTTCTGTTGATGGAGAGGAATATGGCTGCCACAAGGGCAAAGAAGGTTATGGCACCACCGCTAAATACCCACACCATGTTGGAGAGGAGCTTGTCCTCCAGAGACCTTGTGGATACATCCATCACCAGCATGCCCCTCCACTTCTCCTCCTGGGGATGGCACTTCTTGCACTCCTCCCTCTTTGTTATGGGTCTTACGCCCCTCAGGATCTTCTCACCATCCCTCTCAAGGAACACCGTCCTGGGTCTCTCCTTTGGGGGCAGGGCATGGCATACGAGGCATTCCTCTGCCCTGGATCTGTCTATCCATGTCCTCCTCTTGGCGGGATCAGATGAAAAGGTCCTCTTCCACTGGTGGGAGTAGATGTTGATCTCCCTTATGTCCTTCTGCTCTTCCACGAGTCTGACAAGGATGCCCTCCACATCCTCCGGTCTCCCGCTCAGCATGGCCTTTACAAGGGCAGATTCAACAAGGGAGGTCAGGGCCTCGACCTTCTCCTCTGCCATCTCGGTAAACATGCTCCTCTGCTTGTAGTATATGCTGAAGAAGGATGTGCCACCGATGAGGCCTATGCTCAGGATCACTATAACTGCGATCTTGAAGCCAAGGGACTTAAGAAAGCTCTCTCTCATCCGCCTCCCCCTCGAGTTTGAATCTCTCTATCCCGCTTATCAGGTCGTCTATGCAGTGTTTGAGCCCCTCAACGGTCCTCCCAAGGGTGTGGACCGTCTTCTGGTTCTCCACCATGGTCTCCTGGTTCTTGTTCATTGCCTCTACTATCCTTTCAAGGCTTTCCTTCTGTATGGCGATCGATTTCTCTATCCTCTCCGTTGCAGCGGTGACCTTTTCCATGTTGGTCGATATGGACTTGCTTCCATCGGCCTGTTCCTTTGTGGCCTTCTTTATCTGTGAGGAAAGGTCCTTCATCCTCTCAACGGCATAGGCGATCTGTTCACTTCCCTTTGACTGTTCCTGGGTGGCCTTGGCTATGTGGTGGATGGTCTCTGTTATCCTCTGAAGGTTCTGAGTTACCTCCCTGCTTCCCCTTGCCTGTTCCTTGGTTGCCTTTGCTATCATCTGTCCCATATCACGGGCCTTCTCAAAGTACTGGAGGATGGATGAGAGGACAGCGATGGTCTCCTTCGATAGCCTTTCCCCTTCCTCCACCTTCCCCATACCCTCCTTCACGGATGCCATGGCCTTTTCGGTCTGTATCTGTATGCCCTTGATGATGGTATCTATCTCCTTTGTGGAGGATGATGTCCTTTCTGCCAGTTCCCTGATCTCTTCAGCAACCACCCCGAATCCCTTGCCGTATTCTCCTGCCTGGGCTGCAAGGATGGCTGCGTTGAGGGCAAGGAGGTTTGTCTCTTCTGCCACCTCGTCTATCACGGTGAGGATCTTCCCGATCTCCCTGGAGCTCCTGCAGAGTTCATCGATGATATGGGCAATGGCATTGACCGAGTCCTTTATCCTCTCCATCCCTACATGGGTCTTCTTTACGGCCTCAAGCCCCTTCTCACCTTCAAGGGCTGCCTCCTGGGATAGCTTTGCATTGGCCGTTGCATTTTCTTCTATGTCCTTTATGGATGCATCTATCTGGGATAGAGAAGCCACGGTCTCATCGGCACTGGTTGAGAGGTCCTCTATGGCCTTTGCCACCTCCTTGAGGGAGGTGGTGATCTCCTCGATGGAGGATGATGTCTGGCCTATGGAGATGGTGAGGTCCTCCACATTGCCGTCCACCTCTTCTATGGAGGAGGCCATCTGGAGGACGGCGGATGCCGTCTCTTCAGCAAGGCCAAGGAGGGTTGTTATGCTCTTGGATATGCCCTCTATGTTTCGCTGGAACTCCTCTATGGAGGCCTTTGTCTCCCCTATGGCCTCTGCCTGCCTGTATGTGCCTGAATCGATGGACTTACGCACCTCATCCACCCTTCCAACCTCTTCGATGAGCTTGTGGCCGATCTCCTTTATCTCCCCTATCATGGCCCTCACCCCTCTAACCGCTTCGTTCAAGGCCATGGTGAGGGCCCTTATCTCCCCTTTGCCCCTTAACCTTGCATCGTGGGAGATGTCACCCCTTGCCACATGCTCTATGTGACGGAGGAGCAACTCCACGGGACGGGTAAAATCCTTTTTGAGGAAGAGGTGGGCAGCAGGGATGTAAAGGAAGAGGGCAAGGAAGAGTATGGCCAGGGATATGCCCCATCTTTCGGAGAGTTCCTTCTTTATGAGGCCCTTCGGTATGCCTCCCACAAGGTAGCGCTTTCCGTCCTTGAGGGGAACTATTACCCGGTAGGTGTCACCGGCCTCGGAGAGGGAGGCCTCCTTCACATGGCTGATCCCTGGGAACCTTACAGAGCCATCCTGATCCCCACTTGATGCCACGGGGTTTCCTTCCCCATCTACAAGGGTGATCCATCCTATTGCAGGGTCTATCTCCTTCACAGAGGAGAGAAAGGGTCTTAACTCCAGATCCCCCCTGTTCTCTATGTAGGCCCCCACGCCCTCCAGTCTTTCCTTGACCTCTTTCAGGTAGTCCTCCTTTGTGTCGCTCAGGTGTATGAAGGTTGTTATCCCCATGGCAAGGAAAAGGAAAAAGGCCGTGAAGATGGTAACCCTCCAGTGGATCCTTTGAAGGATACCGGTTTCCACCCTTTTCATTTCTTCCCCCTTCCTGACTTTTTCTTTAAAGACTCCTCGAGGATGATCTTCTCTTTGGTGGTCAATACCTTGTCCATATTTAGAAGGAAAAGGATCCCCTCTTCATCTTCACAGACGCCTTCAAGGAACTCAGAACCTATGCCCTTTGCCACCTCAGGTGGTGGCTGGATCTCCTCCTTCCGGACCTTTACGATCCTTTTTACCTCATCCACTATTATACCGGCGATCCTGCCCTCGACCTGAATGATTATGATCCTTGTCTTTGGTGACAGGGAAGGAGGGAGGCCAAACTTCTTCCTCATATCTATGATGGGTATGACCATCCCCCTGAGCGAGAGGACCCCATCTATAAAGTCAGGTGCCTTTGGTATGGGAACGGTCTTGGAATACCTGATGATCTCCTTTACCTTATCTATCCTTACCCCGTACACCTCGTTCCCGCACTTGAAAGATATAAGGGCAACCTCTTCCTGTCCCATCTCCTCTACCGTTTCCTGTCCTATGTTGTGCCCTGAAGCTTCAGCACCCTGGAGAGCCTGAGGATGGCTATGAGCCTCTCACCTGTATGGGCTATCCCCTCTATGAACTCCGTGTCTATACCTTCTCTGACCTGTGGAGGCGGTTCTATCTCCCTTTCAGAGACCCTCATGACCTGCCTTATCCTGTCCACGATAAGACCCACCTTCTCTCCGTTCAGACCGGCAAGGATGAAGCGGGTCTGTCTGTCCATATCCTTTGGAGGGAGGCCAAGCCTTTCGCGAAGGTCTATGATGGGTACTATCTCTCCCCTCAGGGAGATGATGCCCTTCACAAAGGGCGGGGCGTTGGGGACCTCAAGGATTGCTCTTGGTTTGATCACCTCTTTCAGTTCCGTTACATCGATGGCAAACTCCTCATCCTCAAGGAAGAAGGTGAGGAACTGTTTCCTTTCCTCCTCAACCCCCTTCTCAAGGCTCATCTTGTAGACCTCTTCTGTGGGAAACTCGACCTCTTCCATCTTGAGGGGGACCTTCGCCTCTTTATCGGCAGGGGGTGGGGCTTCCTTTACAGGGGGGTCTGTCCTTTCCTGAGACCCTTTCTTCTTCTTTGCCTTCTTCCTTATCCTTGCAATATCCATTTAACCCGCTATCCTCTCGTAGAGGGGGAAGAGTATGGTCTCTTCCTTCTTTATCCTTCCCTCCAGGGTGGTTATGACCCTTCCAAGGTCTATCATGAACTCTATGTCAAGGGCCTCGCTCCGGGAGTATCTTTCAAAGAAGAGCTGGATGTCCTTTGAGATCTTCTCCATGTCCCTTGCGAATACCTCGAGGGTATCCCTGATCTCCTGGTCCCTTTCCGAGGCCCTCTGGAGGACCGGATAGAAATCCCTGTCCTCCTTCTCAAGGTGGGCAAGGAGCGCCTTTTCGATCTCCTTGAGTCTCCTTGCCGTCTCTTCAGGGCTTAAACCCTTCAGTGCCTTCAACATGTCCAGTACCTTTGAATGTTCCTCCTTTAAGATGGTAATCATACTACACCTCCCCGGGGGCTGTATCCTTCAGTTCCCCCATGTCTTTTGCCACATCCATGATTATATCGCCGTCGATGATAGGGGCATCCCTGCCAAAACCCTCAAGGAGGGCATTGGAGGCGAGGTTGTTGATCTTCCTTGGGATGCCCGAAGAGAACCTGTGGATAAGGGAAATGGCCTCCTTTGTGAAGAGGGGGTCATCCCTTCCAGCCACATGGAGCCTGAAGTTTATGTATTCCTCAGTCTCTTCCAGGCTGAGTGGTGGAAGGTGGTAGAACATGCCGATCCGCTGCCTCAAGGCCCTGTAGTGTCCTGAATCGAGCCTCTTCCTGAGCTCTGGCTGCCCCATGAGTATGAGGGTGATGAGGTTTGTGTCATCGAGCTGGAAGTTGGTGAGGAGCCTTATCTCTTCAAAGGTCTTTTTGCCGGGGATAAGCTGGGCCTCATCGATGATGACCACAGGTGATACGCCCTCTTCGTACAGGTCGTAAAGGGTCTGATAGATCTCTTCGAGGAGGTCTACCTTGAAGTACCTGGGTCTTTCTATGCCCAGCCCCTTGGATACGGCCCTGAGGAACTGGTTGGGGCTTACCCGTGGATTGATCAGAAGGATGGGTCTGTAGGATTCATCCAGCCTGTCGAGCAGGGCCCGTGAGAGTGTCGTCTTCCCGGAGCCTATCTCGCCGGTGAGGACCATGAACTCCCTGGCCTCCACCACATATTCAAGCCTTGCCAGGGCCTCACGGTGGGCCTTGCTCATATAGAGGAATCTCGGGTCAGGTGTCTTTGAGAAGGCCCTTTCCTTCAACCCGTAGTACTCCTCATACATTCCCTGCCACCTGTGAGGAGCTGTGGACCCCCTTCATGGTGTCCAGGATGATGCCCCCTGCATCCAGGATGAGGACGGTCCTGTCCCCCAGTTCTGCGGCCCCTGAAAAGCCCTTTACACCGCTCAGCACCTTTCCAAGGGGTTTTATCACCACCTCCTGTTCTCCGATGAACCTGTCCACCACTATCCCCAGTCTGTGCTCTGCGATACCGACAACAACGATGTTGAGCACCCCGGAGGACTCCCTCTCACAGGGAAGCCCAAAGTACTCTTCAAGCCTCAATAGGGGCAGTGTCCTCCCCCTGAGGTCTATCACTTCCCTCTTTTCTATCTTCTGTATCTTTTCATGGGAGGTGCTCAGGATCTCAAGGATGGAGTTTACAGGTATTGCGTATTCCCTCCCTCCGGAGGTTACAAGGAGGGCCTTTATGATGGCAAGGGTTATGGGGAGGGTCAGGGTGAAGCGGGTACCCTTGTCCTTCCAGGTCTCCACATCTATGGTGCCACTCAGCCTTGAGATGTTGTTCTTTACCACATCCATCCCCACCCCTCTTCCCGATACCTCTCCCGCTTCTTTCCTTGTGGAGAAGCCCGGCATGAATATGTAGTCGAGGAGTTCCTTCTTGTTGAGCTTCATCACCTCTGACTCGTCCTCAAGCCCCTTTTCTATCAGGCTCTTCCTTACTTTCTCCTCATCTATACCCCTTCCATCATCCTCCACCTCTATTACCACATGGTTGCCCCTGCTGTAGGCCCTGAGGTATATGTGTCCTTCCCGGGGTTTGCCCTTCTGCTCCCTCTCCTCGGGGTCTTCTATCCCGTGGTCGAAGCAGTTCCTTATGATGTGCATGAGGGGATCTGCAAGCTCCTCTACAATCAGTTTGTCGAGTTCCGTATCCGCCCCTTCAAGGCCCATCACTATCTCCTTGCCCTCGTCTATGGAGAGCTTCCTTACCATCCTCTGGAGTCTGTCGAAGAGCTGGGTGAGGGGTATCATCCTTGCCTCAAGGAGGCTTGTCTGGAGGTAGTTTATCCTCTTTTCAAGGTCCCTGTTTATCCTTTTAAGTTCCATCGCTATGTCGGTGAGGCCAAGTTCGTACTTTACCCTTTCTGTGAGGCGGGAGAGCATGGTCTTGCAGAGGGCAAGCTCCCCCACCGTGTTCATGATGGAATCGAGCTTGTGGATGTCCACCCTCACCGTGGAGCTTATGCTCTTCAGGCTCTTTTCCTCTCCAGCTGGTCCCTTTACCTGTGGAGGTGGGGATGGCTTCTGGGGCTTCCTGCCGATGCCTTTCAGCTCACCTTTTCCGATCCTCTTCTTTACCTCCCCCTCTTTAAGGTGTGATCCGAAGAGGAGGTCGAAGCTTATCCTGTCCTTCTCTGCGGGACTTGAACTGGGAAGGGTTGCTATCAGTTCGCCGAGTTCCTTTATCCTCTCTGTGAGTGCTGTAAGTTCTTTATCGAAGGTATCAAAGGGCAGGTCAACGCTCAAGAGGAAGAGGTTTCTGCCTTCCTTTATATTCTCCCTCAACCTGTGTTCCTCATACTCCGTCAGGACCTTGAGGATTGCCTCATCGATACCGAGTGCCTTCTCCCTCTCCGGTTCGGGGCCTGCCTCCTTCAGGGTCCTTTCCAGTTCCTTAACAAACTCCTCCACCCCTTGCTTTGTCTCCTTTGAGACCCCCTTTGTCTCAACCACGAGGCTTGAAAGGAGTTCAGCACCCCTGTGGAGCAACTGGAGGACCTCCTTTGTGAAGGGTGTCTTTCCGAGTCTTAGGTTGTCAAGGAGGTCTTCAAGACGGTGGCTGAGGGTGGAGAGTTCATCAAAGCCGTACATGCCGGATATGCCCTTCAGGGTGTGGGCCGAACGGAAGAGGTTGTTGAGGGTCTCTGGATCTGCCTTCCCTTGCGGAAGGTCCTCGCTCAGTTTGAAGAGGCCCGTGTTGAATCTCTCAAGCAGTTCCTCTGCTTCTCCCAGGAATTCCTGCAGGCCCCTGTCCTTTATTTCCTTTTCTGACATGGCAGGTATCGCCTTACCACTTCCTGTAGTTCTCTCGGTTCGAAGGGCTTTACTATATAGGCATCGGCACCGAGGGAAAGCCCCTTCTCTATGTCCTTCTGTGTGCCCTCTGTGCTGACGATTATGAGGGGGATGTGGGCATAGGCAGGGTTGCTCTTAATGAAGCTCACCAGTTCCAGCCCGTTTATGTCGGGCATGTTTATATCGGTGATGATGAGGTTGAAGGAATGATGGGGAAGGAGCTTCAAGGCCTCCACGCCTGTTGGGGACTCGAAGAACTGGAAACCGTCTATCTCTTCAAGGGTGGAGATGATAAGGGCCCTTGTGATGGGGGAGTCTTCTACTATCAGTACCTTATAGTCCAAAATCCCTCCCAGAAAGGGATGTCCTAACAAATATACCAGAATCTTTGCAAAATACAAGCCTCATTCCCTTGAGGAGAGCTTCCTCTCGAGCAGGGCCCTCTCCATGGCCATCCCTGCCTGGAAGAGGAATATCTCAAGCCCCTCCGTATCGCCAATGGGTTTCTCCTCAGGGAGGTTGTCCCCGTAGAGAAGGGCTGCCACCTTCTGGTTCACCATGATGGGTGCTACAAAGGCCTCCACCGGTCTTCCACCTCCAATGGCATCCAGGAACCTCTCATTCACGGGGAGGTTCAGGGGTCTCTTCTTTATGGCCACCTTGAAGTCTATGGCCTCCTTGAAGATGGAGGCCTCTGTAAGGGGTATCTCTATCTCCCTTATCACCATGTTTGGATCCTTCCCCTTCACCTTTACCCCGAACTGTCCAAGGCCTATCAACCGATCCTTCTTCACCATAAAGAGGACCGCCCTGTTCATGATCTCGCTTGCAAAGCGGAGTATGAGGAGGGTTATTTCCGCATTCGTGTGGGGGTTCTGGAGTTCGTAGAGCATGGACTTGAGGAGTGAAAGGCCTGGGGTGGACCTTGCTTCCTCCTTCTTTGCCGGTCTCGATGGTCTGAAATCTGGTCTTGGCTTTGGGGCCTCTTCCTTCCGGACCTTGCCCGCATCCCTTCTCCGTTCATCAAGGAGCCTTGTTCCCTCCATGGCAAGGAACTGGGGATTGAGCCCTGGGAGATAAAGGATCTGGAGGGGGTCCTCGATCTCGATCTCGCCGGCCAGCTCAAAGGAGAAGGTGCCCTCTTCAAGGAATAGGTCAAATACTATCTCCTCGATCCTCTCCTTCATCCAGTCCTCAAGCCTTTGCAGGGGGATGTCAAGGATCTTTGAGACCCTTCTGTAGAATCCTTCCCTGTCTTCGGAGGTTCTGGAGATCTCTTCAAGTCTTTCTTGAAGATCCTCTCCGCTGATCCCTTTCTCCACAAGAAGATCCACCAGGTTCCCTGAGAGGTCTGTGGAGGCGGCGCTCACCACCATGCCCTTGTGGAAGTAGATCCTTCCCTCCCTGGAGGGGGCGCTTATCGAAAGGACCCCGGATCTCCTGCTCAGGAAGAGGATCTGCAGGATCTCACCTATGCCGAGATCCTCCAGGTTCCCTGTAAGGCTCAAGGTCTTTCCCTCAACGATGTAAGATATTTAATACCTTGGATCTATTTATCATGCATAGAAATGGGGTGTAAAGGGTTTTTTAGCCTCTCCATCCCGTATAGGGCTACCCTGTCTTCAGGGTTGATCTCAAGGGCCCTTTTGAAGGCCTTCCTTGCCTTCTCCCTCTGCCCCATCTCCAGGTAGAGTTCCCCCAGTGCAGCATGGGCGAATCCGAGGGATGGATTGATCCTCACAACCTCCTCCATCTCCCTGAGTTCCTTTTCCCTCATGCCAAGCCTGTAGTAGACATAGGCAAGGAAGAGGTGGGCCTCTTCGTTGTCAGGGTTGAAGGTGAGGTTCCTCTTCAGTTCATCGATCACCTTCCCTGCAAGGCCAGAGTCTATGAATCTGTTGAGGTAGGTGGGGTTCATGTTGTTTGGCCTTGCATACCTGTACCCGTATCTCCTGATCACATCCTCATTGCCAGATCCCCTTCTTGCGAGCACAATGGCCACCCTGTCCCAGTACACAAGGGCCCAGTTCGGGTCTTCCATGAGGTGGGGCATCCTCTCCTTGCCTCCATAGTCCCTTGAGTATTCCAGTATCACCCAGTCGATACCATACCTTTCAGCAAGATCCTTCCATGCCTTTGGATCGCGGTGGGCACGGAGATAGGCCCTGTAGAGGGAATCAGGGTATACGTCGTTGCGGCCATCGATGAAGACCTTCCTCTCCGGGTAGAACCTCCATGCAAGGTAGGCACCAAAGGCAATGGAGTTGAACATGTTGCCTCTGAGGTTCACCTCCTCTATGAAGTCCGATGCCCTCTCTGGAAAGACCCTCTCCTTCAGGCCAAGGCCAAAGGAATAGGTTGTATTTAAAGCTATGGATGAGATGAATATAAGTGGTATTATTAAGAAAATACAGAACCTTACATAGTATCTTTCAAGCAATCCTTTTAGTTTTGGGAGGGCATGCAACCCCCTTGCCACCACAGGAATGGCAAGGATGGTGAACTCTGATACGAGCCTCACAGCCCTGAAGGCAAAGAGGGAGAAGAGAGAGAAGGTGGTGACCTCCACGGGATCCATCTCCCTGTACCTGTATAACAGTGAAAAGAGGCCGAGCATGAAGAGGATGAGGAATCCCCAGAGGTATCTTATGCCGTAACCAAGGAGCATCTCAGGTCTTATGGGCTGCAGTTCACCTATGTTTGACATGTATGTCTCCCTGTACACAAGGAAGGGCATGAGTACAGTCCTGAACCCCTTCAGGTTGAGTGCAGTTGCAAGGAGGACGGCAAGAAGGGATAGGGTGAGTGAAAGGTCCTCCTCCCTCTTCCAGACAGGACCGCCTTTTATGGCCCTCTTTATCATCCCTCCTGTCAGGTAGAGGAGGGGAAGCCCCATGCCGATGGTGGCACTTGCTCCGTGGATGTTGACCCAGAGGATCTGGATGAGGGGGAGGAGGTGGAGGAGGTTTCGGTTCTTGCACCTCTTTAGCTCCAGTATGTACACGAAGAGGGCGATGAAGAGGAGCTCGAAGATGAAGGGGCGAAGGAACATCCTGAACCAGATGGAAAAGGCCCCGACGGCAAGGATGAGGACCGATAGGGCAGGGGACCACCCATTCCCGGTCACCACCTTTATGGTGAGGTAGAGGATGTAGAAGGTTGCGGCAAGGATGAGGGCCTTAAAGAGGATGAGCCCCTCTATGCCAGAGAGCCTGTATACACCGTAGAGGATCACATCCCCAAGCCATGAGTATGTGGACCAGGGGAGGTTTGAGGTGTAGGAGAAGGGGTCATTCCTTAGGATGAGGCCTTCTGTGACGATGGCCCTTCCGGTTGCAAGGTGCCACCAGATGTCGTAATCCCCGACCTTTTTGATGGCAAGGAGGAATACGGAGATGAGGAGGGAGGGAAGGAGTATCCTTGAGGAGATCTCTTCCCGGTCCATCCCAATTTACTTCCTGAAGGCCTTTGCCACCTTTTCCATCTCCCTTTCCATGGCCTTCCTCTTGAGTTCCTCCCTCTTGTCGATGAGCTTCCTTCCCCTTGCCAGTGCAAGCTCAACCTTTGCCTTTCCGTTCTTGAAGTACAGCTTGAGGGGAATGAGGGAGTATCCCTTCTGCTGGGTCTTTCCGATGAGCCTCTTTATCTCCCTCTTGTGGAGGAGGAGTTTCCTTGTTCTGTCAGGTTCGAGGTTGAACCTGTTTCCGTAGGGGTAGGGGCTTATGTAGGCATTGAGCAGGAAGACCTCTCCATCCCTCACGATGGCGTAGCTGTCCTTGAGATCCACCTTTCCCTCCCTGAGGGACTTTACCTCTGTTCCCCTGAGGACTATTCCCGCCTCGTAGGTCTCCTCCACCTCGTAGTCCCTGAGGGCCCTCCTGTTGGTGCATACGACCTTTATGCCTTCCCTGCCCTTCATGCCTCTATCCTATGGTCTTGATGATTACGGGATGGATCCTCCTTTCCTCCTCCATCCTCCTTCCAAGGATACGGACGATGAAGAAGCTCAGGATGAGGAGCAGGAACCCACCAAGGGCAGAGGCAATCTCCCTGTTGAGACCTGTGAAGGTGGCCTCCCTTCCAAGGAGGATACCCACTATGAAGGCCAGGGTGGGTATGAGGTAGGTTATGAGGGATACCCTGACGATCCTCTCCTCCTCAACCGATACAACGACCCTTTCGCCTTTCCTTGCCTTTACAGGGTTTTCGGCCTCAATGACCATCTCCTTCCCACCTGATATGGCCTCGCATATACTTGCCGAGGCGCAGTGGTTGCAGGCCATGCTCCTCTCGGTCCTCACCAGGGCCTTATCCCCTTTATACCCTATGACAATGCCTTCTTCTTCCATGCCCCCATTGTAACACAGTTTTCCTCTTCCTGGTAGGGGTTGTTCTACTCACCGATTATCTTCACAAGGACCCTCTTCCTCCTCCTTCCGTCAAACTCACCGTAAAAGATCTGCTCCCATGGTCCGAAGTCGAGTCTCCCATCGGTTATGGCCACAACCACTTCCCTCCCCATGATGGTCCTCTTCAGGTGGGCATCGGCATTGTCCTCGGTCACATTGTGGCGGTACCTTGAGACAGGCTCATGGGGGGCAAGGCCCTCAAGCCATTCATCGAAGTCCTTGTGTAGACCAGGTTCATCGTCATTTATGAATACAGAGGCGGTGATGTGCATGGCATTGACGAGACAGAGCCCCTCCTTAACACCGCTCTCCCTGACACACTCTTCCACCTGGGGGGTGATGTTTATGAAGGCCCTGCGGGTTGGGACATTGAACCAGAGTTCCTTCCTGTAGCTCTTCATGGCCACCTCCTCTAAGGTTTGTCCTTCCTCACAATGAGGGTCGAGAAGTAGTCAGCCTCAGGGGGGATGTCGTTGCCCCTTCGTACCTCCTCATCCTCCCATCCTGCCCTGGATATGAAAACGGCCCTTTCCTTCAGACCCAGTTCCTCAAGGAGGCAGAGTATCTCCCTCATCCTTCTGTAGACCTTCATCAGGACCACTGTATCGAATCCCTCAAGGGCCTTTTTCACCCGCTCCATCCCGCATGTAGCAGGGAGGATGGCAACCCCTTCCTGCCCGCTTGCAAGGGGCAGGAGGGCGGATGCTGTGGAGGCCTGGAGGAAGGAGACCCCTGGCACGATCCGCACATCCACCCCTTCAAGGCCCTGTAGCAGGTGTATGAAGGTGCTGTGGAAGAGGGGATCACCAAGGGTGATGAATGCCACATCCCTCCCGCTCTCAAGCCTCTTTGAGACCTCCTTCCTTGCTTCCTCCCAGTAGGATTCAAGTCCTTCCCTCTTCATGGGGAAGAGGAGGGGAAGGACCTCCTTACCGTGGAGGTCTATGGCCCTTTTTACCACCTCGAGGGCCATGCTCTCCTTTTCCCTTCCACCCCTGGGAAAGGCAATGACATGGACCCCCTCAAGGACCTTCTTTGCCTTGAGGGTCAGGAGTTCAGGGTCACCAGGACCTATGCCCACGCCGTAGAGGATGGCCACCTCATACCTCCACGGTGAGTATGAAGACAGGATCAAGGGCCTTTAACCTTGTCATCCTCCCAATCCCCTCTCCCCTCTTTATGGATACCTCAACCACCTGAAAGGTTAGCCCCCTCTCTTTCACAAGGTCCATTGCCTTCGAGAGGTTTTCAAGGGTTGCAAAGTTTGCAACCACCCTCCCTCCCTTTCTGATCCGCTCAAGGCAGTATCCAAGGATACCCTCAAGCTCTCCACCGCTTCCACCTATGAATACCGCATCAGGCGTTGGAAGACCTTTGAGGATCTCCGGTGCCTTCCCCTTGACGATCATGAGGTTATAGGCACCAAACTCCCTCCTGTTTTCCCCTATAATGGATATGGCATCCCTGTCCTTTTCCACGGCATAGACCCTCCGTGCCACCCGTGCGGCCTCTATCCCCACAGAACCAGAACCTGCCCCCACATCCCAGACTATCGAATCCTTCCTCAGTCGGAGCTTTCCGATAACGATGCTCCTTACCTCTTCCTTTGTGATCATCCCGCCCCTGTGGGAGAAATCATCCTCAGGGATGCCGAGGAGGGGACCTGTATCGTCTGCCTCTCTAAAGAGGATCATCACATTGAGGGGAGAGGTCTCCATCCTGGCAATATCCTCAAGACCCCCTTCCCTTACCCTTTCGTTGGCAGTGCCCATCTCTTCACAGACATAGACCCTGAAGGGTGGAGCACCCCTCTCTACAAGGGCCTTTGCGATCATCTGGGGCGTGTTCCTGCCATCGGTGAATATCCCCACCTTCTCGCACCTGCATATCTCATCCACCACGGCTTCAAGGTCCTCTCTTCCGTGGAGGCTCATGAACCTCACATCCTCCCAGGTCTCCTTTATCCTTGCAAAGGCCTCCTGCATGACCGTCACATTGGGAATGATCTCCACACCTTCCTTGCCGAACCTTTTGAGGAGGAACCTGCCGATCCCGAAGAAGCAGGGATCACCCGTTGCAAGGACGACGATGGAAAGGTCAAGCCTCTCCTCTATGGCCCTTGCCAGCCCTTCCAGATCTGAACCAATGGGTATCCTTTCCCCTTCAAAATCCTCAAAGATCTCAAGGTGCCTCCTTCCACCTATAAGGACATCTGCCCCCTCTATGGCTGAGAGGGCCCTCTTTGAGAGGCCATCCCTTCCATCTATCCCTATTCCCACTATGCGTATCACAGGATCTCCACCACCCTTCCATTGTAGCCTGCAAGAAGGACCCTCACCGCTTTTCTCCCTGTCCTCCTCCTGACATTCCTCCTCACCATCTCGCATATCCCCCTTATCACCCCTTCTGCCCCAAGGCCTTCGAGGATGGAGAAGGCCTCCCTTGCTGTGTTTGCCTCCCTTATGGCACCTCCATCAAGGCCCTCCCTCTCCGCAAGGGATGCGATCCAGTCAAGGTCTATACTGGACTGGCTGTAGTGGGTTGCAAACCTGTCCATGGCGAGTTTGCTCATCTTACCAAACTGCCCTGCAATGATGACGGATTCTACAGAGGCAGGCAGTACCCTGAGGGCGTAACCCATGTGGTCTCCCACAAGGATGAAGGCCTCTGCTGGCAGGTGAAAGGTCTTTCTTGCCACTTCCTCGCTCATCCTCCCTGTGGAGAGGACAAGCTCCTTGCACCCCGATCCTTCGGCCACATCCATGGCGCATTTTATCGATACCCTGTAGGCCGATACAGAAAAGGGGACCACTACACCTGTGGTACCCAGGATGGATATCCCTCCCATGATGCCAAGCCGCGGGTTCATGGTCCTTTCTGCCACCTTCTCACCTTCTGGCACAGAGAGGGTGACATATAGGTCCTTGAATGTTGCATCAGAGGGAATGGCTTCCCTCACAGCCTCCTCTATCATCCTCCTTGGCACAGGGTTTATGGCTGGCTGGCTAGGGGGAACGGGAAGGCCCTTCTTCGTTACCACCCCTATCCCCCTCCCTGCAAGGAGGGTTACCTTCACTTTCCCGAGGTTGAAACAAAAGGCAACCCTCCCTTCCGGCCTTTCCATGCCTGCACAGGCAACTATCTCTATCCCATCTGTCACATCCGGGTCATCTCCTGCATCCTTGATCACCGATGCAACTGCGGTCTCTTCGGATCTTGTGAGCCGATGGACCGGGATGGTGGCATCCATGCCTGCGGGAAGCCTTATCTTAACCTCTTCAGGCATATCTTCCGCAAGGAGGGCCATTACCGCTGCCTTTGAGGCAGCCGCAGCGCATGTGCCTGTGGTATAGCCCCTTCTAAGACCCTTTGAAAGACGCCTCTTCAGGATCTGCTAAACCCCTCTGCCAGTATGAGGAGGGCATTCACAATGGCAACGGCCACAGGGCTTCCCCCCTTCCTTCCCCTAACAGAGATGTAAGGGATGGAAAGTTCCATGAGCCTTTCCTTTGCCTCCACAGCATCGACAAAGCCCACCGGTGTACCCACAACAAGGGCTGGTTTCACCCCCTCCTTTACCATCTCCACCAGTTCCATAAGGGCTGTTGGGGCATTCCCTATAGCCACTATGCTCCCCTCAAGGTATGGAGATGCCATCCTCATGGCAGCTGCTGCCCTTGTTGGTCCGTATTCCCTCCATCTATCCATCACTTCCCTGGTGGAGATGAAGCATCTCACCTTCCCTCCAAGCCCTGAGAGCCTCCGGGCATTTATCCCCACCTCCACCATCCTCACATCGGTTATCACATCCACCCCCTTTGATAGGGCGGTAAGACCGGCCTCTATGGCCCCCCTTCCAAAGACTATGAGGTCTGCATATTCCGTGTCCCCTGTGGCATGGATTACCCTTTTCACAACGGGCTGTTCCCGGGGGCTGAACCGCGAAAGATCCACCATCCCATCGATGATCCTGAAGCTCTCTCCCTCTATGGGGTGGATGGATTCTGCCTTCCTCTCCCTTCCAATGACCTCCTCTATCCTCTCTATCGAGACCTCCACAAGCTTCTCATGGAAGCCAAGATGGGAGGAGAAGGAGAACTCAAGACCCGGATACCTCCTTTTTGCCCCTTCTATCTCAGCGGGTATGTCCTTTGAGACATGGGCACCCTTGTAGAGGAAGTAGGGATGGACCACGATCCTCCTTGCCCCCTTCTTCACAAGCAGATCTATGGCCTCGGAGATGTTGGGTCTCTCAAACTGGAGGAAGGCGGGCTGGACAAGGGGATACCACTTCCTGAGTTCCCTGGCCACCCTGGAAAGGGTCATATTTGCCTCTGGAAGAGGGCTTCCATGGCCAACTATGAGTATGGCAAGGCCTGAAGGATTCTCCATTCCCATCTCCTTTCAGATCCCTGATTATCCCTTTATCCTAACCACCTTCCCCCTCCTTTGTCAAACCCAATGGGGGATCGTAGACCTCCCTGTTCTTCAGAAAAATTACCCTCTCCCATTTTACAACTACTGAATCTTTTGCTATATTTTAGATCAAGATGAGATTTACAATTACCTTTTTCTCTGAGGGGCCTGTAGAACTTCCCCTCTCTTACAACGAGACCCTCCAGGGTTTTATCTACAGCCATCTCAACGAGGTCCTTGGAACCTTTCTCCACGACAGGGGCTTTACCTGGGAAAAGAGGCACTTCAAGCTCTTTACCTTCTCCCGGCTCATTGGAAGGGTGAGGGTTGTAAAAGGTGCCTTCCAGTTCACACCTCCCTTAAGGCTCACCATCTCCTCGCCATATTCAGAGATCCTCCAGAGCCTTGCGGAAAACCTCATTACCAGAGAGGAGATAAGGCTTGGCAGAAACAGGCTCCATATTGCCTCTATAAATGTCCACTTCCTGCCTTCCATGGATGGCGAGCTCACGATAAAGATGCTCTCCCCTGTAACCATCTACAGCACCCTGAAGAAGGGGGATGGCTCAAAAAAGACCTACTATTACAACCCCTATGAAGACGAATTCCAGACCCTCCTCAGGGAGAACATAATCAAGAAATACCGTGCCTTCTATGAGAGGGAGCCTGCAGGAAAGGACCTCTCCATAGAGCCCTTAAAGGTCTCAAGGAAGGACGAAAAGATCATCCTCTACAAAAACTTTGTCATCAAGGGGTGGATGGGCGTGTACAGACTGAAGGGCCATCCTGAACTCCTCAAACTTGCCTACGACGCAGGCCTTGGCGCCAAAAACTCCCAGGGATTCGGGTGCTTTGAGGTGGTGGGGTGATGGTATGATAACAGCACTTTATAGATGGGCAAAGTACATAGCAAAGAAAGATGGAATTAATATTACCAATACTGTCTTTAATAATGCTGTTGAAAAGTTAGTAAGAAATACTGCATCGCCAGCTGATTTACAATTAATTTATGAACCAATTGCTCACCTTTTTGAGAATGATATAAACAATATTGACTTACAAAAATATCAAATTTCAATAATTACCACAACTGGAACGAAAAGGAGTCTGATATCGGATGATTTGAAGTATATAATGTTCCCTAAAAAGGGTCTTACTGGTAAAGCCCAGCAATCTATTGGAGGTTCTATATTTGCAAGAAATGCTTTAAAGTGGGCAACTGAAGAGGCAGGTGGTAGTTTTGAGAAAAAAGAGAAAATTTACAGCGTAATGCTACCAGAAAATAATTTATTAAATTTCTGGAGAAGGCGTTTGCTTGATACCTATTTCCAGAGTTCGTCAGATTTTTTAAACAGTATTCAAATTATATGCTCATTTTGCGGAATATCTCATCAATTCACCAATACGAGATTTAATCCACCTATTAATATCTTTGTAGAAAATGTGACAAATTACAATTCCTATTTAGATAATGAACCGTCTCATTCTATTTGCCCTTATTGCAATATGCTTTTTATGCGACCATTAGTGGAAGAAAAAGGCCCTGAGAAAATTACTTTTCCTAAAAACAAAAAAGCATTTATTTATGTTCTTCCCTTTGATCCAGAAAATGAAAGAGTTTACGAGGAATTTAGTAGAAAAAAAGCAGAAGATTTTTTAAAAAGTGAATTAATTAAACAGGGAGAACTGAATGCATTATATTATCTCCTTTTCTTGCCAGTTCTAATATATAGAATGTTACCTGTTTCTTTATCAGGCACTTTCAAGCCGTTTGTTTATATAGCTTTTGCTGATAAAAGCAAACAAGCAGAGGAAGTATCTAACCAGTTTGTTATAACAAGATTGGATTATTTGGCTCGGGTAGGGGCTTTGATTTATAAAAATAATGGGTTAAACGAAATTTATAAATTTCAACAGAGATTGTTGTCCTTTGTAAGCACATTTGGCAGAGATCAAATAATAAATGGTTATAAGTTAATTTTCAAATTCCTTGCAAGATTGCTAAGCGAAGGAGAAGTTGATTTTACTTTCTTGCGCAGAATTTTGAGAAATGAAATGTCTCAGCAAAGAAGGAAAAGTCAAACTATTTATTTAGGAGGATACAATTATTTAAAAGCCTTTTTAGAAGCTAAAAAGGAGGTGTCTAATGTCTAAAATCTTAGTGTCTACAGTATCTGATGAAGTTGTTGAAACTGGCAGAAGATTTGGAATGGAGTGGGCAAAATTGAAGGAATATTATAAGAATACAGGAAGAGAAAGAGATAAATGGTTTGACAATATGGTCTTAAAATTAGATAGTCCTACTGCAGAAGGATTTCAAAGAATTATCAGGAAAATGATTAGAACATTTTATGATGAAAAAGAACAAGGATTTAAATGGAATATTTCAAATGAGGTGTTGTCTCTACTCTCAGATAAGAGTAGAAACTTCTGGAGGCATGCATTTATGACAGGAGTGTTTTTTGGATATTATGGTTATTACAAAGAAACTGAGGGGAAGGAGGTAAAAAATGAGTGAAAAAAAATTAATTGACAAGATTCTGGATGATGCAAGATGGGTAGAGGTGATTGATATTTTTAGGGTTGAATCAGCAAATATAAACGCAGGAGAAGGTGGTCCTGCCGAGATAGATGTAAAGACTGTTCATTTAGAAGATGGGACAGTTGTTCCAAGAATCAGTCCGCAGGCAATTTTCAGAATGATAAGAGATTACTGGATTGAAGAGGGTGAAAAAGTAGATGTAGCAAGAGAGGAACCTGGCAAACCTGCTCCCTTACCTGAATGTAATCCGGTGAAATACATAGATGATGATCTTTTTGGATATTTAATGGCAAGAGCAGGTTCTTCCGATGAAACATCAGAAGGATCTAAAAGAGCCAAGAAACCTAAGGGGCCAGAATCTCGTCCGGGGCCCATTAGAAGCATTGGAGCAATCGGACTTTTTGAGTATCCTGATGATACTGACTTTCTAACTTCAATTGTTAGTACAACAGAAGCAGAAGCAGGCGGTTCAATGGTTACCAAGAGAATTTATACTAACACATTCATTCTTCCAATATGGTGCGATGTTAGAAGGATTGGACAGGAAGCTATACCCCAAAAGGATAAAACAATAGAATTTAAGCCACTTACTAATGCGGACGGTGATAAAATCACATCAGAAGAAAGAAAAAGAAGGCTAATGAGATTTTTTGAATCACTCTTTTATTTAGGAAAATTGATGCCTGGAGCTTCAAAGATGCCTCTTTCCCCTAAAATTCTTGTGGTTGGTTTATTTAAAAAACCAAATATTACATTATACGATGCTTTAGAAAATGATTTAAATGTAAGGATAAAAGAAGTTCGCCTTCAAAAGGAACAAACAAGAACGGGTGAAGAAAGAATAGTTTCCATTGCCTCTGGAAAGGTTGTATTTTCTTTAGAGCCGAATGCCTTTATAGAGAAATGCAATCTGTATAAAGATGACATAATAGAAATAAAGATTGGCATTCTAGAATCATTTTTTAATAAATCAGCTTCAGAAATTGAAGAAGAAATAACAGCAAAACTTGACAATAGCCTTAAAAGCAAAATTAAATTCATAAAACTTGAAGATCTTAAAAAAGAATTAGTATTTAAAGAAGAAAAGAAAAATTAGTATAAGATTAGGGTTTATGTGGGGTCTCTGGTTTGAAATAAAAGCTCCTTTTGGACATTTCAGAAATCCATATACAACTACCTTCAAACAGAGTTATCCCTTTCCGCCAAAACCAACAATTATTGGTATGATTGGTGCTATGTTAGGATGGGAAGAAGAGAAGGTAATAGAAAGAATGGAGGAGTTTAGAATTTCTATTACTTCATGGAAATTTGTAGATAAATTGATAGAGTATACACTTTTAATCAGGTGGGGAAATGTTACTGATCGTCAAAGATATAGACCCGAGAGATTTGAACTTCTTCTTTATCCATCCTATCAAATAATAATTATGCATGATAC
>WGFJ01000108.1 GCA_015492305.1 Deltaproteobacteria bacterium
CCTCAATCCCCCATCTATCAGGTGGATTTCCACCTTCCCTGCCCCTGCATCTATGGAGTTTTCTATCAACTCCTTTACAACAGAGGCAGGCCTTTCGATGACCTCACCGGCAGCTATCTTTGAGACCACATCCTCCGGAAGGATCCTTATCCTGCCCATCAGATCCCCTCCAGGGGGCAACCCCTGCACAGGGGTCTACCCTTTTTACAGAACTCCTTGGCCACCCTTACTATGAGGGCATGGTATTCGTTGAACAGCCCTGCATCCTTCGGGAGGTTTTCCATGAACATCTTCTGACACTCCTCGTATGATATCTCCTCGGGAAGGAGCCCATGGCGGTTGAAGACCCTGTAAGTGTAGGCATCGACAACAAAGACAGGGATATTCCCTCCGTAAAGGAGGATGGAATCGGCCGTCTCAGGGCCTATCCCCCTGATCCTGAGCAGTCTCTCCCTGAGGATCCGGGGATCTTCATTGAACATCTCCTCTATCTTACCGCCGTAGTTCTCAAAGAGGAACCTCACAAAGTCCTTGAGCCTCCTTGCCTTCACATTGTAGTAGCCAGAGGGCCTTATACGCATTGCAAGCTCGGTCTCATCCATCCTGAAAAGGGCCTCCGGTGTCAGGGGACCATCCTTCTTGAGGTTTGATATGGCCTTTTCCACATTTGACCAGGCTGTGTTCTGGGTCAGTATGGCCCCAACGATCACCTCGAAGGGGGTTTCCCCTGGCCACCATCCCTGGGGTCCGTAATGGCTGTAGAGCCTCTCAAATACCTCCATGAGGGTCTCCCTGTTCATCTTGTCCATTCCTTGAGTTTCCTTATCTCCTCTTCTGTGAGGGCTCTGAACATGCCGGGTCTCAAACCCTCAATCCTGAGGAATGCCAGGGCCGTGCGCTTTATCCTGATGACGGGATGACCTATGGCAAGGAACATCCTCTTTATCTGCCGATACCTGCCTTCATGGATGGTGACCTTTAGCCACGAATTCCGCAAGGTCCTTCTCATGAAAGAGATCTTTGCAGGTGCGGTCTTCCTCCCATCCATGATGATACCCTTTCTGAGCCTTGCAAGGTCCCTTTCCTCTGGCACCCCTTTTACCTTGACAAGGTATGTCTTCTCCACCTCCTTCCCGGGATGGGTAAGATTATAGGCCAGTTCCCCATCGTTTGTGAGCAAGAGCAATCCCTCTGCATCGTAGTCAAGTCTGCCAACAGGGAAGAGGTGGTTGAATTGAGGCACAAGGTGGTATATGGTGGGCCTTCCCCTGGGATCGTGCCTCGTGCAGAGGAAGCCGCGGGGTTTGTAGAGGAGGATGTAGGTCAGGGGCCTTGGTTTTACCCTTTCTCCATCCACACGGATGTCCTGCTTTCTCGGGTCTACCTTTACCCCTAACTCCCTTACCTCCCTTCCATCTACCGTAACCCTTCCCTGAAGGATGAGCTCTTCAGCCTCCCTTCTTGAGGCGATGCCTGCCTGGGAAAGAAACCTCTGTAGACGGAGGGAAACCATCCTGATCTATCCGGAGAATCGGGACCCCTCAGGAGAGGGCTTTCCCTTTAGATTTGGCCGGTCCTGTGAGAGGGAGATGGCGGAGAGAGAGGGATTCGAACCCCCGGTCCCGGTTGTGCCGGGACATCCCGTTTCGAGCGGGACGCCTTCGACCACTCGGCCATCTCTCCACCTCATAGTATAGAAGGGCTGAAGACCTCAGGATTCAGTCTGATTATTTCAAGCCCTGTCCATTCCTCCCCTTCGAAGAGGAACCTCACCCCTTCGCATTCCCTGAATTCACCCCCTATGGGGTACAGGGAAAACTCCCTTCCAAGGGCCACAAGGGCAATGGGTTCTATGGTTCCACCATGGGAGACGATGAAGGCCCCGTAATCTTCAGGTACCCTCTTCGGTATCTCCATCAATGCCTGGAGGGTGTTTTTGCCGAAGTCCTTTAAGGCCTCACGAAGTTCAGGCAGTTCCATATAGGCCCTGATCAGGGTAAGGCCCTTTTCCCTTCTCAACCTCTCCACCTCTTCCTCATATCCAGAAAGGATGGATGGTGGAATGGTGGAGAACCTCTCATCCTTGATCGGATCCTTGAAACCCATGGCTTCTGCCGTCTCAACAGCCCTCCTCTTGGGACTGGTATAGCAGAGGGCATAGGGAGGCCTGAGGGTGTTTCGTGCCTCCTGGGCTATCCTCTTTCCCCTTGGTGTCAGACCTCCATCAGGTCCCCTTTCGCTGTGCCTCCTGATCTCTACCCACCTCATTCATCCACCTCCACGAGCTGCCACTCCGCGTAGCCCTCCTTCCTCTCATCCCCTGCAATCCACCTGCCAATGAGCCTTACCCTCTTCACCGTTGGATGGGTCTTTATGGTTGTAAAACCCCTTGATATATTGGCCATCGTCGCTTCCTGAAAGATAAGGGTCCTTCCATCCCTGAGGATCATGGTTGTCCTCACATGCTTGTGGCCTTCCGGTATCTCGATCACTACCTCCTTTATGTCCTCGTTGCGTATCTCCATCTCAACACCACCCGGCCTTACCTTCCCTCAGGTTCTGGAAGAAGGTCTTGAGGAGGTGCTCCGATCTCTCCCTGTAAGGTCCAGATACCACCTCTATCTGATGGTTCAGACGCTCATCCCTGGACAGATCGTAGAGGGAACCGCAGGCACCCCATCTGGGATCGTGAGAGGAAAAGACAAGCCTTGATACCCTTGCCTGAAGCATGGCCCCCAGACACATGGGACATGGCTCAAGGGTTGAGTAGAGGATGGTTTCATTGAGCCTCCAGTTCCCCAGGTGCCTTGAGGCCTCCCTCATGGCGATTATCTCTGCATGGGCGGTTGGGTCCTTTGTTGTCTCCTTGAGGTTGTGGCCCCTGCCTATGACCTCATCCCCAAGGACAACAACGGCACCAATCGGCACCTCCCCTTTTTCAAGGGCCTTTTCCGCCTCCTCAAAGGCCTTGAGGAGGAATATACGATCCTTCTCCATAACAAAGAAGTGCGCCCAGGAGGATTCGAACCCCCGGCCTGCGGATTCGTAGTCCGCCGCTCTATCCACCTGAGCTATGGGCGCAAGATAGATGTTTTGTTTAAATTATAACCGAATCGACTCTCAAATCAAAGAAAAATGGCTTGTAGAGGGGGAGGGGCCTACTTGAAGCGGTATACGATCTCTCCTTTTCCGATCATGCCAAGCTCCTTTCGTGCAAGCCTTTCCAGGTATCTCTTATCCTCTTTCAATCGCCTTATCTCTGCCCTTAATGCCTCGTTCTCCTCCTTGAGGGACCGATTCCGGGCAACGATCCTTTCCTTCTCTTTGTAGACCCTGTAAAATCTTATTGCCTCCCTGACACCTTGCAGTAAGAAGAGGAAGAAAAGGATCAGGAGGAATACCTTAACCCATCCTTTGTTTTTCATGTCTCCTTTTTATCCGATCATGAAGGCCCCTGTCAAATAAAAAAGGGGAGGGATATCCCTCCCCCTTTCAAAGGTCTACCAGGGCCTCACACCTCGGCACATGCAAGGGCATCAATGATGCGGTTAAAGGTTGGACTTGGACGCATGGCCCTTGAGGTCTTTTCCGGATCTGGCAGGTAGTATCCTCCAATGTCCTGAGGCTTACCCTGGGCTGCTATTAGCTCGGCGTTTATCTTTTCTTCATTCTCTTCCAGTTCCTTTGCCACCTTTGAGAAACGCTCTCTCAGTTCTTCATCCTCTGTCTGCTCCGCAAGGGCCTGGGCCCAGTAGAGGGCAAGGTAGTAGTGACTGCCCCTGTTGTCTATCTGGCCGAGCTTCCTTGCAGGCACCCTGTTGTACTCCAGTATCTTGCCTGTTGCCTTGTCAAGGGTTTCAGCAAGGATCTTTGCCCTTCTGGAGTTGAAGGTCTTTGCAAGGTGCTCAAGGGATGCTGCAAGGGCAAGGTACTCCCCCAGGGAATCCCATCTGAGGTACCCCTCTTTCAGGAACTGCTGGACATGCTTGGGTGCTGATCCACCGGCACCTGTCTCAAAGAGACCACCTCCTGGTATGAGGGGCACTATGGAGAGCATCCTTGCACTCGTACCTACCTCAAGGATGGGGAATAGATCTGTAAGGTAGTCACGCAGCACATTGCCTGTAACCGCTATTACATCCTTTCCATCCCTTATCCTCTCAAGGGTGAATCTGGTTGCCTCTGGATAGGACCTGATCCTTATGTCAAGGCCTGATGTGTCATATCCCTTCAGGTATTCCTTTACCTTTTCTATCAACTGGGCATCATGGGCCCTCTTTTCATCGAGCCAGAAGATGGTTGGGTTTCCTGTTTCCCTTGCCCTGTTTACGGCAAGCTTGACCCAGTCTTTTATTGCGATGTCCTTCGTCTGACACATGCGGAAGATGTCACCTTCTTCCACATCCCTTTCAAGGAGGACATTGCCTGAGCCATCAACAACCTGTACCTTTCCATCACCCGGGGCAGTAAAGGTCTTATCATGGGATCCGTACTCCTCTGCCTTCTTTGCCATAAGACCAACGACGGCAACACTTCCCATTGTCTTGGGGTCGAAGGCACCGTTCCGCTTGCAGTCCTCCACTACCTCCTCATAGACGGTGGCGTAGCTCTTGTCAGGTATCACGGCCTTTGCATCGTATAGTTCGCCATCAGGGCCCCACTGCTTACCCCCTTCCCGGATGAATACAGGCATGGATGCGTCTATGATGACGTAATTCGGTGCGTGGAGGTGGGTTATACCCTTTGCAGAGTCTACCATGGCAAGTCTTGGACGCTTCCTGTAGCAGGCCTCGATATCGGCCTCTATCTCCTTCCTCTTCTCCTCTGGCAGGTTCGCTATCTTGGAGTAGAGTTCCTCAAGGCCGTTTCTGGGGTTTATGTCCAGTTCCTCGAAGAGGGCTGCATGCTTTTCAAAGACATCCTTGAAGAAGGTGCTCACCACATCTCCGAAGATAATGGGGTCCTGGACCTTCATCATGGTGCACTTCAGGTGCAGGGAGAAGAGGACATCCTTTTCCTTTGCATCCTCGATCTCTTTCTCCACAAAGCTGCAAAGGGTCCTGCGGTTCATAACAGCCGCATCGATCACCTCTCCATCGTCAAGCTTTATCCCCTCCTTCATTACCTGCCTGTTGCCATCCCTGCCTATGAACTCTATGTTCACGGTCCTTCCTGTTGGCACGGTTGTTGATCTTTCTGTGGTATAGAAGCATCCCTCTTCCATGTAGGAGACATGGGCCTTTGAATCAGGGCTCCATGGTGCCATCCTCGGGGGGTTCTTTTTTGCAAAGTTCTTTACCGAGGGAGGAACCCTCCTGTCCGAGTTCCCCTCCCTCAGGACAGGGTTGACGGCACTGCCCAGGACCTTATCGTACCTTGCCTTTATCTCCTTTTCCTTTTCCGTCTGGGGTTCTTCAGGATAATCGGGGATATTGTATCCCTTTGACTGCAGTTCCTTGATAGCAGCCTTAAGCTGCGGAACAGAGGCACTGATGTTCGGGAGCTTGATGATGTTTGCCTCAGGGGAGGTGGCTGCCATCCTCCCGAGCTCTGCCAGGTCGTCGGGCACCCTCTGGTCCTCCCTGAGGTAATCAGGAAACTGGGCAAGTATCCTCCCTGCAAGGGAAATGTCCTTCTCCTCCACAGAGATCCCTGCCGTTCCAAGGAAGGCCCTCACAATGGGGAGCAGAGAATAGGATGCAAGGGCAGGGGCTTCATCCGTCCTGGTCCAGTAGATGGTTGGTTTCTTTTCTGCCATGGGTTCCTCCTCAAAGGGTTTGTTATCCTACAAAGGTACACTCACTTGCAGGGGTCCTCATGTCCATGTCCCTGCCTCTGTTGGTGTGGTCGTCTATCTCTGCCGCACATCCTATCATCCTTCCGAAGAGGAAGGTGGTGAAGGCTGCACTTTCGATGTCCTTCTCGGTGAGTTTACCATCCCTGTAGAGGTTCCAGACAGCCTTGAGGAGGATGACGGCTATCACGGCATCCACATTCACACAGAAGACGTTCCTTGTAACCCCTGTCTCAAAGAGGGCCCTTACAAGGTTGTGATAGAAGTCGAGGAAGATGTTGTAGGACCCCCTTTCCTTGAGGAGCTTGCTTACAAACTCCTCCCTTGGGTCTACATTTACGTCCTTCCCTTTGAAGACTGGGTGGCCAACGCAGGGGATCTTCTTGTATTCGATGTTGCCTATCTCTTTCTGTTTCTTCTTGTAATCCAGGTACCATGTTGCGTAGTCTGTGGCTATCTTCTTGAGGTCAAGACCGTGGTCCGGGCTGCCAGGGTCCTTGAGACCCTTGTCCTTGAATATCTCAAGGAGGAACTCTATAGCCTCGTATCCGTTTCCTCCGTGGGCGTATCCTGTATGGGTGAGGAATCCGGCGAATGCCTTGTTTATCTGGACCCTTGCAGGGTTTTCAGGACCATCGGCGCTCACGGCCCCCTTTGCCCCCTGGGCGGATATGGTGCCAGGTCCATTGGAGATGATAAGGGCAAGGAGGACCTGGAACTCAAAGAGTTCCTCAGGGGTTGGCTTCCTCCCTATGAGGGCAAAGAAGGCGGTTTCTGTGAAGCTCCATGTCATAAGCTCATCGAGGTCTATGCCGCAGAATGATGTGGGGGTGTGCTTTGAGGATGGAACGCTTGCCCCCACAACGGTGCTGAAGAGCCTCGAGTACCATGGAAGGGAGATGAGGGTGGCCTTTGAGATCTTCTTGTGCATGAGGGACCACCACCCGAGGGTAAGCCAGATGGCTGCAAGGAGTGTATCGGCCTTTAGGTATTTATCCTCCCTCTCGGCTATATCCCTGCATAGCCTTATAAAGACAGAATCCCCTTCCAGCCTGTCCATGGCCTTGAGCATCCTTTCTGCAATCTCATCCCTTTCCGAGGTGAGGAGTTTCTCCTTGTCCTCTTCCTTTACCTCTCTCAGGATCTCATCGTAATCAAAGGGACCTGCAATGTCCTGGATCTTCTTGTACTGGAAGAGTTCAAGGAGTGTGGATATGGCTTCTATGGCACCCTTTACCCTCCCCTTTCCAAGGATGGATACGGCAGAGGTGATCACCGTGTTCGGGGAGTTCTCGGCCTCCCTTGCTGCGTCGGCTGCAAGGAGGGCCGGATCTCCATGCATGTTGACAAAGGCATTGAAGGCGATGTTTGCAAGGCCCCTCTTGTACTCATCTGGATGCTCCTTTACGAGGGAGAAGACGAGGTTTGATTCAAAGGGGTACTTCGTTGCATCCAGGATGGATACATTGTGGAGCTTTGTGACCTGTGTCTTTGGATCCATCATGGATGCGCCACTTGCGTTTTTCATGGACTGTCTCGGGAACTGGGCACCTACCTGCCTGTTGACGATGGCTATCTGCTCGTTGTAGGGAGGAATGGCCTCGACGACAGGAAGGTCCAGCTCTTCAGGGAGTGGGATGCCCTGGGTGTTTGAGAACCAGCACTTGAGCGAGAGGTCTCCCCTTGGCTCAAAGTCCGGCTCTATGCCGTTTGCTTCCATGACCTTTGTGAGTGCCTCAGGTATGTGGGCTATGTTGGTAACAACGGCTCCCTTCTTGGAGTAGATGGGGTTTTCAGGGGTATAGATCCCGTCGACCTCAAAGTACTCCATGAACCACCTTTCCTTTGCAGCAGCGTCATCACCCGAACCTGCAAGGGAGCCTGCATGACCACATGCCTTTGTGAGCTTTGCCTTCCACCTGCCGACGACACACGCCACAGTGGGCTTGTTAATCTTGAGGCCGTATTCGTAGTAACCACCAGGCTCTATGTAGAGGACTGCCCCCTTGGATCTGTCGTCATTGTCAAGGGCATAGAAGAACTCCCTCGGTCCGAAGTGGATGTAGACATCCTTACCGCTGGATATACAGGTTGTGGTGCCCCACCCCTTTGTGAGGAGGTATACGGCTATGGTGGTTGTGAAGTTTCCGGAGTTGGAGTATATGGCTATGGACCCCTTTACCAGGGACTCCTGGGGCCTGCTCCCTCCAAGGGCCCCGCCTATGCGGACACGGTTCCATGAATCTGCCACACCGAGGCAGTTTGCACCGAAGACATCCACCCCGTTGGTCTGGCAGATGGCCCTGATCGTCCTTGAGTCCTTTACAGAGACCTTCTCGGTTATGATCACGATCTTCTTCAGGTCAGGATTCCATCTCACCACCTCTGCCACACCGTCCTTCACAGCGGCGGGTGGCAGGTATATGACGGCTGTATTGAACTTGTGGCCTGCCTCTATTCCTTCCCTCACCGAGTTGTAGACAGGTATGGGACCGAGCTTTGTCTCCAAGACCTTTCCAGACCTTCCGGGGCTTGTTCCGAATACCACATTACCACCTGAAAACTCATGGCTTATAGGCGTAACCGTCGAACTCTCTGTGCCAAGGATGTTCAGGACACAGACCCTGTCTTCCCTTGTTGCCACCTCGGCAAGGGACTTTATGCCAACATAGTATGGAAAATCTGGAACACCCTGCTTATGCATCGCTACGAAACCTCCTCAAAGTGTTTTAAAGGGCTGCCTCTGGGGTGCCAAGGAGCTTTGCCTTTATAAGCTCCCTGCCTTCCCTTTCCATCCAGTCATTTATCTTCTTTGCGTAGTTCACCACTTCCGACATGGCACTGTCATGGCCGAACATCTTGTAGGGGACACCAAGGGCATCAAGGGTGTCCCTCATATAGGCCATACCCCTTATGAGGTTTGGACCTCCCCTGCCTATCACAACGAATATGGGTCTTGGCCCATGGGTGTTGAAGTACTCCCTCAGGGCATCGGCTATTGCCCTGAAGGTCTCGAATATGTCCGTGTTGTTTGCCTTTCCGCCTATTATGAAGAGGACATTTGTCTGGTCAAGCCAGTACTTCAACACGATCTTCGCTATCTGATGCATCTTGTCGTAGGGCGGGTTCCCTCCGAAGTCGGAGGATATGGTTGCAAGATCCCCGAGGAGTTCTGTGACAAGGGCGTTTGCACCTCCACCGAAGGTGAAGGCCGTTATGGTGCCCTTCTCGTTTATGACGAAGACATCGCTCTGACCCTGATAGGTTCTGAGCTTGTTTATCTCCTGCTCGAACTCCGAGTAGTCAGATGCAAAGAGGTGTGGCGGGAGACCGAGCCTCTTCCAGGAGGGATCATCTATGTCGAAGGCGCACTTGAAGTCACAGGCCACAGGAAGGAGCCTTCCATTGGGCAGGGGCATCATCCTTATGGGGTTGAGCTCAAGGGTTATCATGCCATAGTTGTTGTAGAGATCCCAGAGCTTTGGAAGGTTCTGGACAAGGGGGCTTATGATCTCTGCAGGTGCCTTCAGATCCTCAAGGGCATTGGCTATGTGGTAGGACTTAAGGCCCGTCAGGGGATCAAAGGGGACAACCTTTATGAGGTCCTTTGGAAGCTCCTCTATATCGACACCGCCGTGGTGCGTTATGGTCATGGTGGAGGTCCTGTAGACCGTGCTTTCCGTGATGGAGAAGTAGACCTCGTACTTGGCAGGCACACCACCCTCAAAGGTAACCCCATCTGCCTTGACCCTGTGGATACCATCTGTGTGTTCCACAAAGTAGAGCCTCTCCTTTTCCTTCAGGGCCGTCTCTATGTTCTTTGCCCTGCCTATAAGACCGGACTTGCCCTTCTTTCCCACACCACCCTTGAAGATGGGCTTGATGAAGACCTCTCCATGCTTTGCTATGAGTGCCTTTATCTCGTCCACACTTGCCTCAGGGCCAAGGACCTCGGCACACGGGAAATCGACGTACTTCAAAAGCTTGCTCCCCCAGAGTAGTCCTGTTAGCTGCATATCAACCTCCTTATTATGAAGTCTTTAGACCAAAACCCTGCCCTTGGACCTGTCAAGGGTCAGGACATATATCCTCTCATTCAAGGGGAGATTGGTTTCAACCTGGAGGTCCAGGAGTTCATGGCCAGTAATCTCCCTCACCATCTCCTTCAGTTCAGGGAAGATGCTTTCACAGAGCCGGTCATCTATCTCCCTCAGAAGGTCCTTCCCCCCTTTTTTCTGGGAGAGGTTTACCTCCGACGGTGTCACGACCCCTTTGAATCTGACAAAGAAGATGTTGTCAGAGACGGTCACCTCTACACCGGTGGGCTCTATCCCCATCTCCTTCTTATACCACTTTAACATCTCTTTGGAAAGCCTTTCTATCACCAGGGGATTCAGATCCATGACCTTGCGCCTTTAAAGCAAATAGGCCAATACCTCTCCCTTGGGAAAGATATTGGCCTATTAATCAGCTGGTCCTTACAACCCTCTGATTAATCTGCCTTTTTGGGCTTTTTAGCAGATTTGGTGGCTTCTGTCAAGCATTTTCTCACAACCCTGGCGGCCCTTTCAATATCCCTCCCTTCCACATAGGGATGGACCGGTATAAGGAGGATCCTCCTGGCAAGGTAGGTGGCGTTGGGGAATGGATCTTCTCCCTTAAAGAGGTTGTAGGCCCTGTGGATGGGCTCCGGGTAGAGGGTGGTTGCCTCTATGCCTGCCCCTGTGAGGGCTTCATATAGGGTATCCCTTTTTTCCGGATCCTCCACAACAAGGGGGAACTGGTTGAAGGCAGGCCTTGAATCCTCCGGTATGGCTGGAAGCCTTATGCCCTTTACATCCGAAAGGAGCCTGTAGAGGTGCATGCCGTTTTCGTGCCTTCGCCGGAAGATCTCCTCCCCCCTCTCCATCAGGATGGCCCCCAGGGCCGCCTGGAAGGGGGTGTATCGGAGACTCCTGAAGTCCTGATGGAGCCCTTTGTAGCGGTACCTGGAGACAAGGGGTCTGAATAGACCGTAGAACCAGGGCCTTACGGCAAAGGAAAGGGCTACGGTCCTGAGGAATATGTTCAGCCTTTCTGGAAGGGATGGTTCAGGAAGCCTTTCTGCCTCATCCAGAAGGAGCCGGTACAGGTCCTCCCTGTCTGTCAGCACAGCACCTCCAGTGGCAGTGGATAGGTTCTTCCCCCTGTTGAAGCTCACAAAGCTCACATCGCCAAAGGACCCGCATGGTCTATTCCCAAGGGTGGATCCAAGGGCCGAGGCAAGGTCCTCTATGAGGAAGATACCCCTTTCCCTGAGTTCCTCCTCTTCCTCCCTGCTGAACCATGTGGGTATCCCGTACATGTGGACCACCGTTATGGCAAGGGTATCATCCGTTACCGGAAAGGATGTGCGGGCATTGAAGGTCCTCAGATCGACATCCACAAATCCCGGCTTGAGGGAGGCCCTTTCTATGGGGAGGATGAGAGATGGGGCAGTGTAGGCTGGCAGGAAGACCCCTTTCCTTTCGTCCATCCTGCTCAATGCCCTGAGGATGAGGTAATAGGCGGTTGTGCCTGAGTTGACAAAGATGGCAAACCTCCTGCCAGTAAGCCCCTTCAGGGAGTGTGCAAAGCCTTCAATGCCCTTTCGGAGAAGCAGGGCCCTTGCTATGTCCAGAAGATCTGTCGGGGTCCCGACGGGGGGGACCTTTCTCATGGTTTCTCCACCTCTGTGATGTAGGAGAGGGCAAGCCACCTTGAGGGTATCCCTATGGCCTTTGTCCCCCTTACCCGTAGCCCTTTCCTCTCCAGAAGCCTTTTGAAGGATCCCGGATCAAAGCCACGGACGAAAAGGCCTTCCTTCAGGGCCTTTCTGTATCTCCACCGGATAAGGGGGTTATCCGTATTTCTGAACTCTATGTATGCCTTCCCCCCTCTCTTTAGTATCCTCTTTATCTCTCCAAGGAGTGAGGAGAGGGCCTCATCGGTAAGATTCATCACCGTGTTCAGGAGGCTGACCCTGTCAAAGGTTGATTCCTTAAAGGGCATGTTGAAGAAGTCACCCTGCAGGAGATGTGCCCCTTCACACCTTTCCCTTGCCTTAAGTATATATGGCCTTGACAGGTCAATACCGAAGAATTCCGCCCCTGATCCCTCCTTCAGGGCCTCGAGGAATAGGGCGCCATCTCCACATCCTATGTCAAGGAACCTTCCCCTTATGTCCATGACTTCAAGGGCCGAGGCCCTCACCTTCCTGCTTATGATACCGTAGAAGGCCTCTCTGTTGAACCCTGCCTCCATTTTAGAGGATTGCCTCCAGTCTCTTTGAGAGTATGGTCCAGTCGAAGTCTGATACAGCCCTTTCCCTTCCGGCCCTTCCCATCCTTTCAGCAAGCCCTTTATCCTTCAAGAGCTTCACCAGGGCAGAGGCTATTTCATCAACCGAATAGGGATCCACAAGGATGCCCGTGACACCATCCAGCACGGCATCACCCACCCCTCCGCTCTTGCCTGCTATCACAGGTTTACCGCAGGAGGAGGCCTCAAGGAAGACTATGCCAAAGCCCTCGTAATCTCCCTTAAGGTATGAACTTACCGTAACCCTGTTGGGAAGGCAGAAAACATCGCAGAGGTTGTAGTAGAGGGGAAGTTCCCTGTCAGGTACGTAACCTGCAAATATCACCCTTCCCTCAAGACCTTGTTCTCCAACCATCCCTCTCAACCTCTCCTCTTCCCTCCCCTTTCCAACCACAAGGTAAAGGGCATCAGGCACCTCCTTTATCACCTGTGGCAGGGCCCTTATGACCATGTCGTGTCCCTTCCTTTCATCCAGCCTTGCCACAGTGAGGATCACCTTCTTTCCCTCCAACCCAAGAGAGGCCTCGAGTTCCTTGTTCCGATCCATGGGTCTGAAGGTGGAGGTATCGACACCAGGTGTTATCTTTGTGAGCTTCGATCCATCCGTTCCGAACCGAAGGTACTCTTCCTTTGTGAATTCGCTGTTCACTATCACCCTGTCGGCCTCTTTCAGGATCTTCCTCAGGAAGGTTCTGCCTGTATAGCCCTGTCCCAGTCTCACCGTCTCAGATCCATAGACCCACAGGGTGTAGGGGATGGACAGGAGTTTTTTAACGAGCCAACCTCCAAGGCCATTTGAGAGGA
>WGFJ01000109.1 GCA_015492305.1 Deltaproteobacteria bacterium
ATAGGGAAGCTCCGGGTGGATATGGGAAACTTGCGAGCAGAACTCATAAAATGGATGTTCATCTTCTGGGTCGGCCAGATTGCTGTCCTCGGTGGCCTTATAGTTGGGCTCTTGGGCCGGTAGAGATGGCTGGTTCACTGAGATACTGCTTTGATAAGCCTGGAAGCCCTTACAGGAGGCGATTCGGTGGTCTTAAAACTCACAAAAGCCTCCATTCCCTTTGATACCTGATCCTTTTCCGGAAATCTGCCTGATCCAGGATGCCAAGGATCGTTGAAGCGCAGGGCCTTTACAAGATCTTCCACCTCGGGAAAACGCAGGTTGAGGCCCTTGTAGATATCACCTTTCATGTTGAGAAGGGTGAGTTTCTGGCCCTTGTTGGCCCCTCTGGTAGTGGAAAGTCCACCTTACTTAACCTTATTGGATGCATTGAACCCCCCACCAGGGGAACAATCCATCTCGATGGAATCGATATAACAAACCTTGATGATAACAGCCTCTCCACCATCAGGGCTGAAAGGATAGGCTTTGTATTCCAGAACTTCAACCTCCTTCCCGTTCTAACTGCCTACGAGAACATAGAGTATCCCCTCCACATAAGGGGGATGCCCAAAAGGGAAAGGGAAGAGAGGGTGAAGGCCCTCCTTGATGCTGTCGGGCTTGCAAGGTTTGCCAACCACAGACCGGCAGAGCTTAGCGGGGGACAGAGACAGAGGGTTGCCATAGCACGGGCCCTCGCAGGCTCTCCTTCCATAGTCCTTGCCGACGAGCCCACGGCCAACCTGGATCATGCTACAGGAAGGGAGGTCCTGAAGCTGATGAAGGGGCTCAACAGGACCTATGGAACGACCTTCATCTTTTCCACCCACGATCCCCAGATCATGTCCTTTGCGGACAGGGTCGTTGAGTTGAGGGACGGAAGGATTGCCTCCTGATGGCCATCTACCTGAAGATAGCGCTGAGAAACATATGGAGAAACAAAGGCAGATCCCTCATTACCCTAAGTGCCATCGTCTTTGGCTACATCTCCATTGTCGTTGCAGGGGGATTCATTGAGGATGTCTTCTACCAGATGCGGGAAAGCTACATCCATAGCTTCCTGGGCCATATCCAGGTCTCAAAGAAGGGTTTCTATGAAAAAGGGGCATCAAGGCCTTTTGAGTTCATGATAGATCATCCAAGGAGGATGATGGAAAGGATCTTGAACCTTCCCCATGTAAGATCTGTCACGCCTAGGCTCGAATTTGCAGGCCTTCTCAGCAACGGTGAGAACACCATATCCTTCATGGGACAGGGGGTCGATCCTGAAGGTGAAAAAAGGGTAAGCTCCTTCCTTACCATAGAAGACGGCAGATCCCTGGAACCCGGGGACAGATACGCCGTAATACTTGGCAGGGGTCTTGCTAAGGCCATGGGGGTAAGACCTGGTGATCCCCTCATCATACTCACAAATACTGTGGATGGGGCTATAAACGGGATGGATGTGGAGGTGAAGGGTGTCTTTTACACCAGTTCAAAGGCCTTTGATGACAGGACCCTGAGGATGCCTATAGAAACGGCCCAGAAACTGCTCCAGACCGAAAAGGTCCAGACCCTCGTCATCCTCCTTGATGATACGAGAAATACAGACCTCGTCCTTCATCAGCTTCGGTCCTGGTTCAGGCAAGAAGATCTGCCCCTTGAGGCAAGACCATGGTATAATATGGCCGATTTCTACAACAAGACGGTGACCCTCTTTAACAGGCAGTTCTTCGTCCTGAAGCTCATCATTGCAATAATCGTGGTCCTCAGCATATTCAACACCATGAACATGGCAGTCCTTGAGAGGATAGGGGAGATAGGGACCATAAGGGCCCTCGGAACCAAAAGAAGGGGTGTGGTCATGCTCTTCCTTGCTGAAGGGGTCATCATGGGTCTTATCGGGGGTGTAGCTGGGGCCATAGCCGGCTATGGTTCTGCCCGGCTCATATCCTACTTCGGGATACCCATGCCCCCGCCACCAGGGGCAACCATTGAGTGGGTGGCAACCATAAGGGTTGTGCCCGAGGTCTTTCTCTTTGCCTTTTCCCTTTCCCTCATTACGGCCCTCATCTCTTCCGTCTATCCGGCATACAAGGCATCGAGATTGAAGATATCGGAGGCACTGAGGCACAATGTTTAGGTGGCTACTGGTGTTGACCTCCCTCTTCATGGCCTCTCCCCTTTACGGAGGGCAGCCCTCCCCTGAGGAGATAGTGAGGCTTGCAGATGAGGTGAGGAGCCCTGCTCTGGACTATACGGTTGTGGCCAGGGTAACCAGTGTAAGGCCGGGTGGAAAGAGGAGGGTTGTGGAGTATCAGGTCATGGCAAAGGGGAGGGAAAAGACCCTTGTAAAGACCCTCTATCCGAGATCCCAGAGGGGAAGGATGCTGCTTATGAGGGGGCGCAACCTCTGGGCCTTCATGCCGAACCTTTCAAGGCCGGTGAGGATATCCTTGAGCCAGAGGCTCATGGGAGAGGTGGCCAATGGGGACATAGCAAGGGTGAACTTTTCAGGGGATTACAAGCCGAGGCTCCTGAGGGTGGAGGAGATAGGGGGAAGGTCATACTATGTCCTTGAGCTAAAGGCAAAGGCACCGGATGTAACCTACCACAGGGTGATATACTGGGTTGAAAAGGGCAGCTTCCATCCCTTCAAGGCCGAGTTCTACGCTGCCTCTGGAAGGCTCCTCAAAAGATGCAGCTACCAGGCCTACAGAAAGCTCGGGGGCAGGTTGAGACCCACAAGGCTTGTCCTTGAAGATCCCCTTGTGAAGGGAAGGTACTCCATAATCGAGTACGACAGGATGGTCATCCGCAGGCTCCCTGACAAGTACTTCACAAAGGAGTACCTTAAGAGGCTGAGGTACTGAATGAGACACTTACTTATCATCCTCTTCCTCTTCATCCCCTTTGCAGCCCTTGCAGGGGAGAGGCTTGCAGTGGAATCTGTGGAGCCCCGGAGCCTTGATGACACCACCAGGGTAGTGATAAGACTCAACAGACCCGTATCCCCCCTCATAAGCTACAGCGAAACGACCCTCAAGCTCACCATCAAAGGCCACCTCTCGCCCCTTATCCCCGAGGTTCCCCCCTTCTCCGATGCCAGGGTAAAGGCCATAGAGGTGAGGGCCATCCAGAACAGGGCCATTGTGACCATCACCCTTTCCGAGGGTGTAACCCACAGGGTCTCCTTCAGCGATACCCCGCCCTCCATCATCGTGACCTTGAAGGGAGGGGAGGGACCCATTCCTCAGATAGAGGTGGAGAAGAGGCCGGAGATCCACGGATACGTGAGGAACGAAACGGCCTACAGGTTCCACAAACCAGAGGGACTTTCCAAGTTGAGGAACACCCTCTACATCAGGGCCTCGGGCAGACCCACTGAGGGCTCAAGCTACCTCATAAGCGGGTGGGTGAGGTACGATGGCGTCTTTGATCTCACCGATAACTACCCTGAAGGGGTCGAGGAGGATCAGGAGTTCGAGCACGAACTCAGGGAGACATACCTTGACCTCTCCCTTGGAGACCTTGATCTCAGGGCAGGCAAGCAGGTCGTTGTTTGGGGTGAGGCTGTGGGGATGTTCTTTGCCGATGTGGTCAATGCAAAGGACCTGAGGGAGATAGTGCTTCCCGACTTCGAATACATAAGGATACCCCAGTGGGGCCTTGATGCAGGATACACGAAGGGAGACCTGTATGCAGAGCTTGTCTGGCTCCTTCCAGACTTCCACAGGATCGGCACCATCGGCTCGGAGTTTCCCCCGCCCCTTCCCCTTCCCTCTGGGAGATCGTTTCTCCTTCAGGCAGCAAAGGAACCATCGAAGACCCTTGAAAACAGCGAGGCAGGCCTTAAGGTCTCTTACCTTTTCGGGGGGCTTGATCTTGGCCTCTTCTATCTTTACACCTGGGACAAGTTCCCATCCTACAGGAGGAGGATAGAGGGTTCCACCTACATCTTCACCCCTGACCACAGGAGGCTCAACATCCTTGGCCTCACCTTCTCAAAGGACCTGGACGATAAGATCCTCAGGGGGGAGTTCGTGTTTCAAAGGGGAAGATACCTCCCCATCCTTGATGAGGCAGATGAGGATGGGCTTGTGAAGAAGGACCTCCTTGCCTACATCATTGGCCTCAGCGTGCCCTTTGAGGGCCTTGATCTCAACCTCCAGTTCATGGAGAGGGTCATCTTCAACTACGACAGCAGGATCTTCAGGGAGAGGAGGGCAAACCCCATGGCATCGGTCTGGGTGAGGGGAAGCTTCTTTGACGGGAAGGTGGAGCCATCCATCTTTTTCCTCACAGGCCTTTCGAGGAAGGACATGCTCATAAGGCCAAGGGTTGACATATACCCCGGAGGTGGCCTGAGCCTCAGGCTTGGCCTTGACTTCATGGAAGGAGATGAGGACGGCATCTTCGGATTCTACGACACCAGGGACAGGGGATACCTTGAGGTGAGGTATGACTTCTGAAGGTTTCTACAGAGAGGCCTTTCAGAGGAACATAGGGATCCTCACCGAGGAGGAGCAGGATCGTTTAAGGGAATCTACCGTTGCCATCGCAGGCCTTGGCGGTGTTGGTGGACTCTACCTCATGACCCTTGCACGGATGGGGATAGGCAGGTTCCACATAGCAGATGGCGATACCTTTGAGATTGCAAACATAAACCGCCAGTACGGGGCCACAGTGGAAAATGCTGGTAAGAACAAGGCCCTGGCTATGGCATCCATGGCCAGATCCATAAACCCCACCATAGAGATCAGGGTATGGGAGGAGGGGATAGATGAGGGCAATGTGGAGGCCTTCCTCGAAGGTGTGGATGTGGTCCTTGATGGTATAGACTTCTTTGCCATTGAGGAAAGGAGGCTCCTCTTTAAAAAGGCAAGGCAAAAGGGCATATTTGCCATTACATCTGCCCCCATAGGTTTTGGATCGACCCTCCAGATCTTCTCACCACGGGGTATGGACTTTGATGACTACTTCTCCATAAGGGATGACATGGACTATGTGGAAAAGCTCATTGCCTTTGCCGTTGGCCTCACACCAAGGCCACTCCACCTGCGGTACATGGATCTTCGAAGGGTAGACCTTTCGAGAAAGAAGGGGCCTGCCATTGCCTCTTCATGCACCCTCTGCGCCTCCCTTGTGGCAACAGAGGTCTTGAACATCCTTCTCAAAAGGAGGAGGATAAGGGCCGTTCCCTGTTACATCCAGTTTGATCCCTACAGGATGATCTACAGGAAGGGCTACCTCCCCCTGGGTGGCAGGAACCCCCTGCAGGCATTAAAGAGGTGGCTCCTCAGGAGGAAGGTGAAGGGACTTATCAATCCTCAACGGTGAGGACACGGTCCACATCCCTCCTCAGGGTCCTTGAGGAAGGGGGAGGGGCGTAGCCCATCCTCATGAGGAAGGCAGGGGTCCTTCCGTCAAGGTCCGGAAAGACCTCTTTTAACAGCTCCTCTATACGGATGACCTCGGACCTTTCAGGAGGTGTGAAGGCCTCTTCCTTGAGCCTCCGCACGATCCAGAGGAATGTTATCCCTGTCATGGGCTGGACAGCCATACCAAGGGCTGTTGCCTTGAGCCAGACCCTCTCCACCGCCCTGCCGGCCCTGATGAATGATAGGGGTTCCATATCGGGTATGGTCAGGAGGCAAAGGCAGGAAGCACTCCTTGCAAGCCTTGAAGAATGAAGGCCTGCAAACCTTGCCCCGCCAAAGAGGTTCAGTATGGAAAGGATCGTCCAGGACTTGAGGGACCTGAAGAGGAACCTCTGGAAAGGGGTGAGCTCAAGGCAGTCAAGGTCCATCCCATCCTTCCACATCCGTGCCTCCTCCCTGCTCCACCTTATCCAGGGGATGAGTCCTTCAAGGAGTTCCCTCTTCTTGAAGAGCATCTCATCGGAGCGGCCAATGGCCTTTGCAAGGGTGGAGACTCTCTTCCTCTCATCCACAATGGAAAGGTCCACTCCACCTACAGTTGCGGCCTCCTCTACCAGATCTTCCCTCACACCTGCCTCAAGGGGCCTTCCGTCGTAGGGCTTCCTGTTGGTGCACCTCTTTTCTATGTAAGGAAAGAGAGGGTCTTCCTCCACATCCCCTTCTTTGGCCTTGAGGATGGCAACAAGGTCAGGATCACCAGGGGGGAGGTATTCGGCATCTATCTTCAGGCTGTGGTGGGATGCGGCTATGTTTATGTTCTCTATCACGGCCCCCATGGTGATAAGGGATGCCCTGTTTCCTGCATTGTAGAGGAAGGAGGAGCGCCTCTTGTCATCGAAGATGTATAGAGCCCCCTCCTTTACGGAGAACCTCCAGGGCTGGGAGTTGTCAGGGGAGGGGGCAAGTATCCCGTATCCTACAAGGTCCTTCCATCTTTCTGGCTCCATGGTTCTATCTTATTACCTCATGGGAAAGGAATCAAACAAAAAGAAAGGGACCCCCGATGGGGGTCCCTCCGGAGAAGGTGTGAGGGGGGGACCTCAGGACCTTCTCATCCTCCTTGAGGCACCTGCAACACCAAGGAGACCTGAACCAAGGAGGAGAAGTGTTGCGGGTTCTGGAACGGCTGCTGCGCTTACAGGGTCGTTGCTGTCCAGCGTCCAGCCGTAGCCTCCTGTATGAGGTGCGAAATCGAACTGTACAAAGAGGTCAGCATTTCCCCCGAGGAAGGAGTTAGTGTCGAAGGTTTGCCACATGCTGCCGACCCCCGGTACGATCGCGGCATATCCAGCCCCGTCACCGGTGGTGGGAAAGGTTGTAGTGTCCTGGGAAATGTCAAGAACCACTTCTGGATCAGATGGATATATACCACCTACAAACTGGGCCTTGAAGAGAAGGGTGCCATCGGTGACAGTAGGATAGGTATTTCCAGACCTCACACCAGGCCCCTGAGTCTCATCGAAATCAGGGCTGAAATCGCTGTAAACCTCGAGATAGGCACCATCTGGAACCCCGGTAGCGAGTATCCTGTAGCTGTCAGCAACACTATCGCCATCGTTATCCACAGGGATTACCTGGTAGTAATCGAATCCATAGAATATACCGGTCACTTCCTCACCATCTTTACCATCCCACCAGACCGTGGAAGATCCCTGCAGGATGCTTGAAACCTTGAATATACCCCAGCTGTCCTCATCCCCATCCGGGCATGTGGTGCTGCCACACTCAGCTGCTGGATCCTTCACAACCTCCCAGTCCAGGAACTTGATGGTGAGCTTACCTGCAGGCACCGTCAGGGCCCATCCCCTGGTGGCAAGGGTGACTGCAAAGAGCAGGACCCCTGCCATCAAAAACCATCGCATCTTACCCATGATACACCTCCTTTTGGTTATTTTTGACTTTCTTCTATTATAGAATTATGCAAAGGGTGTGCCAGGATCCTTCAGGATCTTGTGGCTGTAACTCATTGTAATTGCTTTGTTTTTAGAGGGGCATGCGGGCTTGGGAGAAGGCCTCTTCAGAATGTAAAATCCTTTTACACGGGAAGGGGAGGCTGGGAGGGGCTAAAAGGTGGGTGATCTGGCGAAACCTGTTGAGACAAGAGGGTTTTCAGGGGATATGGGGATGTAAAAAAACTTTACAGCCCTGACCAATGCCCCTTTCCAAGGAACCTTTCCCTTTTACCGGTGAATCTTTGCAGAAAGGTGCTGGCACATATCCACAGTGGCCTCTAAGGCCTGTGAACAGGTATTTGAGGGGAATGGATGTCTTTCCCTGTGGGGAGGTATCTTTGGGGCTCTTTGAAGGGGTATGGTTCAGATGGGTATCTCCTGGGTGGAGA
>WGFJ01000110.1 GCA_015492305.1 Deltaproteobacteria bacterium
ATAGATCTAAACAGGAACAAGGAGGTCTGAGATGGAGAGGGAGGAGTTTGGCTACACCGGGGGAAGGCCTGTGTGGTGGATCGTTCTCATCATAGCCCTCTGGATCGCCATCGTGGTAGGCTATGGATCTGTGAAGTTCATTCCAGACCTCACCAACTGGCTCAAGGGCGGTGATCCTGACAGGATACAGTGGGCGATAGAGGCACCAGGACGGTAAACTGCTACCAATGCGGGCTCCCTGTAAGTCGCTATCAACTCCACCATGTGGGGGACAGGAGGGAGCCCTTCTGCTGCTCCGGCTGTTACCTCGTTTTAAGGATAACAGGTGAAAGGGGAGAGGAGGGGTTGAGCCAGGCCCTCTTCGGGAGGTTCGGCATCGGCCTCCTCCTCTCCATGAATGTGATGCTCATAGGCTCTGTCTTCTACGGGGGGATATACTCCTCCATATCTGTTCCCCCTGATCTTGCGAGTCCCCTCAGGTTTGTCCTCTTCTTCCTGTCCCTGCCTGTAATCGTCATCCTTGGCTATCCCATACTCAGGGCATCTGTTGAGGATCTGAAGGCCAGACGTATAACCACCGAGATGCTTGTGCTCTTCGGTTCCTTCTCTGCCTTCCTCATATCTGCCTATTCCACCTTCAAAGGGGAAGGCCATGTCTACTACGAAACGGCCACCATGGTCCTCACCCTCTTCACCCTTGGCAGGTACATAGAGGCAAGGGCCAAGGTCAGGGCCTCAAACTCCGTCAGGGGGATGATGAACTCCGTCCCTTTGAAGGCCACGGTCCTTGAGGGCGGCAGGGTCCGGGAGGTAGGGGTGGATGATATAAGGGGTGGTGAGGAGGTCCTGGTCAGGGAAGGGGAGAGGGTCCCTGTGGATGGGATCGTGATCGAAGGGAAGGCCGAGGTGGATGAATCCATCATCAAGGGTGAGTCCATGCCCTGCCTGAAGAAGGTGGGTGATGAGGTCTTTGCAGGCACCCTCAACCTGAGCGGTAACATCCTTGTGAGGACAACAAAGGCGAGGAAGGACTTCCTCGTTTCAAGGATCCAGAGGCTCATAGATGAGCTTCAGAAAAGGCCTTCCTCCATGGTTGGGATAGCCGACAGGATTGCAGCCATCTTTGTGCCCCTTGTGGTGGCCCTTTCCACAGGTGCCTTCCTCTACTGGGTCTACAGGGGTGACCCCTCAACAGGGGTGATGAGGATGCTCACAGTGGCCCTTATATCCTGTCCCTGTGCCTTTGGCATCTCGGCCCCCCTTGCCCTCTGGAGGGGGCTCGGTGAGGCCATGAAGAAGGGGGCCGTGATAAAGGGTGGACACATCCTTGAGGGCCTTTCAGAGGCAAGGACCGTCTTCTTCGATAAGACAGGGACACTCACGAGCGGTGAGTTCCTCCTTAAGGATATAAGGCCTGAGAAGGGTGTGGACAGGGAGGAGGCCCTCAGGATTGCGGCCTCCCTGGAGTCCTACTCTCCCCATCCCCTGGGGAAGGCCATACTCAAAGAGGCACAGGTCAGAGGGCTTGCACTCCATAAGGCAAGGGATGTGGTATACCACACGGGCCTTGGCATCGAGGGTGAGGTGAATGGGAGGAGGTATTGCATCGGAGGGGGCAGATGGCTTGCCGAGAGGGGGATCAGGGTTGAAGACGGTGACGAGAGGCCAAGTATCTACCTCTGGGAGGACAGGGGTCTGCTTGCTGCCTTTACCTTTGAACAGGGTATAAGGGAATCTGCCCCGTGGACAATCAGGACCCTTAAGGCGATGGGGGTGAAGACGGTGGTGATAACAGGCGATGGAAAGGGAGGGGTGAGGGAGATCGCCACTTCCCTTGGGGCTGATGAGCTTTTCTGGGGATTGCTTCCCCAGGAAAAGGTGGAGGTCATCCGGAGGGAGAGGGGTGTTACCGTTATGGTTGGGGATGGTATAAACGATGCACCCTCCCTTGAGGCCGCTTCCATCGGCATAGCCATGGGATGCGGTGTGGACCTTGCAAGGGAGACGGCTGATATCACCTTCTCCAGGGATAACCTCGCCCTTGTTCCCTACCTCATAGGCCTTTCAAGGAGGGTGAGGAGGAAGATATACACCAATTTCCTGTGGGCCTTCTTCTACAATGGCATAGGCATATACCTTGCCTTAAAGGGGATGATAACACCCCTCTTTGCCGTGGTGGCCATGCTCCTGAGCAGCCTCACGGTTATCGCAAACTCTTCAAGGATCTGAGATGGGCGATATCCTTCTATTTGTCCTTGCTGGATTCCTCGGTTCCTACCACTGCCTCGGCATGTGCAGCCCCATAGCCTCCCTTGCCGGCAGGGGGGTGTGGGCTGTGGCACTCTACAACTTGGGCAGGATCTTCACCTACGGTTTCCTCGGCTTCTTGTCAGGTGCCTTCGGTCTCTACTTCTTTCGAACCTTTGAGGCCACGGAAGGGGTTGTAAGGTTTATCACCCTTGGGTTCGGGATCTCCATGGTCCTTTTGGGGGTGCTCCTTGTGGTGGGCAGGGATAGGGGGACCGGTTTCCTCACACCCTTCTACGAGGTGGTCTGTGAGGCCATCGGTTCCCTCTCAAGGGATGGAAGGGGCCTCTCCCCCCTCCTTATCGGCCTCTTCAATGGATTCCTTCCCTGCCCCATGGTGTATGCCTTCCTTGTAAAGGGGGCTTCGACCTTCAGCCCCCTGAAGGGTATGGTCCTCATGGGGGCCATGGGGATCGGCACACTGCCTTCCATGGTCTTTTCAAGGGTCCTCTTTGGAAGGTTCCTCAGGGGGGGAGCGACCATCGGGGTTGGTGTGATCATAGTCTACATGGGGGTGGTCTCCATCTTGAGGTCTGCCGGTCTGATCCATCATTGAGGAGGGAGAGATGTCCAACTTTATCGATGTATGGGCCTTACTTCTTCTGGTGGTCCTTGCCCTTGGCATGTGGCTCCTTGCCTACCTCGCTTCAAGGGAAAAGAAGTAGAAACTTGAGGCCCGATGTGGTAGGATCTGAGACATGAAGAGGCTATCGAAGCTCTCCCTTCTCTTTGTCCTGTTTCTCTGTATCTTCCCTCTCAAGGGTCTTTCAGAGACCCTTCCCTTCCGGACCTCACTCGATAACGGGCTTAAGGTGGTCATAGAGGAGGACCGTTCCGCCCCTGTTGTGGCTGTCCAGCTCTGGGTGAGGGTTGGCAGTGCCGATGAGAGGGGGGATGAGGCAGGTGTATCCCATGTGATAGAGCACATGCTCTTCAAGGGGACGGAGAAGAGGGGAGTGGGAGAGATTGCAAGGGAGATAGAGGGGGTTGGAGGGGTGATAAATGCCTTTACCTCCTACGATCAGACCGTCTACCACATCACCATACCGAGCAGGTTCTTCAAGAAGGCCCTTGATGTCCTTTCCGATATGGCCATGAACTCCGTCTTTGATCCCCAGGAGCTGGAAAGGGAGATAAGGGTGGTCATTGAGGAGCTCAAGAGGGGTGAGGACTCCCCTTCGAACCGGATATACAAAAAGGTCATGGCCCTTTCCTACACAACCCATCCCTATGGGCGTCCTGTCATAGGGTATGAGAGGACCCTCCTCGGTCTGACCCGTGAAAGGGTGCTCGATTTCTACCGGAAGTGGTATGTGCCGAACAACATGACCCTTGTTGTTGTTGGGGATGTGGAGAAGGAAGAGGCCCTCAGGGCCATTGAAGGCTTCTTTGGCGGATTCAAAAAGGGTAGCCTCCCTGAAAGGTCAAGACCGGAGGAACCACCCCAGAGGGAGGCGAGGGTGGGGATCATCCATCAGGATGTGAAGGAGGCAAAGCTACGCATGGCCTTCCACATCCCGGGCATAACCAGTCCAGATGTCTATGCCCTGGACATCCTTTCTTCCATCCTCGGGCAGGGGAGGAGCTCCAGGCTATTCAGGCGCATCAAGGAGGAGAAGGGCCTTGTGAGGAGCATAGATACCTACTCCATGACACCCATGGACCCGGGCCTCTTCTTCGTTTCTGCCGATCTCGAACCCGGGAAGGCGGAGGATGCCTTCAGGGCCATCCTTGAGGTGATCAAGGAGGTGAGGGAGGGAAAGATCGGTGAGGATGAGCTTGCAAGGGCAAAGATCAATGTGGAGGCCGACTTCCTCTACGAGAGGGAGACCTTCCAGGGAAGGGCAAGGAAGTGGGGTTATTTCGAGGTGGTAGCAGGGGGAGTGGAGTTTGAGAGGAGATACCTCGAGGGGATAAGGAAGGTCACCACCGAGGATATCACGAGGGTTGCAAGGAGGTATTTCAATGGGGACAACCTGAATGTGGCCCTCCTCCTCCCGAAGGGTGTGACAGGGCCCAGGGCTTCACAGCTCAAGGCGATTGCCATGACCCTGCTGAGGAAGGCAGGGATAAGGCGGGTTGTCCTGAAGAACGGGATTACCCTCATAGTGAAGGAGAACCACAGCAATCCCACCGTATCGGTCTATACCGCCTTCCTTGGAGGTCTTCTGGTGGAGGATGAGGAAAGGAACGGCATATCCCGCATCTTTGCGAGGATGCTCACAAGGGGAACCGAGTCAATGGATGCAGAGGAGATAGCCAGAAGGATAGAGTCCATGGGTGGAAGGGTGGCGGGTTTTTCAGGAAGGAATACCTTTGGTCTTGAAGCAAGCTTCTTGAGCAGGTTCTTTGAGGAGGGGATGAGGATATACAGTGACCTTATCCTCCATCCCACCTTTCCTGAAAAGGAGCTTGAGAAGGTAAAGAGGGACCTCCTTCAGGAGATAGATGCAGAGAAGGACAACCTCTTCATAACCACCATCCGCCTCCTTGATAGAGACCTCTACAGGGGTCACCCCTACTCGATGAATCCCCTGGGGAGCAAGGAAGGGGTGAGGAGGGTGAGCAGATCGGATCTTCTGGACTACTACAACACCTATGTAAGGGGCAGGAACATGGTCATGGCCGTGGTGGGGGATGTTGTGACAGAGGAGGTAATAAGGATGGTGGAGGACCTCTTTGGCTCGATGCCTGAAGGGAAGAGGCCTTCCTTCAAGGAGGCCCGTGTCCTCCCTCCGAAGGGTGTGGAGAAGGTGGAGGGCTACAGGAAGAGGGAACAGGCCCACATAGCCATGGGGTTTGTTGCCCCCTCCCTCAAGGACCCTGATCGC
>WGFJ01000111.1 GCA_015492305.1 Deltaproteobacteria bacterium
CTCTCTGGCTCCCTGAAAAAGGGAACCCTGAGCCTTCCCAATATATACAGGATGGAACGGAGGGCATCAACCCTCCCAATAAACCCACCAAAGTGGTAAGTATGTGTATACCTATCTACGGATCAGGGCCTTGAGGCCCTTGACTTTCCCCTCTTCCCCTGCTATCGTATTTCTTATGACAGTTATAGCCATACCAAAGGCCCTGAGGGAACGGCTCGGAGAAGAGGGGAGCCAGGGGCTCGTTGATATCATATCTGCCATAGATGAGAGGGCGAGGGAAGACTCCCTGAGGCTCCTTTCGGAGAGGTTCGAGAGGAGGCTCTCAGATGAGTTAGGGAAGGTAAATGAGAGGATCACAGGCCTTGATGAAAAGATAACGAACCTGGAAGAGCGCTTTGAAAGGCGGCTTTCAGAAGAGATAGGGAAAGTGAATGAGAGACTCACTCTCGAGATAGGAAAGATAAATGAGAGGATTACAGCAGAAATAGGGAAGTTGGATGAGAGGATCACCATTGAGATGGGGAAGGTGAATGGGAGGATCACAAGCCTGGAGGAGCGATTCGAAAGGCGCCTCTCAGAAGAGATAGGAAAGGTGAACGAGAGGATCACAGTCGAAATAGGAAAGGTGAACGAGAGGATCACAGCAGAGATAGGGGGATTGAGGCAGGATATGGAGAGGTTTAGGTCCGAGCTCATAAAGTGGATGTTCATCTTCTGGGTCGGCCAGATCGCCGTCATCGGCGGCCTCATTGTGGGGGTCTTCAACCTCGCACGGTAGACCGCCGTGTCTTCTCTTGATCTCCTTGACATCTCCACGAGCAGCTTTACCTCGGGTGCTTAAGAGGGGAGGCACGGAGTCCCCATCATCTTTCCACAATCTCCCTGCCCAGTCAATCCCTTCCTTTCCGCACCTTGGAGATTTTCCTTCTACTCCAGCCTTAAAACCCCTGAGACCTCCGCCATTTTAAGGTCTGGGAAGGTGGAGGTGAGGATCCTCATTGCCTTCATCCTTATGGCCACCTCCCTCTGGACCTCCTCTGCCACCCTCTCCCTCTCCTCAGGTGGTGCAGAGAGGACCCTCCTTCCCATCATCTGCTGCATCCTAAGCCTTGCCTCAGGAGGAGGGGGCTGGATATACACATAGGTAAGGGTGGCCCTGACCCTTATCTCCCTGCTTCCCCCTGGCACTCTGAACTCAAAGACCTCCACCCTCTTCCCCTCGGGTTCAAGGAAGTTCTCGTTCACCCTCTCCACCGCACCCCATGGGGTGCCTGGGATAAAGCCATTGGCGTTTCTGAAGTCGAAGCCGTACTCCTTCAAGGCCGTAAAGACCGGATTGCCCCTCTCATCCTGTGCAAGGACCTTGAGCACTATCCTCGTCCTGGGTGGACAACCGTTGGGTATCCTGTGACCTGCCCTGTTCAGGACCTCAACCCTTGCGGTCACCTTATCACCGTCCCTGCTCAGCTTGAGGACCATCTCAACCCCCTTCCTGAGAAAGTCAGGGTCCCTCGGCCCGGGGAACCTGTGGGAGACGCGGTCCCTGTCGTCCATGTAGCGATCGAGGTATGTAAGGGCAAAGAGGCTCCTCTTGATCCTTCCCCACAGGGAGGGGACCTTAACCCCCATCCTGTCCCTCATGTGGCAGGACTGGCAGCTTATGCCCTTCCTTGCGAAGGATGTCACCCTCCACTCCCTGTTTATCGTGCAGCAGGGAACATCCCCCCTGTGTCCCGAGTTGTAGTTGTGACAGCTGCTGCAGAGCCTCTCGGAGGTGGTGAGTCTGTCCCGCCTCACCTTGTGGTATGGTGGAAGGGAGGGGACCTCCAGCCTCACGGGGACGGTGGAATCGCCGGTCTCCGGTGCATCGGTGATGGAGTGGCAGATGACGCAGGTGATACCGTGCTCACCGTCTTTCACCTTACCTTCAAGGACCCTTTTCTTGAGCTCTTCTTCGTTCCCCAGCAGCTTTGCCTCAGGGGCGTGGCAGTAGAGGCACTTGTCTGGTCTGTCAGGCTCTTCAAGGTTGTGGATGGTGAACATGGCCCTGAATGTGGGGGTGCTCAAGGCCTTTGCATGGTAGCTCTCCCTCCACTCCCTGTACTCCCGGGGGTGGCACTGCCTGCATGTCTGGGGTGAGGGGAGCCGCACCCCTCCCAGGGAAGGGGTTGCCTTGAAGGGGATCAGGGCCATGATCAGCCCTGTAGCATACAGCATGAAAAGGACCTTCTTACCCATCCCTCTCACCTCCCCTTATCCTCTCCCACTCAAGGGGATGTTCCTCCTTGAGGTGGTCTTCCCTGATCCTGCCCGTGAACATGCTCCTGTCCATGGGGAAGACGCCTGGCCTTAGAATCACATTGTATGTATGGAGGATGGCTATCGTGGCCACTGCAAGCAGTGCCTCCCAGCCGTGTATCCTCTGGGCATACCTTATGACCTGGAAGGGTATGTAACGCATGAGGTCGAACATGAACCACATAATGAGGCCTGTGACAAAGACCACGTTTATGCCTATGGCCCCTGCCCAGTATTCGAACTTCTGTATCCAGGAGAACCTGTCAAATCTCGGTCTCTCGTCGGTAAGCCAGAGGTGGTATCTCACATCGGCCTTGAAGTCCTCCCAGTCCTTCCCTGTGGGGACCATGGGCCCCTCGAGCCGTCTCCTCCTCAGATAGGGGATGAGGTGGTAAGCAAGGAGATGGCCGTAGCCCGTGGCCACAAAGACCATGGCTGCAAGCCTGTGGAGGAGGCTCCTCATGTCGGGTCCCCCGATGAGGCCAACGAAGGCCTGGGCCAGGGATGTGCGGGCGTAAAGGAGGGAGAAGCCTGTAGCAACAAGCACCAGGAAGGAGAGGGCCCAGAGCCAGTGCTGTATGATCTGGGGAAGGGTGAAGCGCCTGTAGTACCTCATGACTCAGCCCCTTATCCTCCTGATAAGGTCTGTAACTACATACAGGATGGAGAAACCAGCCACCCCGGCAAGGACCAGATAGTAGAAGACGTCTATCAGGGTGCCTATCCTGATGGGACCCGCACCCCACACATCCCTCAGATAAAGGGTTGAGGCCGTAAGGGGTGTGCTCAGGTTCTCTGCCATTGCCTCCTTCGCGGCATCCTCCCTCCCCCCATGGCACCCAGCACATATCCTGCCGATATTCAGAGGGTTTATAGGGGATCGGGGATCGCTCCTTGGCAGCTCATGCCCTGCGTGGCAGAAGATGCAGGTGGGCGTGTTCTTCTTCCTGAGGTAGAAGTACCTGCCGTGGAAGGTCCTGAAGTATATCTCCCTCTGCCGGGCATGGCAGTCCCCGCAGGTCTTTATGTCCCTCCCCCTCTCCAGGGGGGCATTAGCACCCTCTCCTGAATCCCTTGGATGGCTGCCGTGGCAGGTCTTGCAGGTAAACACTGCCCTGGACCCTTCAGGGATGTTCTCTGGGCCGTGCACGCTCCGTTGAAAGCTCCTGGTCCCCTCCTCATGGCACCCTGTGCAGTCCTCCCCGGCAAGGAGTGGATGGGGAGAGAGGGCGATAAAGGCGATTAAGAGGGGAAGGAGCCTCAATCCTACCATGGATCCATCCACGAAGGGGTGAGGCCCAAGGCCTACTTAGTTACAGAGGAGACGATCTCCCCCACCACCCTGTCAAGTTCCTCTCCCAGCCTCTTCAGCTTTGGGTATTTACCGAAGATGAAGGAGGGCCTGTAGTAGCTTATCATCGTTCCCTTATCTATCTCCACAACGGCGATCCTTAATGGTGCCTCGATGCCCGCCCTCCTGTCCTTCTCGTATATGACCTTCCCGTACCTTGGGTGGAAGAACTCTATGGTCTGCATACCCCTTGCCTGGACACCCACCATCGCAAGCATAGCCTGCTGGTCTGCAACAAAGACGACTATCATCCTGTGGCCCTCTATGGCCTCCTTTATCCTCGAAACCGTCTCCTTGAAGTCGTATCTGCTCATCTCAAAGACCCTCCCGGGGATCCTCACCTCTGCGGGAGTGATGGATGGGGTGAGGCCGAGCAGGAGGGTGACCAGGAGAAATGGATAAAGCCCCTTTGCCATCATGTCAAACCTCCCTCCTTTCGTTGTTCGACCTGATACGGTCTCTAACCAAGCCACACAGAGAGCCTTGCCCTTATGCCGAGGTAAAAGTCTATCCAGGGGAAGAGGAGGAATGCCACGGCAAGGACGAGGGATACCCAGAGCACGATCCTGTTCACCCTCTCCCCCTTCGTGGGGCCGCATCCATCACAGCCCTTCTTCCTGTAGGTGAGGAAGAAGGCGACCCCCAGGAGGAGGAAGGTCAGGATGGTTAAGGGGGTCCTGTAGGGTGTCACGAGGCCTATGA
>WGFJ01000112.1 GCA_015492305.1 Deltaproteobacteria bacterium
CCAGTATGGCTGTGGTCTTTGGAGTTATCAGTGACTCTATCCTGTTAACATCTATGGTACAGAACTCTGGCTCTATGTCGCAGAAGACGGGTACAATACCGTTCCAGTGGAGGGCATGGGTTGTGGCAACAAAGCTAAAGGGTGTGGTGATGACCTCCCCGGTAATCCTGAGGGCCTGTAATGCCGTTATCAGGGCAAGTGTGCCGTTAGTGAATAAAGAGACATGCTTCACTCCAAGATACTCTGCAAGGGCCCTTTCGAACCTCTCATGGTAGGGGCCATTATTGGTCAGGGTCCTGGAATCCCATATATCCTTCAGGACCTCGACAAACTCCTCCAGGGGTGGTAGGCTGGGCTTGGTAACGTAGAGGGGTTGACCGGTACCCTTCTCAGGGGCAGCTGATTGGAGATCAAAGATACCCATTCTATCTACCTCCTTAGCCTTGCCATAACCCAAGCGATCAACTTCCCTTCTCAACCAGAAAGTCCTCCAATGCAAGGCAGTCTATACCTGATGCAAAGAAGGTATTCAGTGCATCCGAAGGGCTTGAAACAATAGGCTCCCCTTTGAGGTTGAAAGAGGTATTGATAAGGACAGGGATACCTGTTATCCGGAAGAAATCTGCAAGGATGTCATAGAGATAGGGGTTTTGGTCACGGGTCACGGTCTGGACCCTGCTGGTACCATCTGCATGGACCACTGCAGGGATCGCATCAGGGATCTTTGCCTTGTGGGTAAATAGCATATAGGGGCTATGCTCCATACCCAGGGTCTCAAAGTATGTATCGTAATGCTCCTGCATGACGACAGGAGCAAAGGGACGGAACTCTTCCCGAAACTTTATTTTGGCGTTGAGGTGATCCTTCATACATGCCTTCCTTGGATCGGCAAGGATACTCCTGTTCCCCAAGGCACGGGGACCCCACTCATCACGACCATGGAAGATGGCCACTACACTCCCTCCTGCCAGTCTCTTGGCAATCTCCAAGGATATATTGTCCACCCTCCTGTAGGGGATGTGATTCACCTCCAGGGTAGCCTTTATAGCCTCGGCAGGATACTCGATCCCGAGATAGGGAGAGAATTCAAATCTGTAAGGATTGTGTGGGGCATGTTGAATAGCACTGTCAAGAGCCGCACCGAGTGCACCACCTGCATCACCAGCGGCAGGATGGATGTACACATTCATCCCGAGTCTCCTGATCACCTCAGCATTGGCTGTACAATTCAGGGCGACACCCCCTGCCATGCAGAGATTCTCGCAGGGATAGCGGCGCCTGAGGGATTCGATCATGTTTATCATTGCCCTTTCGAGGACCTTCTGGATGCTGGCTGCCAGATCCATGTGTTCTTTGGATATAGGCTCCTTGGGCTCTCTGGGTGGAACACCCAGGAGATCGATGAGATTCTTCCTGTAATGCCTGTCAGGACTGCTGAAGTCGAAATAACGTTGATTGAGATAGAAAGAGCCATCCTCTCTCAGGAAGATGATCTTATTCAGTATCCTATCAACATACACAGGGTCTCCATAGGAGGCCAGGCCCATTACCTTATACTCTCCTTCATTTACCTCAAAACCAAGGTAGTGGGTGAATACAGAGTATAGTAGCCCCAGGGAATCCGGAAAGTGGATGGAGGCCACCTTTCTGAGGGTATTGCCCTCCCCGATGTGGACAGCGGTGGTATCGTATTCTCCAACCCCATCGATGGTGACAACAAGGGCCCTGTCAAAGGGAGAGGTATAGAAGGCAGAAGCAGCATGGGACCTGTGATGCTCACAAAAGCCTATCCTGCCTCTGTATCCAAGCTTATCCCGTATGATCTTCTCCACAGGATACTTGAAATGATAGAAATAGGGCAGGTGTTCCGAAAACAACCTCCAACTCCTTGGCCAACCAGATATAACCTGTTCGAAGATCCTGGTCAGCTTGAGATCGGGATACTCATAGAATACTATCTCGTCAAAATCATTAATGCTGGACTTACACATCTCCATAGCCCTGGTGATTGCCATGATGGGAAAACGGGAATCATGTTTGAGACGACTCACCCTCTCCTCCTGTAGGGCAAAGACTATCCTCCCATCCTCAACCACTGCAACAGCAGAATCGTGGTAGAAACAGGATATACCAAGGACCTTCATACCTGCCTCCAGCCTTTCGGTCGTGGCCTTATACGGCACCAGAAGGCCCCGAAAACAAGCATGAGGTAGATGAGAAAGAGTTTTAACCTATCCATACCCCTCATGGATCCCTCCATGGTCAACTCATAGGATATACAGGGATCGAGTCCTCCCCTTTCTCTCTTATACCCATCCCTTTTACAACCCTCAGATAGAGGCTAAAGGCAAACTTGTAGCTTAACCATCCAAGGATGGAGAGGGTTAAAAGGGCCAGGCCAAGCCATTCAAACCAGGACATCTTTCAGGACCTCGTAAAAGATCTTCTGGATCTTTGGATAGGCACTCACCCTGGGATGCCCTGCATCGAAGAAATCTTCTCTGAACCTATCTATGTCCTCGGTATAGAAAGAGGAATAGAGGTCTACAAGGGGGGTCTTGTTCTCCTCCGCTACGAGACGGGTCACCTCGTTCTGCCTCTCAATCTCCTGGAGGAGACGCCTGGCATTCTCTATGGAGTAGGGTGTACTTCCCCAGAAGCCATAGTGATTCTTATCGGGAAGGGGCACAAAATACCTGGTTAGATCGATCTCTACCGTTTTCCTGCTTAGAGAGGTTGGAACCGTGCATAAAACAGGACTTGGTATCCTCTTGACAATCAGGGAAAGCAGTTTATAGACCATCTCGGGACGCTGTCTGCTATGCCAGCCAGGAAAGATAATGTTGAATTCTATGTTAAGCCCTCTCGCATAGTTTGCTTCTGCAATCCTTTCACATATGTTCTCAAGAGGATCCCCTTCCAACCCTCCGTTTAAAAACTGATACCCAGGGAAGTAACTGCTCAGCCCTTCTACCCATCCCTTTCCTATCCCCCATACCACCGAGTCTCCCCATACAGCTACCAGCTTCCTGGCAGGGTCCACCTCGGGTCCTTTAAAACCGTAAGAATTGGTTTCAAAGTACACCGTCATCTCAGGGGGTCTCAAGACAACAACATTTGGCTTTATCCTCTTGCGACTCCGATCGAGATAGAAGGACTGAAAGGTTTCCATGGACCATTGAGGATCGTAGATAATCACATTCTTTAAGCCCTCTTTCGCTATCCCCTGCATTCCAAGCCTCCAATCTTCGAGAAAAATAACCTTATCAGAACCTTGATCTTATAAGCCTTGCCACCACCAGGGTATGCCAGCCAAGCGTCTTTTCAAGGAATCTAAAAAGAGGTTTTGGCATCCACTTGAAATACCACACCCACTCGTACTCGTATTGGAGATACCTGTCGATCCTGTAAGGGAAGATATGGTCCTTCCTCATCTCCAGGATCTCATAGCCCTTCATCAATCGCCTTATATCCCTGAAGGAGTAGTAATGGGTTACAGGACAGCCTGTCTGTGCCTCTGAATAGGTCCTCACGAGTTCACTGGCCCTCCAGAAGGCACCCCTCCCATACTTGACCACGATCCAGAGGACCTTCCAGCTCCACTTGGAGTAGAGCATGACCCTTATCTCTGTATCGGGATGGCAGTATTTCTTAATTTCTTCAAAGACCCGCGATGGCTCTGGGGTGTGGTGGATCACTCCAAATGAGTAGATCAGGTCATAGGGCTCAACAGGCAGGAAACTGCTCAACTCCTCTGCATTGCCATGGTAAAACCTCGCCCTCTCTCCATACACCTCAAACCTCTTCTTACATATCTCAAGGCTCTTCTCAGAGAGGTCAACCACCGTAAGATCTGCACCGGCCCTTGCAAAGTTTATGGAATCCGTCCCGATGCCGCACCCTATCTCGAGGACCCTCTTTCCCCTCCATCGCTCAAACTGGGCAAAACCAGGGATATGGGGCTCAACGAAGTACTTCCGCCTCTCCACCTCATCAAAGTATTCCCTTGTCCCCACAGGTCTTGGAGAATGCCTTATGTTGCATGGACGGCGGTTCCAGAAATCCCTTACCTGGGCTACAAGCTGGTCCCCACCCATCTATAGCCCTCCTCAATTCTGCAACCAAGACCCACCTGTCGACCCCTGCCAAGACCTATGTACTCTACCTTGTTCCCCAGGCCTTCCGGCCTCAGGATCCTCCAGCAGTCTATGATCACCGTTGGATCATGGACCACATAGGTGCTGTCGATCCTCCTGAACTCATCATCAGGGGTGGTTATGACACAGGTAGGAGAGTGGGCGATGCAATCCCTCAGGGAGGTGGCATACAGGACCGAATCGCCAAGACAGGACCTTGCCTCCTCCATGGCCATGGGATCGTAGACGATCACCTCCACATCCCTTTTCAGGAGTCCCTCTATGAGCTTTATGGCAGGTGACTCCTCAATTACAGGGGTCCCTGGTTTGTAGGCAAGGCCGAGTATGGACACAGCCCTCCTGCTATCCACCATACTGGAGAGGACAAGGTCTATGAGATACCTTATATGCATCAGGTTCACCTCATCTGTGGCCTCTGCAAGGGGGGTCTTTACGCCATACTTCCTGGCAAAGGCCATAAAGGCCCTGTTGTCCCTGGGAAAGCAGGGCCCTCCATAACTCAACCCGCCCTTGAGATAGTAGGGAGAGACCCTCCTGTCGGCCCCAAGGGCGGTGGTAATGGCGTCTATATCTGCCCCTGGAACGGCCCCACACAGTTCGGCAAGGGTGTTGGCAAAACTTATCTTCATGGTGACAAAGGAGTTCAGGCTTATCTTCGCTATTTCTGCACTAACTATGGACATCCTGGCAATATGGGGTGTATTCTCACATATCCGTCGATAGATGCCTTCAAGGATGTCACCGGCCCTCCCCTCACTCTCCCCTACGAGGACAAGGTCTGGATGCAGGAAGTCGTCTATAACACTACCAAGGGCTATAAACTCCGGGTTGTAGCACACCCCGAAGTCCCTGTTCAGTTCCTTTCCAGAGCACTGCTCTATCAGGGGTATGAGGTGTCCTTCCGTAGTCCCTGGAGAGACGGTGGAGGTTATGGAGAAGAGATGGTATCCGGCCTTCCTCCTCAGGGCATCTGATAGATGGAGAAGGGCATCCTTCAGGAATCTATCCGAGAAATGTCCGTCCCTTTTACTCGGAGTTGGCACTATGAGGAATGTTACATCACTTTCAAGAAGGGCCTCCCTATAGTCCTGAGTGGCCCTCAATCTCTTACGGGAAGCGTCTATCAACTCCTGTAGCCTCGGCTCCCTGACAGGGGCCTTTCCTCTGTTGATGGCCTCCACAACCTTATCATTCACATCAACCCCTATGACCTCAAATCCCTTGTAGGCCAGACAGGCTGCTGTACAGGCACCCAGCTTGCCAAGACCTATGACTGAAATCCTGATACCCATAACACAACCCC
>WGFJ01000113.1 GCA_015492305.1 Deltaproteobacteria bacterium
ATCGAACCATGTGGCAAAGTTGGATGTAGAGGAAGAGGCCAGACCCGAGGAGGTCTCATCTCCTCCAGAGACCAGGGAAGGGGAGACCGGGGCTGCCGAAAAGGAAACCCCACCTCAGGAGATCAAAGAGGCAAAGACCATCCTCTCCATAGACCACTCAAGGGGAGAAGGCTACGAGATAGTCCGTATGAAAGGCGATGGCCTGATAGGTAATTACAACATCTTCACCCTTGATGAACCAAACAGGATAGTCTTTGACCTGTGGAAGGTAAAGACCGAACTTGAGAAGAGGGCGATTCCCGTTCAGTCTTCCCTGATAAAGGATATAAGGATCGGCCAGGACCCCTTCAAGCTCAGGGTGGTCCTTGATATGAAGGATGGTATCCCTCCCTACAGGGTGGAGAAGAGGGGAAAGGATGTCTATCTTCTCCTTGGCGATGTGGACAAGGCCCTTGCCTCCATCCCATCGGCCCCTGTGGTGAGGGCGATCAAAAAGGAGGGGCCTGTGGAAGAGAGGGCCGAGAGGATAGAGGAGGTTGAGGAGGTAAAGAGGCCTGAGAAGAAAAACAGCGTTGAATCGGTTGACTTTACAGAAGGCAAGGCCTCATCCCTCATAATCGTCAAGACCTCCATGCCCGCAGACTACCGCCTTTCCAGATCTCCTGATGGGAGATCCATAACCCTCCTCCTCAAGGGTGCCCTGCTGAGGGAGGACCTCAAGAGGACCATCGACACCTCGGCCCTTGGGGTGGGAATCGAATCCTTCAGTTCCTTCCCCTCGCCAAAGGACCCCAGGGACACCATCATCCTTGTCAAGCTGGAGAAGGAGATCCTCCCCAAGATAAAGAAGGTAGACAATGCCATCGTGATGGAGTTTCCAAAGCCCCTCAAGGTGGTGGTAAAGAAGAAAAAGGTCACTCCAGAGGTGAAGGAAAAGAAGGAGGAGACCAGGAAACAGGAGAAGGCCTCATCCGAAGAGGGTCCGGCCTACACGGGCAAGAAGATATCCCTTGATGTGAAGGATGCGGATATAACCAACATCTTCAGGCTCCTTGCAGAGGTGAGCAAGCTCAATATAGTGGTGCCGGAGGAGGTGAAGGGGAAGATCACCCTGAGGCTCATCGATGTCCCCTGGGATCAGGCCCTTGACATCATATTGAAGACAAAGGGTCTTGGCATGATAAGGGAGGGCAATGTTATCAGGATTGCTCCGGTCCAGAAGATAGCAGAGGAGAAGAAGAGGCTCCTTGAGGAGAAGAAGGCTGCGGTGGAACTGGAAGAACTCACGGTGAAGCTTATCCCGGTCAACTACGCAAAGGCCTCGGAGATCTCTCCAAAGGTCAAGGGTCTCCTCAGCCCGAGGGGAAGTGTCACGGTCGATGACCGGACCAATACCCTTGTTATCAAGGATGTGGCTGATAACATAAAAGAGGCCGAGGCCCTTATAAAGAAACTTGACACCCCGACCCCTCAGGTCCTGATAGAGGCAAGGATAGTGGAGGCATCAAGGACCTTTGCAAGGGATCTGGGGATAGAGTGGGGAGTGGATATGGCAAGGGGCACGGACAAGATAAGGCAGTCCGCCCTCTTTGGAGGACTGAGTGCCTCCGGTCTCACAGCCCCATCAAACCTTGGCCTGAACAGCAATATGGGTACATCCAACTTCGCCGTTAGTCTGCCTGCCTCGGGTGGTGCAGGCACCCTTGGTGCCGTCGGATTCATGTTCGGTAAGTTCACGAACAACCCTGTCCTCCTTGATCTCAGGCTTTCGGCAGGTGAGGTGGACGGATTGAGCAAGACCATCTCCAGACCGAAGATCATAACCCTTGATAACAAGGAGGCCAAGATCTCACAGGGCAAGACCATCCCCTACCAGACCGTCTCCGAATCAGGGACCCAGACCCAGTTCATCGATGCAACCCTTGATCTTACCGTCACGCCCCATGTCACGCCTGACGGAAGGATACTCCTCAAGATCAAGGTGAGCAAGAACTCCAAGGGTGAGGACACGGCTGCAGGCCCTGTGATCCTCAAGAAGGAGGCCTCTACAGAGATACTCCTCCAGGATATGGAGACAGCCGTTATAGGCGGGATAGTGGAGACGGAAAAGAGTGATTCCGTGTCCGGGGTACCAGGTGTGAAGGACATTCCCGGTCTCGGGTGGCTCTTTAAGAAGAAGTCCAAATCCGATACCCAGACGGAACTCCTCATATTCATTACCCCAAAGATACTGAAGGAATCCTCTTCTTAGGGACGACTTCAAACCCAAGGGACGAATCTTGCTTTGAAGGCCTTTACTGGAGAGGCAGGGGGTTGTTTTAGAAGATGTTAAGGTACCTTACCGCTGGAGAATCCCATGGAAAGGGGTTGGTCCTCATCCTTGAAGGACTCCCGGCCAACCTCCCCCTTTCTGCATCGGAGATCGACAGGGAGCTCTCGAGGAGGCAGAAGGGTTACGGCAGAGGGGGAAGGATGAGGATAGAAAGGGACAGGGTGGAGATCCTTTCAGGCGTGAGGCATGGTAAGACCATGGGTTCACCCCTTTCTCTTTTCATCCCCAATCGGGACTGGGAGAACTGGAAGGATGTGATGGACCCTGAAGGGGAGCCCAGAGGGGCACCTGTAACAAGGCCAAGGCCTGGCCATGCAGACCTGCCCGGGGCCTTGAAGTACGCCCAGCGGGATGTGAGGAACATACTGGAACGCTCCAGTGCAAGGGAGACTGCTGCGAGGGTGGCTGCAGGTGCGGTGTGTAAGAGGTTGCTCCTTGAGTTTGGCATAAAGGTAATGAGCTGGGTCATATCCATCGGAGGGGTCCACTGGGAAGGGGGAGACGATGACTACGAGGACCTCTTCAAGAGGGCAGAGGGATCCGATGTGAGATGCCCTGACAAAGAGGCGGAGGATGCCATGAAGGCCCTCATAGATGAGGCAAGGAGGAAGGGCGATACCCTTGGAGGTGTCTTTGAGGTGGTTGTAACCGGTGTTCCCCCTGGTCTTGGTTCCCATGTCCACTGGGACAGGAAGCTCAATGCCCGTCTTGCCATGGCCATCATGAGCATACAGGCCATAAAAGGGGTTGAGATAGGTCTCGGTTTCGAGGTTGCCAGGAGGTTTGGTTCAGAGGTCCACGATGAGATCCTCTATGAAGATTCAGGGGGTCCATCTCAGGAGAGCTGGCCTGTAAGCCCCAGGTTCTACCGGAGGACAAACAATGCCGGTGGCATTGAGGGGGGGATGAGCAACGGTGAACCCATAGTGCTGCGGGCGGCCATGAAGCCCATACCAACACTCATGAGACCCCTCCGATCTGTGGACATCCTCACCAAGGAGCCCTTTGAGGCTGCCAGGGAAAGGTCTGATGTCTGTGCCGTTCCGGCAGCCTCTGTTGTGGCTGAAGGGGTGGTTGCCTTTGAGATCGCAAGGGCCATGGTTGAGAAGTTCGGTGGTGATTGCCTGGAAGAGATGAAGAGGAACTACAGGGGATACCTGGACCACCTGAGGGGTTTTTAGAGGATGTGGTTGCGGAGGAACATAGTGCTCACGGGTTTTATGGGCACAGGGAAGACATCTGTGGGCAGGTTGCTGGCAGAAAGGCTTAACAGGACCTTTGTCGATGTAGACCAGGTCATAGAAGAGAGGACCGGTCTCTCCATACCCGATATATTCAGGGACCTTGGAGAACCTTACTTCCGTGCCCTCGAAAGGGAGGTCATAGAGGAGGTGTCCGGAAAGGAAGGGCTCGTTATCGCTACAGGGGGCGGGGCGATCATCGATCCAGTCAATCTGGAGAACCTGAAGAGGTCAGGGGTTGTTATATGCCTTACAGCCTCTCCAGAGGCCATATACGATCGGGTAAAGGGCGATAAAGGGAGACCCCTTCTCGGCGAGGGCAACAGGATGGAGGTGATAAGGAGGCTTCTAAAGGAAAGGGAGGAGTTCTACAGGAAGGCTGACCTCTTCATGGACACCACCTCAAAGGGACCGGAAGAGGTGGCCCATGAGATCGTGAAGAGATGCGGTCTTCCCGAATCCATAGTGGTCTGCCTTGGTGAGAGGAGCTATCCCATCTACTTCTCTTCCAGCACCTTTGAGGGGATGGGAGACCTTTTGAGGTTGCATATCTCTCAGGAAAGGGTTGTGGTCATCACGAACCCCACCGTCAAAGGCCTTTACGGAGAGGTGGTGTTGGAGTCTCTTAGGAAGGCCTCTTTCGATCCCCTCATCATAGAGATACCCGACGGTGAGAGGTACAAGAACCTCAGGTGGGTCTCAAGGATCTACGACAGCCTTGTGGAGGCAGAGATAACCCGTGAGACACCGCTCCTTGCCCTGGGCGGGGGTGTGATAGGCGATATAACAGGCTTCGTTGCCGCCACCTTCTTGAGGGGTGTGCCCTATGTCCAGGTCCCCACGACCCTCCTTGCCCAGGTGGACAGCTCCGTTGGGGGAAAGACAGGGGTGAATCATAAAAGGGGAAAGAACCTCATAGGGGCCTTCTATCAGCCCATCCTTGTATATGCCGATGTTGGGTTCCTCAGGACCCTGAAGAGGAGGGAGCTCAGGGCAGGCCTTGCAGAGGTTGTGAAGTACGGGATGATAAAGGACAGGCAACTCTTCTCCTACCTTGAGGAAAGGATAGGGGATGTAATGGACCTTGAGAGTGAGTCCCTCCTCCATATCGTGAGGAGGTCCTGTGAGATAAAGGCAGGGATAGTGGAGGAGGATGAGAGAGAGAAGGGGATCAGGGCCATCCTCAACTTCGGACACACCTTTGGCCACGCCATAGAATCCATAACCGGCTACAGGCGCTTCAGGCACGGTGAGGCTGTTGCCATAGGGATGGTCCTGGCAGCGCGGCTTTCCGAGTCCCTTGGCCTGTGCAGGGCAGGGGTCTCAGAGAGGCTTGTAAGGCTCCTTAAGAGGATAGGGTTGCCTGTGGCCCTTCCCCCATCCATAGGTCTTGACTCCCTCATCGATTCCATGAGGCTCGACAAAAAGAGGTTGAAGGAGGAGAAGGTCCGTCTCATACTTGTAAGGGATGTGGGAGATGCCCTTATATGGGAGAGGGGATGGGAGGATTTTTCCCTTGACTTGCAGAGGATTCTAAAATAATCTTTAACGGATTCTATCCATGGGTGGGGAAGAGAAGATAAGGAAGTGGGAGAAGATCCTGAGTAAGGACCCTTCCTCAAAGGTCTTTGCACTGCTTTCAGAGGCCTACAGGAAGAGGGGGATGCTCGACAGGGCCCTTCAGATAGCCACTCAGGGGGTCAGGAGAAACCCTGACTACATAGGTGGAAGGGTTGCCCTTGCGAGGATCTATGCCGATAAGGGGATGAGGGAGGAGGCAAAGGAGGAGCTCACATACATACTCGAAAGGTCTCCGGATAACCTCTTTGCCTCCCGTCTCTTGAGGCAACTGGAGGAGCAGGAAAGGGGGGAGGGCTTTGTAGATGGGCCCTTCTGCAACCTGACCTTTGCCTCCATCCTTGAGGAGCAGAGGTGCTACAGGGAGGCAGAGAAGGTTTATAGGAGCATCCTTGCAAGGGATCCGAAGAAGAGGGAGATAGTGAAGAGAAGGCTCGAAAGGTTGAAGGGAAGGGTATAGGGGGTGACCTTGAACTTTGAGGATACATTAAGAGAGCTTACAGAGAAGGTTGGGGTGGCTGCGGTGATCATAGGGAAGGATGGGATCCCTGTTGGAAGCTATGCAACCCCTGAGTTTCCCTACAATGTGGAGGATGTGGCCACCGAGCAGGTCTCCCTCATAAAAAGCCTTGAAGACATAGAGACCCTCAAGGCCCTTGGCGATCTGAGGGAACTCACCCTGCTGACCGACTCCTTCAGGTTCTTCCTCGCACCCATCAGTAGCGATTACTTCCTCATCCTTGCCACCAACAAGGATACATACCCTGGAAAGGCACGTTTCATCCTGAGGCGCACGGTTGAACGGCTTAAGAAGGAGTTTTGATCCCTCAGGGATGAGAAGGAAGATCCTTGTAATCCACGGACCCAACCTGAATCTCCTTGGACTCAGAGAGCCTGAGCAGTACGGGACCCTCACCCTTGAGGAGGTGAATCGCAGGATAGAGTCCTTTGCGAGGGAAAAGGGGGTCGAGGTGGAGATATTCCAGACAAACCATGAGGGAGAGATGGTGGAGAGGATACACGGGGCCATGGGGATCTTCGATGCCATTGTCATAAACCCCGCTGCCTTTACCCATACCAGTGTGGCCCTGAGGGATGCCCTCCTTGCCACGGCCATACCTGCCGTTGAGGTCCACATCTCCAACATCCACAAAAGGGAGCCCTTCAGAAGGAGGTCCCTCATATCCGATGTGGTGGTGGGCCAGGTCTCGGGATTCGGCCCTGATAGCTACATCCTTGGTCTCATGGCCGCGATCCTGATGATGGAGAGAAGGGATGAGGGATGAAAGGATAAAGAGGGTAAGGGCTTACATGGAGGAGAAGGGGTTAGAGGGCCTCTTTGTCTCCAGTATGGACAACATCCGTTACCTCAGCGGGTTCACAGGTAGTGCCGGCTACATCGTCATCACCCTGAAGGAGGCCTACTTCTTTACAGACTCAAGATACACCCTTCAGGCAGGGGCAGAGGTCTCGGGTTTCAGGATAGAGGAGGTAAAGAGGCCATGGGTGGATATACCCGGGTTTTTGAAGGACCTCGGGCTAAAGAGGATGGGCTTTGAAGGGGCCTATCTGTCCTTTGACTCGTATCACAAGATGAGGGAGGCCCTTCCAGGATCAGAGCTTGTATCCCTTGGCGATGAACTGGATGGTATGAGGGCCATAAAGGATGACCATGAGATAGAGGCCATAGAGAGGGCTGCAGGGATAGCCTGCACTGCCATCATGGATGTCTTGCCCTTGATCAAGGAGGGTGTGAGTGAGAGGGATCTGGCCCTGGAGCTGGAATACCGGATAAGGAAGGAGGGAGGAGAAGGTGTCTCCTTCGATCCCATAGTCCTTTCCGGAAGGAGGACGGCCCTTCCCCATGGCAAACCCTCTTCAAACACCATAGGTTCCAGGGAACCTGTACTCATCGACTTTGGGGCTGTCTTTGATGGCTACCACTCCGATGAGACATGGACCTTTGCCATAGATGGTTTTGACAGGGAGATGGAAAGGATATACATGGTGGTGAAGGAGGCCCATGACAGCGCCCTTGAGGCCGTAAGGCCTGGTGTGGAGGCAAAGACCATTGATGGTGCAGCAAGGGGTGTGATAGAGAGGGCAGGTTATGGCCCCTTCTTTGGCCACGGTACGGGCCATGGTGTGGGGCTCTCTGTCCATGAGAGACCGAAGATCTCCCCCTACTCCACAGAGGTGATCAGGGAGGGCATGGTCTTCACCATAGAACCGGCCATCTACATACCTGACCGCGGCGGGGTGAGGATAGAGGATATGGTCCTTGTCACCAATAAGGGATGCAGGGTGCTTACACGGGTTTCAAAGGATGGAGCAATAGTCTGTTAGTAATCGAGGCCTCGATGGCCAGAGAGGTGATCCATGGATCTGAAAGATATAAGGAATATCCTGAGACTCCTGAAAGGGACAGACATCGTTGAGTTCGAATACGAAGATGAGGGCAAGAGGATAAGGATAAGGAGGGGGGAGGCCCCTCCTCAGGTGGAGGCTGCAAGGCCTTCTGCCCCTGTCTCCAGGGAGGTGCCGGAGGAGAAGGAGGAGAAGAAGGAGAAGAACCTTGTGACCGTCACTGCTCCAATGGTGGGGACCTTCTATCGTGCCCCCTCCCCTGAGGCACCACCCTTTGTTGAAGAGGGATCGATGGTTAAAAAGGGCCAGCCCCTGTGCATAATAGAGGCAATGAAGATCATGAACGAGATAGAGGCAGAGGTGGATGGAAAGGTTGTCTCCATACTGGTTGAAAACGGTCAGCCCGTTGAGTACGGTGAGCCCTTGATGCTCATCGAACCCCTTTGAGACAGGACCCAGGTTCTGGACCCTCCTTAAGGATCTATGTTCTATAAGATACTCATAGCCAACAGGGGAGAGATAGCCCTCAGGATCATAAGGGCCTGCAAGGAGCTGGGCATAAGGACCGTTGCCATCCACTCCACATCCGATAGAGATGCACTCCATGTGCGTCTTGCCGATGAAAGGGTGTGCATAGGTCCGGATGAACCCGACAGGAGCTACCTGAACATATCGGCCATACTGACTGCCGCAGAGATAACAGATGCCGATGCCATCCATCCTGGTTATGGCTTTCTGGCAGAGAACCCCGACTTTGCAGAGGCCTGCGAGAACTGCGGCATCACCTTCATAGGCCCGAGGGTAGAGCACATAAGGCTTATGGGAAACAAGGTTGAGGCAAGGGCTATTGCCGAAAAGGCGGGTGTACCCGTTCTGCCCGGCAGTCCCACAGGTCTCAAGGATGAAAGGGAGGCCCTTGAGATTGCAAAGGAGATAGGCTTTCCAGTGA
>WGFJ01000114.1 GCA_015492305.1 Deltaproteobacteria bacterium
ATTTCAAGTACAAGAGGGAATTCATAGCCAAAAGAGGAGAGCACGGTAAGGGGAAGAAGTGCCATGGCCGCAATGCCCCTGATCTCGTGATAAAAGTCCCTGTAGGCACTGTTGTGAAGGATGCCAGGACCGGAGAGGTGATAGCGGATCTCACCACACCGGGCCAGCAGGTCCTTGTTGCAAAAGGAGGGAGAGGGGGGAGGGGGAATGCAAGGTTTGCCACCCCCACAAATCAGGCCCCCAGATTTGCCGAACCAGGGGAGAAGGGGGAAGAGAGATGGATAAAGCTCGAACTCAAGCTCCTTGCCGATGTGGGTATCGTCGGGTTGCCTAATGCAGGGAAATCCACCCTCATCTCCAGGGTCTCCGGGGCAAGGCCCAGGGTGGCCTCGTATCCCTTCACCACACTTACCCCGAGTCTTGGTGTTGTAAGGCTTAAGGAGGACAGGACCTTTGTGGTGGCAGACATCCCGGGCCTCATAGAGGGTGCCCACAGGGGCAAAGGCCTTGGGCTGCAGTTCCTGAGACACATAGAAAGGACAAGGCTCCTCCTCCATGTGATAGATATAACCAGTCCTTCCCCCATGGAGGACTTTGAGACTATCGAGAGGGAACTTGCCTCCTACAATCCGAAACTCCTTGAAAAGGAACGGATTGTTGCTTTAAATAAGATAGACCTCATAGAGGACAGAGACATGATCGAGGGAACAAAAAGGGCCTTTGAAGAGAGGGGGATAGAGGTCTACCCTGTATCTGCCCTCACAGGGGAGGGGATAGAGGGGCTTGTTGAGGCCATAGGGAAGAGGATAGTAAAGGATGGAAGGACTTAGGAAAGGGATCGTATCCAGGGTAAAGAGGGTTGTGATAAAGATAGGAAGCAAGGTCCTTGCAGATCCTGAAAGGGGGGTAAAGGAGGAGATCATCACAGGCCTTGCAAGGGATGTAAGTTCTCTGAAAAAGAGGGGGATCGATGTGATCCTTGTCAGTTCAGGGGCTGTTGCCTCCGGAGTGGTGAAGCTTGGTCTCAAAGGATACCCTTCAAGCATACCCCAACAGCAGGCAGCGGCGGCGGCTGGCCAGAGCTACCTCATGTGGCTTTACGAAAAGGCCTTTGCCCTCTTTGGAGAGAAGGTTGCCCAGATACTCCTCACCCACGATGATATGAGCAGCAGGAAGAGGTTCCTCAATGCGAGGAATACCATCTTCACCCTCTTAAGATACGGTGTCATCCCTGTCATAAACGAGAACGATACGGTTGCAATCGATGAGATAAGGTTCGGGGACAATGACTACCTTGCCGCCCTTGTGGTGAACCTTGTTGGTGCCGATCTCCTCATCCTCCTTACCGATGCAGAGGGTCTGTGCAGATCCGATCCCAGGGTTTCAGGGGAGTCTTCCCCGATCCCCCTTGTGGAGAAGGTGACCCAGGAGATAAGGGAGATGGCAAGGGATTCTACCGATCCCTTTGGGAGGGGCGGGATGGTCTCGAAGGTTGAGGCGGCAGAGAGGGTATGTCGCTTCGGTGTCCCCACCATCATAGCCAATGGTGGCTCCAGGGGGATCGTTGAGAGGATCTTCAGGGGGGAGGTGGTTGGCACCCTGTTCATGCCTTCAAAGAAGAGGATCTCCAGCAAGAAGCACTGGATTGCCCACGCCTCAAGGCCTTCGGGTGTGATATTTGTTGATCAAGGTGCAAGGAGGGCCATCATCGAGAAGGGGAAGAGCCTGCTTCCCTCGGGGATAGTGAGGGTGGAAGGCCACTTCCGTGCAGGGGAGGTCGTTGCCTGCATGGATGAAGATGGAAGGGAGTTTGCAAGGGGCCTTGCGAACTACAGTTCAAAGGAGGTGGAGGCCATAAAGGGCCTCAAGACCAGAGAGATAGAGAAGGTCCTTGGATCAAAACCCTACGACGAGGTGATACACAGGGATAACCTTGTCCTTTTGTAGGAGGTGACCATGGATATCAAAGGCATCGTAACAGAGGCGGCAAAAAGGGCAAGAAGGGCCTCTCAGGTCCTTTCAAGCCTCGGGAGCGATGTGAAGGACAGGGCACTCCTCATGATGGCAGAGGAGATAGAGAGGAGGGCCGACTACCTCAAGGAGGAGAACAGAAAGGATCTTGAGGCGGCAAAGGAGAGGGGCCTTTCAGGGGCCATGATAGACAGGCTCACCCTGAGTGATAAGGTCATCAAGGGCATGGTGGATGGGTTGAGGGAGGTTGCATCCCTGCCTGATCCTGTTGGAGAGGTCACGGGGATGTGGAAGAGGCCAAACGGCCTTGTTGTGGGAAGGATGAGGATCCCCCTCGGGGTGATAGGGATAATATACGAGTCGAGGCCCAATGTTACGGTAGATGCATCTGCCCTCTGCCTCAAGTCAGGGAATGCAGTGGTCCTCAGGGGCGGGAGTGAGGCCATAAATTCAAACCTCGCCATATCAAAGGTGCTACAGGATGTGTGCAGGGAGGTGGGTATACCTGAGGGGGCGATAGAACTCATCCCCACAACGGAAAGGGAGGCCGTACTCACCATGCTTGGCCTTGAGGAGTACATAGACCTCATCATACCAAGGGGTGGGGAGGGGCTCATAAGGTTTGTGGTTGAAAACTCAAGGATACCGGTGATAAAACACTACAAGGGTGTGTGCCACATCTTTGTGGATGAATCGGCAGATCTTGACATGGCCGAGAGGATATGCTTCAACGCAAAGGTCCAGAGACCTGGTGTATGCAATGCCATGGAGACACTCCTCGTCCACAGGGCTGTAGCCCCATCCTTCCTTCCCAGGATGGGGGAGAGGTACAGGGAGGCAGGTGTTGAGTTGAGGGGATGCGAGCAGACCCTGAAGTTCATAGCCCATGCAAAACCTGCCACAGAGGAGGACTGGTATGCCGAGTACCTTGACCTCATCCTTGCTGTGAGGGTGGTTGGGGGTCTTGATGAGGCTATAGACCACATAAATACCTACGGTTCCCTCCACACGGAATCCATAGTCACAAGGGACTACAGCAATGCCCAGAGGTTCCTGAGGGAGGTGAACTCCTCAACGGTCCTTGTGAATGCATCCACAAGGTTCAGCGACGGCTATCAACTCGGCCTTGGTGCAGAGATAGGGATAAGCACCACAAAACTCCATGCCTTTGGGCCTATGGGGCTCAAGGAGCTCACGACAACGAAGTTCATCGTCTACGGGGAAGGGCAGATAAGGGAGTAACCTTGCACATCGGTATCCTCGGTGGGACCTTCAACCCCATCCACCTTGGCCACCTTGTCATAGCCGAGGAGGCACGGGATGCCTTCTCCCTGGAGAAGGTCCTCTTCATACCTGCCAAGATCCCACCCCACAAGGATACGGGGCCTGTTATCTCCTCCGAGCACAGATTGAGGATGGTGAGGCTTGCCATAGATGGAAACCCATCCTTTGAGGTCTCCGATATAGAACTGAAGAGGGAAGGTCCATCCTATTCGGTGGATACCCTGAGACAGCTCCACAGATTCTTCGGAGAGGGGGTGGAGTTGAGCTTCATCCTTGGATGGGACTCCTTCGAGGAGATCCACACATGGAAGGACTACAAGGAGCTCTTCTGCCTTGCAAACTTCATAGTTACAAACCGCTATGAGCACCGCAAAGAGGGTATCGGCGGGACCCTGCCCGTTGAAATAAGGGATGCATTCTGGTATGATAAAACAAAAGATCTCTTTATCCATCGATCGAATCACTTCGTGGCCTACTTGGACACACCCTTGATAGACATATCCTCCACAGAGATAAGGAAGAGGGTAAGGGAGGGAAGGACGATCCGTTACCTTGTGCCAAGGAAGGTGGCAGAGTACATAGAGGCCCATGGCTTATATGGCGGCAAGAGATAAGGTCCCTGCAAGGTTGAGGAGGAAGGTATCCTCCATTGTGGGTGCAGTCCTCGAGAAGAAGGGTGAGAGGCTCACCATCATGGATGTGAGGTCCATCTGCAGCTACACGGACTACATCCTGGTATGCAGTGGTTCGTCAACAAGGCAGGTCCAGACCATTGCAAGGCATGTGGAGGAGAGCCTCAAAAAGAAGGGCATAAAGCCCCTCGGTGTGGAGGGGATGAGGGAAGGTAACTGGATCCTCCTTGATTACAACGATGTAATCCTCCATGTCTTCTATGAGCCTGTCCGGGTCTTCTACGGGATCGAGGATATCTACCTGGATGCACCGCGATACGATGTGCCCGAGGAAGACGAGGAAGCCATAGAGAGGCTGGGAAGGAAGCTCTTTGCCTCTTAAGCCCCTTTCCCTCTTCACAGATCTCTTTGACCTCATCCTCCCTCCCCTCTGCCAGATCTGTGGCAGGATCTCGGAGAGGAATGGCATATGTCACCTCTGCCTTGAGGGCCTTGAGAGGATAGAACCCCCTTTCTGCACCATATGTGGTGAACCCTTCCGATCAAAGGAGGCCCTTGATCATCCCTGTCCCCAGTGCTTGAAGAGCAGACCCCCCTTCAGGAAGGCAAGGTCCTATGCCCTTTACAGGGGTGTGGTCCTCGATGCCATCCATGCCCTTAAGTTCAGGGGAAGGACATCCCTTGCAGCCCCCCTTTCCGAGGTCCTTTCCCTTTGTGATGTGGACCTTTCAGAGTACGATCTCATAGTCCCTGTTCCCCTTCATTTGAAGCGGTTAAGGGAGAGGGGATACAATCAGGCCCTGCTACTTGCCAGGGCGCTGGGGAGACGGCACTCCATAGAGGTGGCCCCCAGGGTGCTCAAAAAGGTGAGGGAGACCCCTCCACAGGTGGGCCTTAAGAGGGATGAGAGGATCAGGAATGTGAAGGACGCCTTCGAGGTTACCGACCCCTTCCGTCTCAGTGGGAAAGGGGTCCTTCTCATAGACGATGTCTATACCACAGGGGCAACTGTGAGGGAATGTGCAAAGACACTGAAGAGGGCTGGAGCCGGGTTTGTCGATGTCCTCACGGTGGCAAGGGCTAAAGGGGATTTGGATTGAAGAGCCACGGGGATTGTGGTATCTTTATTCTCCTGTATGGGAAGGACCATGGATGTAGAAGGGTTGAAGGCCCTCCTCAGGGAGGCAAGGAGGGAGGGCAAGAAGGTGGTATTCACCAATGGCTGCTTTGATATCCTCCATGCAGGTCATGTGAAGTATCTGAAGGAGGCAAGGGCCCTTGGAGACATACTTGTCGTGGGGGTGAACAGCGATCGCTCTGTGAGGGCCATCAAGGGGGAGAAGAGGCCTGTCATACCTCAGGAGGAAAGGGCAGAGGTCCTTTCTGCCCTTTCCTGTGTGGACTATGTTGTGGTCTTCGACGATCCCACCCCCTTGAGGCTGATAGAGGAGCTGGAACCTGATATACTTGTAAAGGGTGCTGACTGGAAGGAGGAGGAGATCGTGGGCAAAGGGGTTGTGGAGTCCAGGGGTGGAAGGGTGGTGAGGATCCCTCTCAAGGAAGGGGTATCCACAACGGGTATCATCAGGCGGATATGTGAACTCTACGGAGGAAAGGCATGAAGGCCATAAAGAAGATCCTTGTTCCCGTTGACTTCTCCGAGTGTTCAAGGCAGGCCTTTCTCTATGCCCTTGATGTTGCAAGGACTTCAGGGGCAAAGATCTATCTCCTCCATGTCCTGGACAGTGATCTCATTGCCTCTGTCACAGCCTACGGTGTGGAGGAAGAGGAACTGAGGAAGAAGATGGAGGATTACGCCAGAAGGTCCTTTGAGGAGATGCTTGAGGAGGGGACAGAAGGGGTTGATATCCTCCGCATAGTGGAGGAGGGGGTCCCTTTCATCCATATCCTTGGAAAGGCCAGGGACATAGAGGTGGATATAATCATCATGGGCAGCTCTGGCACATCTTCCCCCCTTCAGAGGATATTCTTTGGCAGCACCGTTGAGAAGGTCCTTAAAGGGGCGCAGGTCCCGGTGCTGTGTGTGCCCCTGCCCAGGGTGATAGAGCAGGAGGAAGGGGTTGGATAAGGTAGATCCCTACCCCCTGAGTATCAAGGAGTGGCCCGAGGAGGAGCGTCCGAGGGAAAGGCTCCTTTCCCGGGGTCCTGAGAGCCTCACCGATGCAGAACTCCTTGCCATAATACTGCGGACAGGGGGTGCCGGGATTACGGCCCTTGATCATGCAAGGCTCCTCCTTGCGAGGTACCAGAGCCTTCGGGGCCTTGGAGATGCCTCCCCTTCAGAGCTTGCCAGCATCAAGGGGATAGGGAAGGCAAAGGCGGCCCAGGTGATGGCCTGCATGGAGATAGCAAGGAGATTTGCATCCCAGAAGATAAGGGAAGGGGAGCAGTTTACATCGAGTAGAGATGTCTTTGAGCACTTCCACGAGCGGTTACGGGGGAAGAAGAAGGAGGTCTTTATAGCCCTCCTTCTCAACGGAAAGAACAGGAAGATAAAGGAAGTGATGATCTCACAGGGCTCCCTCAATGCAAGCATCGTCCACCCAAGGGAGGTCTTCAACCCGGCGGTGAAGGACTCCGCGGCCTCCATCATACTTGTCCACAACCATCCAAGTGGTGACCCCTCACCAAGCAGGGAAGATCGGGAGATAACCGGGAGGTTGAAAGGGGTCGGTGACCTCCTTGGTATAAGGATCCTGGATCACCTCATAATAGGCGATGGGAGGTATATAAGCTTTGCCGATGAGGGCTGGCTTTAGATGAAGGTCTTTCTCCTCCTTGTGATCTCCTATCTCATAGGTTCCATCCCCACTGGTGTTGTGGTATCAAGGTTCCTTGGAAAGGATCCAAGGAAGGGTGGAAGCAGGAACATCGGTGCCACCAATGTGGTGAGGACGGTGGGGAAGGGGGCAGGGCTCATCACCCTTATAGGGGATATGGCAAAGGGAGGTATCCCTGTGCTTGCCGCCCTAAAGATCTACGGGGACCCGATGGTGGTAAGTCTTGCAGCCCTTTCAGCCTTCCTGGGGCACCTCTATCCCCTCTTCCTTGGCTTCAAGGGAGGGAAGGGTGTTGCCACAGGGGCAGGTGTCTTCCTCGTCATCTCCCCCCTCTCCTTCCTGTTAGGTGTCCTTGTCTTTGGCGCCGTTGCTTTCAAGACAAGGTATGTATCCCTTGCATCCCTCTCTGCAGCAGGAACGATGCCCCTCTTTGTGGGTCTCTTTGCCCCCTCAAGGCTCTACCTTGTCCTGGCAATCCTCCTTTTCCTCTTCATCCTTTACAGGCACAGGGAGAACATCCAGCGCCTCATAGAGGGGAGGGAGCATCAGATCTCCCTCTAATGCCTATTTTTTGGGCAGATATTGGCGATCTGCATAGATCTTGGTCTTGGATAGGGATCAGCCCTTCCCGTAGAAGCCTTGCCGGAGGTGGGATCTTTGGATTGAGGGATGTGGCACACCCTTTGCAAAAAGTAGATTGCGATCCTTTCCCCTTTACTTCTCGTCCTCTTTGTGGTAGTGAAAGGGCTTTAAAGGATCCTTGGAGGTGGGTATGAAGAAGGTAGAAGCCATAATAAAGCCCTTCAAGCTGGATGAGGTGAAGGAGAGCCTCAATGAGATCGGGATACAGGGGATCACCGTTACCGAGGTGAAGGGTTTCGGCAGGCAGAAGGGACACACCGAACTCTACAGGGGGGCTGAGTATGTGGTCGATTTCCTTCCCAAGATAAAGCTTGAGATCGTCGTGAAGGAGGAACTGGTGCCAAAGGTGGTTGACACCATAGTCAATGCAGCGAGGACGGGGAGGATAGGGGATGGGAAGGTCTTTGTCCTTCCCGTGGATGAGGCGGTGAGGATAAGGACCGGTGAAAGAGGCGAAGACGCCATTTAAAAAAATCCACTTTTAGGAGGAGAGCTATGACGCCAAAAGAAGTGCTCCAGTTTGCAGCAGAACACGATGCCAAGATGGTGGACCTGAAGTTCCTTGACTTCATCGGCATATGGCAGCACTTTTCGGTGCCCCTTTCTGAGCTGACAGAGGATTCCTTTGAGGAGGGCTTTGGCTTTGATGGATCAAGCATCAGGGGATGGCAGCCCATCCACGCAAGCGACATGCTTGTCATACCCGATCCAAAGACAGCCCAGATAGACCCCTTTATGGAGGTTCCAACCCTGAGCCTCATATGCAACATCGTTGATCCCATAACAAAGGAGCCCTACACAAGGGATCCAAGGCACATCGCCCAGAAGGCAGAGGCCTACATGAAGTCCACAGGCATAGCCGATACAGCCTACTTTGGACCGGAGGCTGAGTTCTTTGTCCTTGATGATATCAGGTTCGATTCCAAAGAGAACTGTGGCTACTACTTCCTCGACTCCAAGGAGGGAAGGTGGAACACAGGCAGGGAGGAGAATCCAAACCTTGGCTACAAGCCAAGGTACAAGGAGGGCTACTTCCCTGTTCCTCCCACCGATAGCCTTCAGGACCTCAGGACCGAGATGGTCATGGTCATGATGAGCCTTGGCATAAGTGTGGAGGCCCAGCACCATGAAGTGGCATCCGGCGGGCAGTGTGAGATCGACATGAAGTACTCCCCCCTTGTTGAGATGGGTGATAAGCTCATGTGGTACAAGTACATCGTGAAGAATGTGGCCAGGAAGCACGGAAAGACGGTAACCTTCATGCCGAAACCCGTCTTTGGCGACAACGGTTCAGGTATGCACACCCACCAGAGCCTGTGGAAGGATGGAAAGCCCCTCTTTGCCGGGGACCTTTACGGTGGACTCAGTGAGCTTGCCCTCTACTACATCGGTGGTATACTCAAGCACGCCCCTGCCATATGTGCCTTTGCTGCCCCCACAACAAACTCCTACAAGAGGCTTGTCCCCGGATACGAGGCACCTGTAAGGCTTGCCTACTCAAGCAGGAACAGGAGCGCTGCTGTGAGGGTTCCCATGTACTCTCCAAGCCCCAAGGCAAAGAGGATCGAGGTGAGGTTCCCGGATCCTTCCTGTAACGGCTACCTTGCCTTTGCAGCCATGCTCATGGCAGGCCTTGACGGGATAGAGAACAAGATAGACCCTGGTGATCCCCTTGACAAGGACATATACTCCCTTGGTCCAGAGGAGCTTGCAAGCGTTCCATCCCTGCCTGCATCCCTTGATGGGGCCCTTGATGCCCTTGAAAAGGACCACGACTTCCTCCTCAAAGGGGACGTCTTCACACCGGATGTGATCGAGACATGGATAGAGTACAAGAGGACGAACGAGATAGATCAGATAAGGCTCCGTCCCCATCCCTACGAGTTTGCCCTCTACTTCGATGTGTGATCCCTGGGGGGCCTCTGGCCCCCCTTTCTTCCCTCCCGTGCCAGTCTTTCCTGTTGTAAGAAGGGGCCTATTGTGCTATCTTCATCCCCTATCATGGGGAAAAGGATAACTCTCAGACATCTTCTCAGCCTTTCCATCTTCTTCTTTCTATCCCTCCACAGCCTTCCTGCCCTCTCAAGGACACCTCAACAGGGCCTTCCCATCGAGATAGAGGCCGATCGCCTTGTCCATGAAAGGGAAGGCGATACCTACACCGCCCAGGGAAGGGCGACCATCAGATGGGGAGGGTTGAGGATCGAGGCAGAGAGGATAATCTTCAAGAGGGCTGAGAACAGGGCCATAGCCATAGGCAATGTGGTGGTTACAGAGAGGAGGGGCATTGCAAGGGGTGAGAGGCTTGAGATCGACTTCAGCAAGGATACGGGCTACATGGAGGAAGGATACATCTTTTACAGACCCGAGAACCTCCATATAAAGGGGAAGGAACTGGAAAGGCTCGGGGAGGAGACCTACAGGGTGAGAGAAGGGACCTTCACCACCTGCGACTGTTCCCCCCCTGCCTGGAGCTTTTCCTCCTCTGATGCAAAGGTTACAAGGGGCGAATACCTTGTCTCGAAACACACCTTCTTCCGCATAAAAGACGTGCCCATCCTCTATTCACCCTATGTGGTCATACCCGTTTCAAGAAAGAGGCAGACAGGCTTCCTCATGCCCGGCTTTGGCTACTCCGATCTCAAGGGCCTTTCCCTCTATAATGCCTTCTTCTGGGCCATAGACAGGAGCAGGGATGCCACCTTCTACCTCGACTACGAGGCGAATAGGGGCCTTGGCAAGGGCATCCAGTACAGGTACATAAGGAAGAGGGGGAGCGAGGGTGAGGCCTTCTTCTACCACTACAGGGAGAGGAGTATCGAGAGGCTTCGGGAGTACAGGACTGCCGATGAGAACCTTGGCCATCCCCAGGATGCAGACAGGGACAGGTGGCTCTTCACCTTCAAACACCGGGAGTCCCTGCCCTTCGGCATAGATCTCAGGGCCGATGTTGCAGAGGTGAGCGACGATGAGTACTTTCTCGACTTCTGGAGGGACCCTGACAGGAGGGATCGCAGCGACAGGGACCTCCAGAGGCTCGAGTCGAACCTCACCCTCTCAAAGGGCTGGGGTAGGTGGAGCCTTGTCACCCAGTTCAGGTACTTCGATGACCTCCTAAAGGAGGACGATGACGATACCCTCCAGAGGCTTCCCCAGGTGGATCTGACCGTCTCGGGCCTGAAGTTGTGGAATTCACCCCTCTACTTCTCCATGGAATCCTCGGGTGTGAACTTTTACAGGCAGAAGGGGATAGACGGCTTCAGGCTTGATCTCCACCCCTCCCTCTCCCTTCCCCTCAGGCCCTGGGACCTCTTTGAGGTCACACCAAAGGTGGGTGTGAGGGAGACGAGGTACTGGGTGAGTGAGGGAGACAGGACAAGGTCAAGGGAACTCTACGACCTTTCCCTTGATCTCCAGACCACCCTGGTAAGGATCTTCTCCAGGGGTGAGAGGAGGTTCAGACACACCATAAGGCCAGAGATCTCCTACTCCTACATCCCTTTCAGGGATCAGGGCCATCTTCCCTCCTTTGATGAGATAGACAGGATAGAGAAGGAGAACAAGGTTACCTACTCCATAACCTCCATCCTTACAGGGAGGAGGATGGAGGGTGGCAGGAAGATCTATCACGACTACCTCTATCTGAGACTCTCCCAGTCATTCGACATCAATGAGGCAAGGAGGGCGGGAGGGAACAACAGGCCCTTTTCCGAGATCACCGGTGAGCTGAACCTCTACCCCACTGACCTCATCTCCATGGGTGCAAAGGGTGAGTTCGATCCCTACAGCAGGTACTTCAAGAAGTACATCCTTACCACCACCATCTCCGACAGGAGGGGGGACCGGTTTTCTGCCGGCTACAACTACACCAGAGGCTCTGACAACTATATCGATCTTTCCCTTGATCTCACCATAACCAGGGGTCTAAAGGCCTTCCACAGGAGCAGGTTCTCCCACTACAAGCCCATTCCGGGTGATGACAGGATAAAGACCCTTGAGACCGTCTTTGGTGTGAGGTATCAGAGCCAGTGCTGGGGGATAGAGATCGCAAGGATAGAGAGACCTGATGAGAGGCTTGTAACGGTTACGATCAACCTGCTCGGACTCGGTGAGGTGCTCAAGCCAAGGCTGCCTTTCTGACCCATCTTCAACACTTCAGGAGGAGAGATGGTACCCTTTATCGATCTAAAAGGCCAGTACAGGATGATAGCCACCGAGGTGGAAGGGGAGATAAAGAAGGTCATGGATAGCCAGCTCTTCATCCTCGGTGAGAGGGTGAGGTCCCTTGAGGAGAGGATAGCGGCCCTCTGCAGGACCCCTTATGCAATCGGGGTGGCCTCAGGGAGTGATGCCATCCTCCTTTCCCTCATGGCCCTGGAGATCGGGAGGGATGATCTTGTGGCCACCACCCCCTACACCTTCTTCTCCACAGCAGGTTCCATTGCAAGGCTTGGTGCAATACCCCTCTTCGTGGACATAGATCCTGACACATACAATATCGATCCAGAGAGGCTTGCAGAGGTCCTGAGAAGGAAGAAGGTGAAGGCCGTGATCCCTGTCCACCTCTTCGGTCAGTGTGCCGACATGGATCCCATAATGGAAGCGGCGGAAAGGTATGGTGTCAGGATCGTGGAGGATGCGGCCCAGGCCATAGGTGCCTCCTACAGGGGCAGGATGGCAGGGTCCATGGGGGATACGGGATGCTTCAGCTTCTTTCCCACAAAGAACCTCGGCGGTTTTGGCGATGGGGGCATGGTGGTTACGGGCAACGAAGATCTGGCAACCAGGATAAGGGCCCTGAGGGTCCATGGTAGCCTCAGGAGGTATTACCATACCTACATAGGCTGTAACAGCAGGCTCGACGAGATCCAGGCCGCGGTGCTTCTGGTAAAGCTCAGGTACCTTGAGGGGTGGACGGAGGAGAGGAGGGAGAAGGCAAGGTACTACAGACACCTCTTCAGGGAGGCAGACCTTCTTGGTGAGGTGAGGTTGCCAGTGGAGGAGGCTGGATGCAGGCATGTCTATAACCAGTTCGTTGTGAGGGTCCCTTCGAGGGATGCCCTGAGGGAGCACCTACAGGGGCTTGGCATCGGCACGGAGGTATATTATCCCCTGCCGCTCCATCTCCAGGAGTGCTTCAGTTACCTCGGTTACAGGGAGGGAGACTTCCCTGAGGCAGAGAGGCTGTCAAGGGAATCCCTTGCCCTGCCCATATACCCGGGTCTTACAAGGGAATCACAGGAAGAGGTGGTGGAGGCCATAAGAAGATTCTACAGGGGATGAGAGGAGCCCGTAAGGGCCCTGTATTCCCTTCCAACCTCCTCTGTGAATCCCCCCTTCCTCATCTCCCTTCCATCCACCTCGATAAGGGGTGCCACCTCCAGAAGGGAGTTGGTCAGGAAGGCCTCGTCCGCTTCAAGGAGATCCTCCAGTGTGAAGGCCTCCTCACAGCAGGGTATCCCCTTTCTCTTGAGAAGGTCCATCACGATTCCCCTTGTGATCCCTGGAAGGATGGGGAGGGATAAGGGGGGTGTGATGACCCTGCCATCCTTCACCATGAAGAGGTTTGTATGGGTCCCCTCAAGGACCACACCTTTCATGACTAAAAGGGCTTCATCCTTGCCCCTTGCCTCTGCCTCCCTCCTCTTGAGATGCATCAGGAGGTAGCTTGTGGTCTTGAGGGATGCAAGCTCCCATCCCCTTTCAAGCCTTGCAGTAACGGCCCTCACACCCTCCTTCTTCCTCTTCAGAGAGTCAGGAAGGGGCCTTGAGAAGGCAAGGAGGGTGGGCTGACCTCCCACCCCTCCTGTGACGGTGACCCTCACATAGGCATCTTTCCCTGCAAGGCCGTTCCTTTCAAGCAGGGCTGACAGGACCTCCTCCATCCTCTCCAGGGAAGAGGGAGGTGGTATCTTGAGGACCCTGCACCCCTTTTCAAGCCTTTCCATGTGGAGGGACAGGGCAAAGACCCTGCCCCTGTAGGCCCTCATCGTCTCAAACAGGCCGTATCCGTAAAGGAAACCCTCATCAAAGGGGGAGATGGAGACCTGATCATGGGGGAGGAACCTGCCGTTGAGATACACTACCCTTTCCATCTTGCCCTTGCAGAAAGAGGCCCTTCAAGGATCTCAAAGATCCCCCTTGCCTTAAGCAAGGTCTCCTCGTACTCCCTCTCGGGGTCTGAGTCCGCCACTATCCCTCCACCGGTCTGGTAGAAGAGCATGCCCTTGCAGATCATGGCCGTCCTTATCGATATGTTGAGGTCCACATTCCCGCAGAAGTCTATGTATCCAATGGACCCTGTATAAGGTCCTCTTGCAGTGGGCTCAAGCTCATCTATTATCTCCATGGCCCTTATCTTTGGTGCCCCTGTGACAGAACCACCGGGAAAGGCAAGCCTTATGGCATCGACAGGGTGGACCCCATCCCTTATCCTCCCCTTGACAGTAGATACCATGTGGTGCAGGGTGGGATAGGTCTCGATGGCCTTGAACCTCTCCACACCGATACTTCCGTATTCGCAGAACCTTCCGAGGTCATTCCTCTCAAGGTCCACTATCATTGTGTGCTCTGCCACCTCCTTTGGATCCCTTCCAAGCCCTTCCCTGAGAAGGCTGTCCTCCCTTGAGTCGTTTCCCCTCTTCACAGTCCCCTTTATGGGCATGGTTTCCACCGTCCTTTCCCTTATCCTCAGGAACCGCTCCGGTGAATTGCTCACAAGCCACACCCTTCCAAGTCTCAGGAAGGCACCCATTGGCATCGGGTGCTTCTCCCTCAGGGTCCCGTAGAATGGAAGGGGATCAAAGGGAAAGGGCAGGCAGAATCGCTGGGAGAGGTTTATCTGGTAGACATCCCCTTCCTCAATGTACCTGAGGGCCCTCTTTACGGCCTTGATGTAGTCAGCCTTTGAGAGGTTTGAGGCGATCTCCAGGGGAAGCTTGTAACTCCAGACCGGGACCCTTGCCCTTTCTTTGATGAGGTCCTTCATCTCCCTTAGCCTCTCAGAGGCCCTTTTCCCCTTTTCCCTCCCCTTTTCAGGAAGCCCTGTGGAGGCCACAAACCCCATCCCTGTGGGGTGGTGGTAGATGTAGACGGTATCGTAAAAGGCCATGTGCATATCAGGGAAGGGCAGATCCCTTGTTGCCCTTGTCTCCAGCCTCTCGGTGATGTTCTTCAGGTCATAGCCAAGGAACCCGATCACCCCTCCGCAGAGTGGATGTGGCTGCCTTCCAACACAGAAGGCCTCAAGGGTCTCTTTCAGGAGGGAGAAGGGGTCGTATATGATGGTCCTCTCATCCCCTCTGTAGAAGATCCTGTTTATCCTCTTCCAGGAGGAGATCACAAGAAAGGGATCACAGGCCACAAAGGAGTACTCCCCTGCCCCACAGCTGTCGAGAAAGACCGGCAGGGGCCTGTGGTATAGCCTTTTGAAGGTCTCCCATGGGTCAGGGGTATGGGGTAACTCTTCCACAATCATCTGTGCTTTTATAATCCAATGGCCTTCTTGACATCAAGACATTTCTTCATCTATAGTGATCCTTATGATGAGGAGGAAGACAAGGAAGATCATGGTGGGAAGGGTCCCTGTGGGAGGGGATGCTCCCATTTCTGTCCAGTCCATGACAAAGACCCTTACAAAGGATGTGGGAGCCACCATCAGCCAGATAAGGTCCCTTGAGAGAAGGGGGTGTGAGATCGTCAGGGTTGCTGTGTCGGACATGGAGGATGCACTGGCCCTCTCCAGGATAAGGAAGGCCATCTCCATACCCCTCATAGGGGACATACACTTCGATTACAGGCTTGCCCTCAGGGCGGTGGAGTATGTGGATGGGCTCCGGATAAACCCTGGCAACATAGGGGATAAGAAGAGGGTCAGGGAGGTTGTGAAGGCCGTTAAGGAAAGGGGTATCCCCATAAGGATAGGGGTGAATGCAGGCTCCCTTGAGAGGGATATCCTTGAGAGGCATGGCCATCCCACCCCACAGGCCATGGTGGAGAGTGCCTTGAGGCACATAAGGATCCTCGAAGACCTCGACTTCTTTGACATAAAGGTCTCCCTCAAGGCCTCGGATGTGGTGAGGACTGTGGAGGCCTACAGGCTCCTTGCGGAACAGGTGGACTACCCCTTCCATGTGGGAATAACCGAGGCTGGCACCATCTTCTCCGGGACTGTGAAATCCGCTGTGGGTATAGGGATCCTCCTTTCCCAGGGCATGGGTGATACCATCAGGGTCTCCCTTACAGGTCCGCCCGAAGAAGAGGTCAGGGTGGGTTACGAGATCCTCCGGGCCCTTGGCTTGAGGGGCAGGGGTGTGAATGTGATCTCCTGTCCCACCTGTGGGAGGATAAGGGTGGGGGTTGTGGACCTTGCAGAGGAGGTGGAAAGGAGGCTTGCCCATGTGAAAAGCCCCATCACCGTTGCCGTGATGGGCTGTGTTGTGAACGGGCCTGGTGAAGCGGTTGAAGCGGATGTGGGCTTTGCAGGTGGTGAGGGTGTGGGCTACCTCTACATCAGGGGGAAAAAGGTGAAGAAGGTGAGGGAGGATGAAGCGGTTGATGAGATAGTGAGGGCTGTGGAGGGATTGGTGGGTGGAGAAGGGGCCCTCGAATCTGGATTGCAGGAGGTGAGTAGATGAGAAGGACAAGGGCCTTCCTTCCAACCATGAAGGAGGACCCCTCAGAGGCCGAGGTAATCAGCCACAGGTTGATGCTCAGGGCTGGCATGATAAGGAAGGTGGCAGCAGGGATCTATAATCTCCTGCCCCTTGGTCTCAAGGTCCTCAGAAGGGTTGAGACCATCATAAGGGAGGAGATGAACAGGGCAGGGGCCCAGGAGGTCCTCATGCCCCTTGTCATACCCGCAGAGATGTGGAAGGAGAGCGGGAGGTGGGACCTCTACGGAAAGGAGTTGCTCAGGTTCAAGGACCGCCATGACAGGGAGTTCTGTCTGGGACCCACCCATGAAGAGGTGATAACCGATATGGTAAGGAGGGAGGTGCGTTCCTACAGGCAGCTTCCCCTCAATCTCTACCAGATACAGATAAAGTTCCGCGATGAGATAAGACCCAGGTTCGGACTCATGAGGGGAAGGGAATTCATCATGAAGGATGCCTACAGCTTCCACGCCACTGAAAGGGATGCTGAAAGGGAGTACGAAAACATGTACAATACCTACACCAGGATATTCGAGAGGTGTGGCCTGAGGTTCACCGCCGTTGAAGCCGAGACCGGTGCCATTGGTGGGAGGTTCTCCCATGAGTTCATGGTCCTTGCCGAAACGGGTGAGGATGTGATCGTGAGCTGTGGCACCTGTGGCTATTCTGCAAACCTTGAGCGGGCCGAATGCAGGCCCCCTGAAGGGGGAGCGGGCGAGAAGGAGAAGGCCATGGAGAAGGTCCACACCCCCGGGGTAAAGAGCGTAGAAGAGGTGAGCCGGTTCCTGGGTGTCTCCCCTGAAAGGCTTATAAAGACCATGATCTACGAGACGGATAAAGGGCCTGTTGTTGCCCTGGTCAGGGGTGACCTTGAGATAAACGAGGCAAAGCTTAAACGTCTGCTCCATTGCGAGTGGATTGCCCTTGCAGATGAGGAAAAGGTGAGGGGTGTGACAGGTGCGCCACCCGGCTTTGCAGGTCCTGTAGGGCTTGAGGTAAGGATTGTTGCAGACCACTCCGTTTCCACCATCGTAAATGGCGTTACAGGGGCAAATGAAGAGGATTATCACTACATAAATGTCAATCCTGGACGGGACTTTGCAGTGGACACCTGGGGAGACATACGTTTTGCCCTTGAAGGTGATCCCTGCCCCCGGTGTGATGGCAGGTTGTCCCTCTCAAGGGGGATAGAGGTGGGTCACATCTTCAAGCTCGGAACAAAGTACAGTGAGGCCATGAGGGCCACCTTCCTTGATGAAAAGGGGGTGGAAAGGCCCATGGTCATGGGTTGCTACGGGATAGGGGTGGGCAGGACAGTGGCCGCAGCAATAGAGCAGAACCACGACGAAAAGGGGATCATATGGCCCCTTCCCCTTGCCCCTTACCATGTCTACATCCTTCCCGTGAATGTGAAGGATGCCTCCATGAGGGAGGTGTCTGAAAGGATCTACAGGGGCCTTACCGATTCCGGGGTGGAGGTCCTTTACGATGACAGGGACGAGAGGGCAGGCGTCAAGTTCAACGATGCCGATCTCATAGGCATCCCCTGGAGGGTAACGGTGGGGTCCAGGGTAAAGGAGGGGAAGGTGGAGATAAAGGCAAGGGACAGGAACGAAGCAGAGATAGTGGACATCGAAGAGGCTGTAGGAAGGCTTGTCCAGAGGGTAAGGGGTGGAACCTAAGGACCGCATCGTCTTTGCCCTTGATGTCTCCAGTCTTGAAGAGGTCGATCACTGGACCTGCCTGCTCAAAGGATGGGTTGGGACCTTCAAGGTTGGAAAGGAACTCTTCCTTTCGGCAGGTCCAAAGGTGATAGAGGCCATAAGGGAGAGGGGCATCCAGGTCTTCCTCGATCTCAAGTTCCATGACATCCCCAATACCGTGGCAGGTGCTGTGAGGGAGGCCGCAAGGCTCGGGGTCAGGATGCTGACCATCCATACCCTTGGGGGCCTGAGGATGATGGAGAGGGCAAGGGAGGTCCTTGAAGCTGAGAGGCAAAGGCCCCTTCTCCTTGGTGTTACCGTCCTGACGAGCCTTGGAAGGAAGGATCTGGAGGAGGTAGGGATAGAGAAGGACCCTGAAGAGGAGGTCCTCCTCCTCTCAAGGCTGGCAGGGAGGGCAGGCCTTGATGGGGTGGTGGCATCCCCCCTTGAGGTGGAGGCAGTAAGGAAGGAGATGGGGAAGGGTTTCCTCATCGTCACACCCGGCATCCGTCCATCCCGTGTTCCGGCAAAGGACCAGGTGAGGGTGGCAACTCCCCGTGAGGCCATAGAGAGGGGCAGTGACTACCTTGTGGTTGGAAGGCCCATACGGGAGGCAAAGGACCCCCTCGGGGTTGTTAGATCCATCATCACAGAGATAGAAGGCCTCGGGTGTCAAGGCTCATCTACGGCATAAACCCTGTAGTGGAGATCCTCAAACTCTATCCCCAGAAGGTACTCAAGATTTACATCGCAAGGGAACGGAGGAGGAAGGTGGAGGAGATAAGGGAGCAGGCCTCAGGGCTGGGCATCCCTGTTCTGCTGGTATCAAGAAGGGACCTCGATACCATGACGGGTACAGGAAAACATCAGGGGGTTGCAGCCCGCCTGAAGCCCTACCGCTATGCATCGATCCAGGATATCCTTGGAAGGTGGAGGTCTTCCGGGGAGAAGGCCTTCATCCTCATCCTGGACTCCATAGAGGACCCCCAGAACCTCGGTTCCCTTCTGAGGACGGCCTGCTGTGCAGGGCTGCACGGCGTGATAATCCCGAAGGACAGGGCCTGTCAGGTCACACCCGCCGTGGTCAAGGCCTCTGCCGGTGCCTCTGAGTACATACCCCTTGCAAGGGTGACCAACCTTGCCCGCACCATAGAGGAACTCAAGGAGGAAGGGATATGGGTTGTAGGTATGGAAGGTGGAGCCCCCCTTTCCATCTATGAGGCAGACCTGAACATGGACCTTGCCGTTGTTATAGGCAGTGAGGGCAGGGGTATAAGGCCCCTTGTGAGGGAGAGGTGTGACCTTCTGGTGTCCCTGCCGGTAAGGGGCAGGATCAATTCCCTGAATGCCTCTGTGGCAGGCGGTATAGCCATCTATGAGATACTCAGAAGGAGGCTTTCAGAAGGAAACTCCCCCTTGCAAAAGA
>WGFJ01000115.1 GCA_015492305.1 Deltaproteobacteria bacterium
AGGCCCCTGACTTCACCCTGAAGGTAATCGGAGGGGGTGGAGAGGAGTGGAAGGGCAGGGTGATAAGCCTGAAGGAGCTTGAGGGGAGGCCTGTGGTGATCCACTTTACGGCAAGCTGGTGTACCTTCTGCAAGGAGATATTCGATGCCATAGGCGCTGCCGTAAGGGATCACAGGGGGGTCTTTGCCTTGGGCATAGGGGTGAGGGACAGGAAAGAAAATATTGTCAACCTTGTGAAGGCGATAAATCCACCTGTCCCTGTGGGGTACGATGATGATGGTTCTATCACGGAAAAGTATGAGGTGAACCTCCTTCCCCTCACGGTGGTAATAGACAGGGATGGAAGGGTGGTTAAAAGGGTTTACGGATTTATTGACAGAAAGAGGATGGAAAGAATCCTTAAGGAGGTCCATTGAAAAGGATACTCTTTGTGACACCCCCTTACCATGCAGGGGTTGTGGAGGTGGCGGGTAGATGGGTTCCCCTCCACCTTGTCTACCTTGCAGGGGCCGCAAGGAAGGCTGGCTGGGAGCCCGTCATCTACGATGCCATGACAAAGGATGTGGACCACGGGGAGATAGCGGAGAAGATAGAGGAGGTAAGACCTCATTGTGTGGCTACTTCTGCCATAACCTCTACCCTTATGGATGCCCTCATGATCTTGAAGGCGGCAAAGGAGGTGGACCCAGGTATAAAGACCATCATCGGAGGGATACACCCCACATTCATGTACAGGGAGGTCTTTGAGCTCTCAAAGGATGTGGACTTCATCGTAAGGGGGGAGGGGGAGAAGACCCTGATAGAACTCCTCCGGACCCTTGAAGGTGGTGGGGACCCTTCCGGGGTGAAGGGTCTTGCCTTCAGAAGGGATGGGGCCATCCTCACAACTCCTGAAAGGCCTCTCATGGATGGAAGGGAACTGGATACCCTTCCGAAGGCTTGGGATCTCCTCGACTGGGAGGATTATGAGTACTTCATAATCCCGGGTTCAAGGCTTGGTGCTATAGATACATCGAGGGGTTGTAACAAGGACTGTTCCTTTTGCTCCCAGAGGAGGTTCTGGAAGGGAGAGTGGAGGGCAAGGTCCCCTGAATCCCTGGTAGAGGACCTTGAGGTACTGAAGGGACGATTTGGAGTCAGTATTGCCCTCCTTACAGATGATTACCCTACCTTTGACAGGGAAAGATGGGAACGGTTCCTTGACCTCCTTATAGAAAGGGACCTTGGTCTGTACCTGTTGATGGAGACAAGGGCAGGGGATATCGTGAGGGATGCGGACATACTCCCAAAGTACAGAGAGGCCGGTATCATCCACATATATGTTGGGACCGAATCTACCGATCAGGAGACCCTCGATTTCCTCAAAAAGGGGGTGGATACGGTTGAGGCAAGGAAGGCCCTGAAGTTGCTGGACGAGCATGGCATCATTACAGAGACATCCATGATCCTTGGCTTTCCATGGGAGACGGAGGAATCCATAGAGAGGACCCTCTCCCTTGCCATTGATTACAATCCTGACTTCTGCCACTTTCTGGCCATAACACCATGGCCTTATGCCGATCTTTACGAGGAACTGAAGGACCGTATCGCCGTCTTCGATTACAGAGAGTATAATCTCATCACCCCTGTGGTGAGGCCTATGAATATGAGCCTTGAGGAGGTGGACAGGGCTATAGTCGATTGCTACAGGAGATTCTACATGGGGAAGCTGAGGGAGGTGCTCAGGATGGAGGACCCCTTTAAGAGGAGGTATCTCCTCTACTCCATGAAATTGATGATGAGAAGCTCCTTCCTCGTCAACAAGATCGGTAACCTCGGAAGGGTACCCCAGGAGGTGGAGGAGGCTATGGCCATGGTGGAGGCCCCATACCCGACTACAGGCCTCAAGTGATGAGGGTTGTGGCCTTCCTCTCCTCAAGGGCCTTTGCCCTCTTTCTCCTCTCCGTGTCCGTAGCGGTCCTCATCCTGCGGGTCAAGAGGCCCGAGCTGTACTCGCCCCTCTTCCTCCTCATCCCTGCCTCCCTCTTCCTGAGCCTCGTCGTCTGTACGGCACGGAGGCTTAGGGGAGGGAGGAAGGATGTGAGGTTTCTGGGATCGATACTCTTCCATGGTGGGCTCATGATCTGGGTGGCGACCCTCTTTGCCAGTCCCTTGGTGAGATTCTCGGCGAGGCTCTTCCTTGTGGAGGGGATGGTCATAGGGATGGAGGATCGAGAGGCGGTAGAGATCTACGAGAGGCCCTTTCTCGGTGGAGCCCCCCCGCTCTTCTCCTTCCTACTCCGGGGATACAGGGAGCGGTATGAGGAGGGTATGTATCCTGTGGAGTATACGGCCATGCTGAGTGTGGGATACATGGATGGTGATAGGTACAGGACGGAAGAGAAGAGGATCAGGATAAACGAGCCTGTCGATCTCGGTGGGTACAGGTTCCTCTTCGAATCCAGTGGCTGGGCCCCCCTCTTCAGGCTGAGGAGGGACGGTGAGGTCCTCTTTGAGAGGTACATCTTCCTTGTAAGTATCACCGAGGAGGAGGATTCCTTCAAGATCGACAGTGCAGGCCTTGAGGTCTTTACCAGGTTCTTTCCCGATCTCTTCATGGAGGATGGGAAGGTAGGGACCAGGAGCAGGGTTGTGAGGAACCCTGCCTTCGGCATAAAGATTGCCAGGGAGGAGGCCCCCTTCGTCGATATCTACAGGGGGGTGCTGAGGCCCGGTGAGGTGGCAGAGGTGGATGGTATGAGGCTGGAGTTTGTCGATCTCCGGCCCTTTGTGGTCCTCCTGATGGTGAGGGACCCGCTCTACCCCGTGGTCTTTGCAGGCTGGGGGCTCGGGGTGGTAGGCCTCCTGTTCAGGTACGGTCCATGGAGGAGGGTATGAGGACCCTGGAGGGGCTATTTCTCTGGATGGCCATCTCTCTATACCTCGGCTGTTTCCTCCTCTCCCTCGGAAGGGTGGTCTTTAGAAGGGAGAGGCTCGGTGACCTTGCCTGGCGATCTGTAGAGGGTGGTTTCATATCCCACACCTTAACTATCGCCGTGCGATGGATGGAGTCGGGCCATCCACCTGTCTATGGGACCTTCGAACATGCCCTTGCTGGTTCGTGGTTCATCGCGGGGATACATCTCTTCCTGGAGAGATACCTCCAGAGGACGAGGGTCTTCAGCCTTGTAGTCTCTCCCTTTGTGATGCTCATGCTCGGATACGGGATCATGGGGGGCCAGACGGGCATAGAGCCCCTTCCCCCTCCATACCGGAGCCTGTGGCTCTGGGTCCATGTCACCTTTGGCTGGATCACCTATGGCTCCTATCACCTCGCTGCAGGGGTTGCAGTCCTCTACCTCCTCGGGACTGGAAGGAGGTTGCCCCGTCTCTTGAGGCGCCTGCCAGAGCCTGATATAATGGATAGACTCACTTATAGGCTCATAGTCTATGGCTTCATATCCCACTTCGTCATGGTTGGCTCAGGTGCCATCTGGGCCTATGGCCTGTGGGGAAGGTACTGGGGCTGGGACCCTATAGAGACGTGGAGCCTCATCTCCTGGATCGTCTATGGCATCAATATCCATCTGAGGGTGACCTATGGCTGGAAAGGAAGGAGGGCTGCATGGCTTGCCATCCTCTCCCTCATCACCATAATCATCACCTTTGGAGGCATAGGCTTTATAGGGGGTATCCACACACCCCTCCTTTGAGGAGTATAGGATGGGAGCCATCCTGGTGATGCTCAACAACTACCTCCACGACTTCGCCACAGCGATGGTGGTGGTCTCAAGCTACGCCATGCTCCTTATGGTCAGGTATGCAGAGGGAGGAGGGGTGGAGGTGAAGAGGATGGTCCTCAGGCTCTATCCCAGGATGCTCCATCTTACGGCAGGCTCCTTCATATTCCTTCTCTTTGCAGGCGTGATAAGGGCCTTCACCTTCAAGGACTATGAGTGGCTTGAGGCTGCTGGCAGGGGCCAGGTCTATGTCCTTGTGATAAAACACATCCTTCTCTTCATCCTCTTTGGATACGGGATATACTGCTGGGTTAGGGTCCACAGGAGGGTAAGGGCTATGCGGAGGATGGTGGGTTGAGGAGATGAGCCTGTACAAGAGGGTCCTGTCTGCCCTTGCCTCCAAGAGGTTCTCCCTCCTCATCCTCAAGATAGGTGTCGCCTACTTCCTTCTCCTCCTCATCCTGTGGGTTACAGGCCTCATCCCGCCCACCCTGTGGATGGTGTGGGGGCCTGCTATACTCTGGTTTACCCTCTTTCTCATCAACCTCACCATAAGTCTTGTAACAAAGAGGTATATCTTCAAGGGGAACCTCCTCTTCCATATGGCCTTTCTGCTGGTTGCAGCAGGTCTCGTAACGAGTTACCTCTTCCGCTTCGAAGGGAGTGCCATCGTGATGGAGGGTGAGAGCTTTCTGGGAGAGGAGGATGGATACACTACCCTGTCCTACGGCCTCCTCCGCGATGGTCCACCCCCCCTGTCCTTCCGTCTGGAAGAGATCACGCCAGGCTACTGGAGGGACGAACTCTACTTTGTAAGGCTCCACGCCCTCATAGGGTATCCCTCTTGGGAACCAGAAAGGAGGTCCCTGGTGAGGCTCAATGGAGGGGCCCGTATCCACGGGGTGAGGTTGCGGTTGAGGGGCTTTGGCCTCTTCCCTGTCCTTAGGGTTGAGAGGAGAGGGGTTACCATCTACGATGGACCGGTGAGGGCTCTGGTCTTCCCCCCTGGCAGTGAAGATGCGGTAGAGATAGGGGCCTACAGACTCAGTCTCAGGCTCTTTCCCAACGGGGTGATTGAGGATGGCGTGGTAAGGAACATCGGTATGGAGGCCATAAACCCACTGCTCATGGTAGGGGTGGAGTGGCTCGGCAGGGGCCTCATCTCAGGTATCTTACAGCCTGGAGAGACGTTGAGGGCAGGTGGTCTTGCCATCACCTTCAGGGGTGTCAGGGAGTGGGTGGAGTTTGGGATGGTGATGGACCCTGGAGAGTGGCTCGTCTTCGCAGGCTTCCTTGCCGCCCTTGTAGGCCTCCTGTTGCGGATGGCCCGTATCCCTCCCAGGAGGGATTGGAATGGCCTGTTGTCCCTGCGCCTCTTGCTCGTCCTCCTTGTAGTTATCGAAGGCTTCTATATTGGCGAGAGATGGGCCTCCACAGGCCATCCCCCCATCCTTGGCACCTTTGAGGAGTCCCTGGCCTCCTCCTTTACCATCCTTGCCTTTGCCCTACTCTTTGACAGGGCCAACAGGTTTACCCTCCCTGCCCTTGTGTTTGCAGGTGTGACCCTCCTCTACGGGCTCAACTTCGATACCACAGAAAGGCCCCTTGTCATCTCGGAACAGAGCTACTGGGTATACTTCCATGTCCTATTCGCATGGATTGCCTATGGCTTCTATACCTTCTCGACCATGGCTGCCTTCTACCTCAGGTGGAGGGGAGGGGACGGTTATGTTGAGGAGATGATGGACAGAGGACTCCTTATGGGCTTTATAGCCCAGTCCACCATGTTCTTCTTCGGTTCCTACTACTCCTCAAGGCTCCATGGCAGGTGGTGGATGTGGGACCCTGTGGAGTACCTCTTTGTGATCTCATGGTTCCTCTATGCCATACCCATCCATGGGAGGATACTCTTCGGATGGGACAGAAGGAGGGTGGCACCGTGGATCCTTCTCGCCTCGGTGGGTACGCTCATCCTCTACTGGGGCCTCATATACTTTCCATGGGCCACATACCATGTCTTCGATCCCCAGTGGAAGACCCACAGGGGGCTGGTACCCTGATAACCTCCTTGAACCTCCATCCCTTCTGATCTAAAATAGGTCAAATCCATACCCAGGAGGTGGATATGCCTTTCATATCCTTACTTCTCATCCTTCTTGTTACAGGTACGGCCTACGGTGACGGCAGAGACCTCTACCTCAAACACTGTTCTTCCTGCCACCACCCGGAGCGGTACGGACTTACCGGTCCACCCCTGATCCCAGAGACCCTCAAGAGGAAGGACGATGGAACCATAAGGGACATAATCAGGGACGGCCTTCCGGCTACGAATATGCCACCCTTCAGGGAGATCATAGATGATAAGGCCATAGAGGAGATCATCTCCTTCATAAGATCACCCCTTCCAAGGCCAGAATGGAGGAGGGAGGAGATCCTGGAGACGAAGAAGATGACAGGCCTTAAGGAGGTGGATCGTCCCCTCCACAGGATAGACCTCACCAACCTATTCATGGTGGTTGAAGGGGGAAAGGGAAGGGTGGCCATAATGGATGGGGAGAGCTTCAGGGTCCTTGACAGGGTGGAGGTGGGTGCTATCCATGGTGGTCCAAAGTTCGATCACCGCCTCCACTATGCATACATGGTTTCAAGGGACGGTTGGGTGGTCAAGTATGACCTCTATCGGTTTAAGGAGGTGGGCAGGATAAGGGCGGGTATAAACACGCGAAACATAGCGGTATCCAGGGATGACAGGATCATTGCAGTTGCTAACAACCTCCCTGAGAACCTGGTTTTCCTTGATACAAGGACCCTTGAACCCCTGAAGATCATCCCTGTAGATGCCAAGGTAGGTGCCATATACAACCTGGAGGGGAAGGATCTCTTCATTGTCAATATAAGGGACAGGTCCGGACTCTTGCTCATCGATTACAACTTCTCTGTAAGGGAACTCTCGCTTCCAGCCCCCTTTGACGACATCTTCCTTGAGCCAGAGGGAAGATATGTCATCGGTTCATCAAGGGGGAGAGGTGAGATGATGGTCTATGACCTGGAGAGGGGGGAGGTTGTTTCTTCCTTCAAGGTAGGGGAGATGCCACACCTTGCCTCTGCGGCCCTGTGGAGGGACAGCGATGGGGTTTACGCTGCCATCCCCCACATAAGGAGTGCCACCCTTACCGTCTTCAGACTCTATGACTGGAAGGTTGTCAAGACGGTGAAGACCCGTGGTCCAGGCTTCTTTGCAAGGACCCACAGGGACATACCCTACATATGGGTGGATACCAACACCGACACCATCCAGGTCATAAGGAAGGGGGACTTCAAGGTGGTGAAGGAACTTACCCCCGAGCCCGGGAAAAGGGCCATGCATATAGAGTTCACAAAGGACGGGAGATATGCCCTTGTGAGCATCTGGGAGAGGGATGGTGCAGTGGTGATATACGATGTGAGGGATTTCAGGGAGGTAAGGAGGATCCCCTTTGTCAAGCCAGTGGGCAAGTACAATGCCACCAACAAGGGAAGGATTATGTAATACGAAGGTAGTACTTCGAAAGGGTAGTCACTGGCTCCCTGCTATTCTACCTTTTGGGAATAGACATGGCAGTGATCATTGGGTTATAGTTAAGTTCTTGGATAGGAACTCATATTTCTACTCCGGGTAAAATTTTAAAAACATGATATTTGTCATAAAAAAAGATTCCCTTTTATGACAAGTTGTGGTCATCTGACAGGAATAGGTGACGACAAGATGGAGGAAAGGAGGTGAGATGGCTTCTTAAAGACGAAGGTTATATCCTGAAAGGAGGTGTAGTATGAAGAAAGTCTTTTATTGGTTACTCGCATTCCTCCTGGTGGTGCCCTTCTCCCTGGTAACGGTTTCAAGTAGTGAGGCCACGCCAAAGCTCTCCAAGGCAGAGATGGAGAAGGCGAAAAAGATCTACTTCAACTACTGCGGTGGATGCCATGGGAGCCTGAGAAGAGGTGCTACAGGTCCGAACATCACACCAGAGGGTCTTAAGAAGCGTAAGCGTACCCCTGAAGTGATAAAGACCATCATCACCTTTGGAACACCGGGTGGTATGCCGAGCTGGAAGGATCGGCTCAAGCCAGAAGAGATAGCCCTTATGGTGAAGTACCTCCAGGTCGAGCCTCCTGCCCCACCAGAGATGTCCCTTGCAGATATGAAAGAGACCTGGAAGGTGATAGTCCCTCCCCAGAAGAGGCCTTCCAAGCCCCAGCACAACAGGAACTGGCAGAACTTCTTTGGCGTTGTCTTGAGGGATGCCGGTAAGGTGGCAATAGTCGATGGTGACACCAAGGAACTGGTGTCCATAGCCAATACAGGTTTTGCCGTTCACATCCTCAGGGCCTCAGCTTCGGGCAGGTACTTCTACTCCATAGGTAGGGATGGAAAGGTCACGATGATAGACCTGTGGATGAAGAAGCCTGCCAAGGTAGCCGAGGTGAAGGTATGCACAGAGGCAAGAAGCGTTGATGTCAGCAAGTACAAGGGGTATGAGGATAAGCTCGCTGTCGTTGGTTGCTACTGGCCACCCCACTTTGTTATCCTCGATGGCCAGACCCTCGAGCCCTTGAAGATTGTGAGCACAAGGAGCTACACATACGATACGAACGAGTATCATCCAGAACCCAGGGTTGCCTCTATAGTGGCATCCCACTTCTCACCTGAATGGGTGATCAACGTTAAAGAGACGGGCTATGTGTGGCTCGTCAACTACTCGGACATAAAGAACCTCAACATCACCATGCTTGAGGCAGAGAGGTTCCTCCACGACGGTGGCTGGGATGCAACAAAGAGGTACTTCATGGTTGCCGCAAACGCAAGGAACAAGATGGTGGCTGTGGATACGAAGGAGAGGAAGGTTGTTGGTATCTTTGAGACAGGGATAAAGCCCCATCCTGGAAGGGGTGCCAACTGGACCGATCCAAAGTATGGCCCTGTGACTGCAACCCCCCACATAGGTGAGGCAACCATTGCCATCTGGGGTAGCGATCCTGAGGGCCATCCCCAGTATGCCTGGAAGGTAGTGAGGAAGTGGCACACCCTTGGAAGCGGCGGCCTCTTCATAAAGACCCATCCCAAGTCAAACCACGTGTGGGTCGATCATCCTCTGAATACGGTTGAGAAGATCCGTCAGAGTGTATGTGTCTACAGGAAGGATAAGCCTGAGGCCAAGCCCAACTGCTTCCGGGTGGCAAACCACGGAAGGGTGGTCCATTTCGAGTATAACAAGGCCGGAAACGAGGTCTGGATCGCCGTGTGGGACAAGAAGGGCGAGATCGTGATATACGACGATAAGACCCTCAAGGAGAAGAAGAGGATAAAGGGTGACTGGGTGGTGACACCTACCGGCCACTTCAATGTCTACAACACCATGAAGGATATCTATTAAGTCCTTCCACCGGCCCTGCCCCTTAAAGGGGCAGGGCCACTTTATCTTAAAGGACATAACCAATGCTCAATATAACCCGCCTACTGTCCCCTGGGAAAAGGGGTATAAGACTCGTAAAGGACCCTGGACGCTACAGGTTCTCTGGAAGGAAGAAGCCTGTGGTGGTCTGGAATGTGACCTACCGCTGTAACCTCCTGTGCCAACATTGCTATTCCGCTTCAAGGGATGGTGAATACAGGGGCGAACTGACCTTCCAGGAAGGGCTGGACCTTATAAAGGACCTTGCTGATTATGGTGTGCCAGCCATTGTGGTATCAGGAGGGGAGCCCCTTTTAAGGGAGGACATCTTTCCGCTCATCGAAACTGCGGCAAAAAAGGGGATAAGCGTTGCCCTCTCATCAAATGGCACCATGATAACAAGGGAAAAGGCCCTTAGGCTCAAGGATTCGGGCTGTTACTATGTGGGTGTGAGCATAGATGGAACAAGGGAGGTGAACGATGCCTTCAGAGGAAGGGAAGGTGCCTTTGAGGAGGCCATAAGGGGGCTCAGGGAGGCAAAAAAGGCGGGTTTGAAGGTAGGCCTGCGTTTCACCATTACAAAGAGGACCATCGAAAGCCTTCCCTATCTCTTTGATCTTGCAGTGGATGAAGGTGTTGACAGGCTCTACCTTTCCCATCTTGTGTATGTTGGGAGGGGAAGGAAGCTGAGTGCTGAGGCCCTTGGGCCAGAAGGGATAAGGAGGGCTGTCGATTATATCTTTGACAGGACAGAGGATATGCTCAAGAAGGGGATAGACCTTGAGGTTGTGACTGGCAACAACGATGTGGATGGTGTTTACCTCTACCTGAATCTACTCAAGAAGGACCCTGAGAGGGCAAGGGAGGTGTACAGGCTTCTCGAGAGAAGGGGTGGAAACAGCACAGGTGTGGCCATTGCCTGTGTGGATAGCTTTGGAAGGGTCCATCCCGATCAGTACTGGACAACCTACACCATAGGTAGTATACGGGAAAGGCCCTTCTCAGAGCTATGGGAAGGTGATGATCCCCTTCTCAAGGCCCTCAGGAACAGGAAGGCCTGCCTGAGGGGCAGATGTAGCTGGTGCAGCTTTGTGGATCTGTGCATGGGCAACTACAGGGAGAGGGCCGAGGTCTTTTCAGGGGATCTCTGGGGCGATGACCCGGCGTGCTACCTTATGGATGAGGAGATCGGTGGAAAAGATACAGGAGAGGTGAGGATAAGTGCAGGTTAAAAGATCTATCATCTACCTTATCCTTTTGTTCTTCCTTGTTACCCATGCTGCATTTGCCGAGGTGAGTGCCGACCAGTGGGGGACCGCATCCCTTGTTGTTATCGTTGAGAGGAATACGGGAAGTGTCATAGTGATCGATTCAAAGGACCACAGATTCCTTGGCAGGATAGAGGGGCTTGGGAACCTCACCCATGCAACCATCAAGTTCTCAAAGGATGCCCGTTATGCCTATGTGATAGGGAGGGAGGCGGTTGTAAGCAAGATAGATCTCCTGAATCTCAAGCTTGTAAAGCAGGTGAAGGCAGGCCTAAACTCTGTGGGTGGCGTGATGACCCAGGATGGAAGGTACCTTGCCCTGAGCAACTATGCCCCTGGTGAGGTGAGGATACTCGATGCGGAGACCTTGGAAGAGGTGAAGAGGATACCTGCCGTAAGGGAGTATCCTGACGGAAGAAAAAAGGCATCACGAGTGGTTGGCCTTGTTGACCTTCCGGGAAACCTTCTTGCCTTCTCCCTCATGGATGTGGATGGCATATGGATTGTGGATGCCGGGAGACCCGATTTCCCCGTCATAAAGAAGTTCTGGGATGTGGGGAAGACCCCTTACGATGCCCTTGTAACACCTGATGGAAGGTACTACATTGTGGGCTTCCTTGAGTCAAACTGGATGGGCCTGCTTGATACATGGAACATGGATGAAGGTGTGAAGAGGATCCTTACGGAGGATGAGACCACAAGGGGAAAGGACGTGCCCTTATGGAAGATACCCCATCTCAAGGGATGGGCCATAGCTGGGGACCTTGCCTTCCTCCCTGCCCTGAAGAGGGAATGGGCCATAGTCTACAACATGAGGACATGGAGGCTTGTGAGGTATGTTCCCCTTGAGGGAACCGCCCTCTACACAGTGGCAAGCCCTGACAATAGATGGGTGTGGGTCGACCTTGTGGGCAAGAACGGTGACCTTGTTCAGGTCATAGATACCCAGAGCCTTGAGGTGATAAAGACCCTCAACCCTGGCAGGGGTGCCACCCATCCCCAGTTCACTGCCAAGGGCAGGGCCGTCTACATATCCCTTATGGACGAGGATAAGGTGGTTGTCTATGATACAAGGACCTTCAAGAAGATAAAGGAGTTTCCTGCAAGGTCCCCTTCGGGCATATTCTTCACCTACAGGGTGAACAAGTTCGGGATGTGACATGGACGGGATAGATAGGAGGATACTCGATATCATCCAGACCCAGTTCCCCCTTTCCCCCACCCCTTTCAAGGAGGTGGGTGAGAGGCTTGGCATAGGTGAGGAGGAGGTCATAGAAAGGATAAAGGCCCTTAAGGAGAAGGGGATCATAAGGAGGATAGGGGCCACCTTTGAGCCGAGAAAACTCGGTTTCACAAGCACCCTCTGTGCTGCCTCGGTCCCTGAGGAGAGGATCGAGGAGTTTGTTGCCGTGGTGAACTCCTATCCCGGTGTTACACACAACTATGAGAGGGACCATGACTACAACATATGGTTTACCCTTATAGGCAGATCAAAGGAAGAGATAGAAAGGAGTATAGCGGAGATAGAGGAAAGGACAGGGATCAGAGGGATAAAGAACCTGCCCACCATAAGGAGGTTCAAGATAAACGTGTCCTTTTCCTTTGAAAGACCTTAAGGCTCAGAAGTATTTCATACTCCTCTTCTTGAATTCCCTTGTGCTGAAAAGTACCCTGTAGTCCTTTATACCTGTAGCCTCTGAGATCCTTTCAGCTATCGCAAGGCATTCCTCCCTCGTCTTTCCATGGACCATGGTGAAGATGCTGTACCTCCAGCCATCCATGGTTGGCCTCTCGTAACAATGGGTTACCTCCTTGAAGGAGGCCATGATGTTTCCGACCCTCTCCCTCTCCCCTTCCGGAACGTTCCATACCACCATCCCATTTGCCCTGAAACCGGCCTTGCGGTGACCCAGGACCGCCCCGAACTTCCTGATTATCCCCTTCTCTTTCAGGTCCTCCACGATCCTCAAGACCTCTTCTTCCGTCTTGCCAACCCTTCTGGCTATCTCAAGAAAGGGCCTGGGTGAGAGGGGGATATCTTCCTGGATTATCCTGCAGATCTGTCGTGTTACCTCGTCCATCGAACCTCCTATTTGAGCAGATAGTATAGCCCCACCTGGAAGGAGCCGATGATGAAGCCTATGATTCCACCTATCCATTCGATGTGGCGTAATTCCCTGTGGATGAGTTCCTGGAGGAGCCTCTCAAAACCCCTGAGATCAAGGCTGTCTATCCTGTTTACCACGATGTTCTTCAGATCTATCCTGTTCTGGAACTTGCTTACCAGATCACCCTTCTTGGTGGAGAGGTACTCCATTATCTCCTTTGTAAGGATATACTTTACATGGTAGAGGAGGTTCTCTGATAGCAGACCCACTACAGGGAGCCTCTTGAATTGATTTCCCTTAAACCTGTGTTCTATCACGTCCTCAACGGTCCTCTCTATCTCTTCTTCCCAGTCCATCTCCTCAAGGATGGCTGCAAGATCCCTTGCCGAGAGGATGTCCCTTTCTATGGTCTTTGCAATGCTTCTTGCTATCTCTCTCCTCCTCTTCGGTATAAGGCCCTGAAACCTGAAGCCAAGGACCTTTACAGGCCTGTAGGGACGGAAGAGCATCTTCACAGCGATGTAGTTTGTGAACCATCCTATGAGGGCGCCTACAAGAGGGAATAGAAGGACTCGATACTCCATGGATCCTCTTTGCCTCTCAAGGTGTTCCGAAGCCCCTTTTCCTCATCTCCTCTTCAAAGAACTTTTTGTAGAGGATCTCCCACTCCCTTCCACCTTCAGGAATGATCCTTGACATGGATCTTATCTTCCGTCTCACCATCTCATCCACCTCATCTTCGACACGGAGGAAGTCCCTCATGGACCTCTTGATCTCCTGGAGGACGACCTCTTCCCTTTCAAGGTCCATGAGGTCTTCCTTCCACAGGGTGTCAAGGATCAGACGGGACAGGTAGGAGATCCTTTCCTCGCTCAACCTCATAGTATGAAGTTCCTCTCCCTTGCCAGCTTCTGCTTAACCATACGGAACATCTTCTTGTAGTCAGCCCCTCCCTTTTCGATCTCTGCTGCATGGCTCTTCAATATCCTCTCCACCTCCCTGTCAAGCTCCTCCTCCTCTTTCATGTTCTGGAGGATGATCTCCTCTATCCTCCTCCTTATCTCCCCTTCATCCACCTTGAATCGGACCAGTTCCTTCTCCTTCAGGTTCTTCACCACAAGGGAAGCTATCCTCTTTATGTGTTCCACAGGGAGCCTCATATCCTCCTAAAGATACCAGATAACCCCCTCCAAGGCAAGATCTCTGTTGTCCTGGCAGGGGAGGATGTGGTATATTATTCACACCCCGGAGGGGTGGCCGAGTGGTTTAAGGCGGCGGTCTTGAAAACCGCTGTACCGCAAGGTACCGGGGGTTCGAATCCCTCCCCCTCCGCCATTACCCCTTCAATCTCCTTTGGTCCGATCCTGATCCGCCTGAAAATACTTGATTGGATCCCGGATATCTGGTAGTAAGAATAAGTAAGCGGAGAGATGGCCGAGCTGGTCGAAGGCGGTCGCCTGCTAAGCGACTGTACGGGGCTCAAACCCCGTACCGAGGGTTCGAATCCCTCTCTCTCCGCCATCTTCAATGGTTTCCCTGCCCCCTGAGTCCCCTCAAATCTGTTGACTATGAAGGTGATATCGGTTATCCTATCTTCCCCTAAATCCACCAAAGGAGGGTAGAATTGTTTCCCATAGTTGAAAAGAAGGTCCTCTCGCCCACCGTATTCCAGTTAAAGGTCGTTGCCCCCACCATAGCGAGGAAGAGGAAGCCCGGTCAATTCATCATCCTGAGGATACATGAAGAGGGTGAAAGGATCCCCCTTACCATCGTCGACTCCGACCCAGAGAAGGGTACCATAACCCTCATAGTCCAGGAGGTTGGAAAGACCACTGCCCTCCTCGGGACGATGAAGGAGGGGGATGCCATCCTGGATGTGGTTGGTCCCCTTGGTAAACCCACCCATATCAAGAACTTTGGCACCGCAGTGGTCGTAGGAGGCGGGATAGGGATTGCCCCTGTATATCCCATATCGAAGGGCCTCAAGGAGGCCGGCAACAGGGTGGTGGCAATCCTTGGTGCGAGGAACAAGGACCTCCTCATCCTGGAGAGGGAGATGAGGGCTGTGAGCGATGAGGTCTATATCACCACAGATGACGGGAGTTATGGAAGAAAGGGCTTTGTCACGGAGATGCTCCTTGAACTCATAAAGAAGAGGGTGAGGATGGATATGGTCCTGGGCATAGGGCCTTTGCCCATGATGAAGGCCCTGTGTGAGGTTACAAGACCTTACGGTATCTACACCGTTGTGAGCCTCAACCCCATAATGGTGGATGGTACAGGTATGTGCGGGGCCTGCAGGATAACATACGATGGAAAGGTGAGGTTTGTCTGTGTGGATGGCCCTGAGTTTGATGGACACAAGGTGGACTTTGACGAGCTTATAAAGAGGAACAGGACATACCTGAAGGAAGAGAAGATCGCCATGGAGGAGTTCACATACCACGAAGGTCCAAAGTGTTACGAGACTACCGGGGAATAAGGGAGGTTGTATGGATCCTAAGGAGGTAAAGGAGAGACTAAAGATACCGAGACAGCCCATGCCTGAACAGGACCCAAAGGAAAGGGTCCGGAATTTCAACGAGGTCCCCTTTGGCTATCCCCCAGAGCTTGCCATGAAGGAGGCCATGAGGTGCATCCAGTGCAAAAAACCCCTGTGCGTGGAGGGATGTCCTGTTGAGATCGATATCCCTGCCTTTCTGGACCTTATAGTGCAGGGCAAGTTTGTGGAAGCGGCCAGGAAGATAAAGGAGAAGAACGCCCTTCCTGCCGTATGCGGGAGGGTCTGTCCTCAGGAGGATCAGTGTGAGAAGGTCTGTGTAGTTGGCAAGAAGGGGGAGCCTGTTGCCATTGGAAACCTTGAGAGGTTTGCTGCCGATTATGAAAGGGAGACAGGTGCTGTGGAGATCCCTGAGATACCCCCTCCTACTGGGAAGAGTGTTGCAGTCGTTGGATCAGGACCTGCAGGGCTTACCGTTGCAGGGGATCTTGTGAAGCTCGGTCACAAGGTGACCATCTTCGAGGCCCTCCATGCGCCAGGTGGGGTTCTTATGTACGGGATACCTGAGTTCAGGTTACCAAAGTCCATCGTCGAGGCCGAGGTGGACTACCTGAAGAGGATGGGGGTGGAGATCATCTGCAATGCACCGATAGGTAAAATAGAGACTGTGGATGAACTCCTTCAGAACGGATACGATGCCGTGTTCCTTGGCACAGGCGCAGGGCTTCCCTACTTCATGGGGATACCCGGGGAGAACCTGATAGGGGTCTACTCTGCAAATGAATACCTTACGAGGGTGAACCTCATGAAGGCCTACAGATTCCCTGAGTATGATACACCTGTCATAAGGGGAAAGAAGGTGGCAGTCATAGGCGGAGGGAACACGGCCATGGATGCGGCAAGGACGGCCCTTAGGCTTGGACCAGAGAAGGTATACATAATCTACAGGAGATCAAGGGAGGAGATGCCTGCAAGGCTCGGGGAGATACATCACGGTGAGGAGGAAGGGATAGTATTCAAGTTCCTCACAAACCCTGTGCGGTTCATAGGTGATGAAGAGGGGAGGCTTGAGGCCATTGAATGTGTGAGGATGGAGCTTGGAGAGCCTGATGAGTCGGGAAGGAGGAGACCTGTCCCCATACCGGGTTCAGAGTTCAAGATCCCCGTGGATACGGCGATCATAGCCATTGGGAATGGTCCAAACCCCCTGATACCCCAGACAACAGAGGGCCTCAAGGTCAACAAGTGGGGCAACATCATCGTTGATCCCGAGACAGGGAAGACGAGTAAAAGGGGTGTCTTCTCAGGGGGTGACATTGTGAGGGGTGGATCAACGGTCATCCTTGCCATGGGTGATGGCAGGAAGGCTGCAAGGGCCATCCATGAATACCTCCAGACAGGCAACTGGTAGCATCTCTGCCGAGGATGATAAAGGTTGAAGGCCTTACCAAGGTCTATGGCCCTATTACCGCAATAAAGGGCATAGATCTCGATGTGGAAGAGGGAGAGTTCTTTGGATTCCTTGGTCCAAACGGTGCGGGCAAGACCACCACTATAAATATCCTCTGTACCCTCCTTAAGCCCACAAGTGGCCGGGCCATGGTCAATGGCTTCGACTGCTACACCCAGCCCCACAGGGTTCGATCTTCCATTGGGCTTGTCTTTCAGGAATACACCCTTGACAACGATCTCACGGCCTATGAAAACCTCATCTTCCACTGCTATCTCTACAACATGAGCCGCAGGGATGCTGAGAGGAGGATAGGCGAGATCCTTGAGGTCGTGGATCTGTGGGACAGGAGGGACAGCCTGGTGAAGCACTTCTCTGGGGGGATGAAGAGGAGGCTCGAGATTGCAAGGGGGCTCCTCCACAGACCGAAGGTCCTGTTCCTTGATGAACCGACCCTTGGCCTTGATCCACAGACAAGGTTGAACATATGGGACTTCATAGAGAGGCTGAGAAGGATGGAGGGCATAACCATCTTCCTCACCACCCATTATCTTGATGAGGCAGAAGGGTGTGACAGGGTGGCCATAATAGACAGGGGGGAGATAATAGCCCTTGGATCACCTGAAGACCTGAAGAAAGGGCTCGAAGGTGATACGGTATACCTCAGGACATCAAACGACAGGGAGGCAAAGAGGATCATCGAAGAAAGGTTCGGGATAGAGGTGGGAACCATAGATGGGGGCCTTGTGTTCCAGGTAAGGGGAGGGGAAAGATTTGTGCCAAAGCTCTTCAACGGCTTCCCCATAGAGATAGTATCGGTGAATATCAAGAGGCCATCCCTTAACGATGTCTTTATCTCCCTTACAGGGAGGGAGATAAGGGAGTCGTGAGGATGATAAACCTGAAGGCCATATACGTCATAGTCTTGAGGGAGTTCAAGAGGTTCTTCCGGCAGAGGGGTAGACTCATGGGAACCATTGCAAGACCCCTCTTGTGGCTCCTCATCATAGGAAGCGGTCTTTCCAACCTTGTTGGAGAAGAAGGGGGCCTGTCTTACAGGCAGTTTATGATCCCCGGTATAATAGGCATGACCATACTCTTCAGCTCCGTCTTTTCCACCATCTCCGTTGTGTGGGACAGGGAGTTTGGCTTTCTGAGGGAGATGCTTGTTGCCCCTATCTCAAGGCTTACCATTGTCCTGGGTAAACTTATAAGCGGCACCCTCCTTTCAGCCTTCCAGGGATTTATACTCTTCCTCCTTGTGCCCCTTTTCGGCTTCTCCCTGGATCCTGTGGAGGTGATCCAGATGGTCCTGCTCCTCATCCTGGTCTCCCTGTCCATCACATCCCTTGGCCTTCTCATCGCTTCCTTTCTCAACTCCCTTGAGGGCTTCAATGTGATCATGAACTTCATGGTCCTTCCCATGTTCTTTCTCAGCGGGGCCCTTTATCCTGTCAAGGCCCTGCCCCTTTTCTTCCAGTACATTACATGGATAAACCCCTTGAGTTACGGGGTGGATTCCTTCAAGCATGTTATGATCGGATCCTCCGGTGACTTTGGCCCTGATTTCCCTCTTGCCGTCGATCTCCTTTTCCTTGTGGTCTTTTCCGCTGTTATGGTCCTTTCTACGAGCCTCTCCTTCGAGCGGAGGCAGTAGATGCCCCTTTCGATTGAAAAGATTGCCTCCATTATAGACCATACCCTCCTTACCCCAACCCTCACAAGGGCGCAACTGGAGTCTGCCTTGGAGGAGGCAGCAGGATATCCCTTTGCCTCTGTCGTTGTACCACCCTGCTATGTCAGGGATGCCCTGTCCTTGCTCAATGGAAAGGTGAGGGTTGGTACGGTTAGCGGTTTTCCCCTGGGATTCCAGGAAAGGGAAGTGAAGCGGGGTGAGATAGAAAGGGCTGTAGAGGAAGGTGCACAGGAGGTGGATATGGTGATGAACCTGTGTGCCTTCAAATCAGGGGAGTATGGCTATGTGAGGGATGAGATAGAGGAGATGGTCCGTACCGTCCCCGGGAGGACCTTGAAGGTCATCATAGAGACGGCCTACCTTGAAGAGGATGAAAAGGTCCTTGCCTGTAACCTCGTGATTGAAGGAGGGGCTACCTTTGTCAAGACATCCACAGGCTTTGGGCCAGGAGGTGCTACACCTGAGGATGTGAGGCTCCTCAAGGGGGTCTCGAAGGGAAGGGTCAAGGTGAAGGCATCAGGGGGGATAAGGGACCTTTCAACCCTCCTTTCCATGGTGGAGGCAGGGGCGGACAGGGTGGGTACAAGCAGTGGCCTTTCCATAATAAGAGAGGTGGAACGTGAAGTGGCAGGATAAGAAGGTCTTGCTTGTAGACGATGTGAAACTCTTCCTTGAGATGGAGAGGACCTTCCTTAACAGGGAGGGCCTGAAGGTCTTTACAGCCAGTTCAGGTGAGGAGGCCATCGCCATCCACAGGAGGGAGAAGGTGGACCTCATACTCCTTGACCTCTTTATGCCGGGGATGAATGGAGATGAGGTCTGTAAGAGGATAAGAAAGGATAGGGAACTGAGAAATGTCTCCATCATCATGGTCACCACAAGCTCAAGGAAGGAGGATGTGGATCTGTGCATGGGGGCAGGTGCAAACGATTACATCACAAAGCCTATAGATCCAGTGGTCCTCCTCTCAAAGATAAGCAGGTTCTTGAACATACCCAAAAGAAGGGATGTAAGGGTCCTTGTGAGATTGAGGGTTGAGGGGGATACAGGGTATGGCCAGTTCTTCGGCAACAGTGTGGATATAAGCCTCGGTGGGATGCTTGTGGAGATAGATCGGCCCC
>WGFJ01000116.1 GCA_015492305.1 Deltaproteobacteria bacterium
GGATCTGTGGGACAGGAGGGACAGCCTGGTGAAGCACTTCTCTGGGGGGATGAAGAGGAGGCTCGAGATTGCAAGGGGGCTCCTCCACAGACCGAAGGTCCTGTTCCTTGATGAACCGACCCTTGGCCTCGATCCACAGACGAGGTTGAACATATGGGACTTCATAGAGAGGCTGAGAAGGATGGAGGGCATAACTATCTTCCTCACCACCCATTATCTCGATGAGGCAGAGGGGTGTGACAGGGTGGCCATAATAGACAGGGGGGAGATAATAGCCCTTGGATCACCGGAAGACCTTAAGAAAGGGCTCAAAGGTGATACGGTATACCTCAAGACATCAAACGACAGGGAGGCAAAGAGGATCATCGAAGAAAGGTTCGGGATAAAAGCAGGCATCCTCGATGGAAGTCTTGTGTTTCAGGTAAGGGGAGGGGAAAGATTTGTGCCAAAGCTCTTTAACGGCTTCCCAGTAGAGATAGTATCGGTGAATATCAAGAGGCCATCCCTTAACGATGTCTTCATCTCCCTCACAGGGAGGGAGATAAGGGAGTCGTGAGGATGATAAACCTGAAGGCCATATACGTCATAGTCTTGAGGGAGTTCAAGAGGTTCTTCAGGCAGAGGGGCAGACTCATGGGTACCATTGCAAGACCCCTCTTGTGGCTTCTCATCATAGGAAGCGGTCTCTCAAGCCTTGTTGGAGAAGAGGGGGGCCTGTCTTACAGGCAGTTTATGATCCCCGGTATAATAGGTATGACCATACTCTTCAGCTCTGTCTTCTCCACCATCTCCGTTGTGTGGGACAGGGAGTTTGGCTTTCTGAGGGAGATGCTTGTTGCCCCCATCTCAAGGCTCACCATTGTCCTGGGTAAACTTATAAGCGGCACCCTCCTCTCAACCTTCCAGGGATTTATACTCTTCCTCCTTGTGCCCTTTTTCGGCTTCTCCCTGGATCCTGTAGAGGTGATCCAGATGTTCCTGCTCCTCATCCTTGTTTCCCTGTCCATCACATCCCTTGGCCTTCTCATCGCTTCATTTCTCAACTCCCTTGAGGGATTCAATGTGATCATGAACTTCATGGTCCTTCCCATGTTCTTTCTCAGCGGGGCCCTCTATCCTGTCAAGGCCCTGCCTTCTTTCCTCCAGTACATTACCTGGATAAACCCTCTGAGTTACGGGGTGGATTCCTTCAAGCATGTTATGATAGGACCCTCCGGTGAGTTTGGACCTGATTTCCCCCTTACCATTGATCTCCTCTTCCTTGTGGTCTTTTCCGCTGTCATGGTCCTTTCCACAAGCCTTTCCTTCGAGCGGAGGCAGTAGATGTCCCTTTCGGTTGAAAGGATCGCCTCCATTATAGACCATACCCTCCTTTCCCCAACCCTCACAAGGGCGCAACTGGAGTCTGCCCTGGAGGAGGCAGCAAGATATCCCTTTGCCGCTGTCGTTGTGCCACCCTGCTATGTCAGGGATGCCCTGTCCTTACTCAATGGAAAGGTGAGGGTTGGCACGGTTAGCGGTTTTCCCCTGGGATTCCAGGAAATGGAGGTGAAGCGGGGTGAGATCGAAAGGGCCATAGAGGATGGCGCACAGGAGGTGGATATGGTGATGAACCTGTGTGCCTTCAAATCAGGGGAATATGGCTATGTGAGGGATGAGATAGAGGAGATGGTCCGTATCATTTCTGGTAGGACCTTGAAGGTCATCATAGAGACGGCCTACCTTGAAGAGGATGAAAAGGTCCTTGCCTGCAACCTCGTTGCGGAAGGAGGGGCCACCTTTGTCAAGACCTCCACAGGCTTTGGGCCAGGAGGTGCTACGCCCGAGGATGTGAGGCTCCTCAAGGGGGTCTCGAAGGGAAGGGTCAAGGTGAAGGCATCAGGGGGGATAAGGGACCTTTCCACCCTCCTTTCCATGGTGGAGGCAGGGGCGGACAGGGTGGGCACAAGCAGCGGCCTTTCCATAATAAGAGAGGTGGAACGTGAAGTGGCAGGATAAAAAGATCTTGCTTGTAGACGATGTAAAACTCTTCCTTGAGATGGAGAGGACCTTCCTTAACAGGGAGGGCCTGAAGGTCTTTACAGCCAGTTCCGGTGAGGAGGCCATTGCCATCCACAGGAGGGAGAAGGTGGACCTCATACTCCTTGACCTCTTTATGCCGGGGATGAATGGAGATGAGGTCTGTAAGAGGATAAGAAAGGATAGGGAACTGAGAAAGGTCTCCATCATCATGGTCACCACAAGCTCAAGGAAGGAGGATGTGGATCTGTGCATGGGGGCGGGTGCAAACGATTACATCACAAAGCCCATAGATCCAGTGGTCCTCCTCTCGAAGATAAGCAGGTTCTTGAACATACCCAAAAGAAGGGATGTAAGGGTCCTTGTGAGATTGAGGGTTGAGGGGGATACAGGGTATGGCCAGTTCTTCGGCAACAGTGTGGATATAAGCCTCGGTGGGATGCTTGTGGAGATAGATCGGCCCC
>WGFJ01000117.1 GCA_015492305.1 Deltaproteobacteria bacterium
GGCATTCCTTGTCCCTGGGACAGTAACCGGATCTTATAAGACAGTCATTCAGGTGGATGGGACCCTCCATGGCCTCTATGACCTCAAGGAGGGTGATCTCCTTTGGTGCCCTCAACAACACAAACCCTCCCTCCCTTCCCCTGAAGGACTTTATAAAACCCTTCTTCGTGAGGGACTGAACCAGCTTTGCAAGGTACGGAGCCGGGATATCCTGGGCCCTGGCTATCTCCTCCACCCCGCTTGTCCCCTTCCCCCACTTAAGAGAAAGGTGAAGTATCGCCCTTATTGCATATTCTGCTGCCTTGCTAAGCCTAAACATTTTTTCGGATAAATCGGATCCTTTTTATCCTGAATTTCTGCCGTTGTCAAGGGAAAATTAACCTCCCTTCATCTTGACAAAGATCAGCAACTGGAATATAGTGGACCCATGTCGCTTATAGACAAGATGACAAGGGTCCTGAAGCTGGAGAGCGAGATCTTTGAAGAGGTGGAAAAGGACACCTCTGCTACGAGGGAGGCCTTTCTCATCGTGCTCATTGCAGGGATAAGCAACGGCATCGGGGGCCTCGGGCACCTTGGCTTCAGAGGCCTTGTCATAGGGCTCATAGCGGGCATTGTGGGATGGCTCCTCTGGAGCGGGGTGATCTACCTCATAGGTGTGAAGGGCTTCAGATACACCTCGGATATGGGGGAACTCCTCAGGTGCCTCGGCTTCGCCTACAGCCCGGGGATATTCAACTTCGTGGGGATCATTCCCGGCATAGGCCCTCCCCTCAGGTTCCTCGTGATGGTGTGGGTCCTTGTGGCCTTTGTGATAGCTGTAAGACAGGCCCTTGATGTGGACACAAGGAGGGCCGTCATCGTCTCCTTCCTGGGTTTCCTTGTCTTCTTCGTCTTCGGGCTCATCATGGGCATCCTCACACCCCACAGGATGTAGAAGGCCCATGCCTGAACGGGCCTTGATCCTCCTCATCCTGGCCCTTGCCGCAACGGCCCTTGTGGCCTATCTCCTGGGCCGCAGGGGGAGGAACGACGCCATCACCATCCTCCAGCGGCAGATGGAGACCCTCACAAGAAGCATCGATGAAAGGCTTGCAGAGGTCCGCCAGACCCTCGGCCAGAGGCTCGATACGACGGCAGAGGTTGTGAGCAGGGTCCACAGGAGCCTTGGCCAGGTGGAGGAGGCAAACAGGAGGATCTACGAGATCGGCAGGGACATAGCAGGCCTACAGGAGATACTCAAAGTCCCTAAGCTCAGGGGTGTCATAGGGGAGTTCCTCCTTGGAGACCTCCTCGGCCAGATCCTTCCACAGACCCACTACCATCTTCAACATACCTTCTCCAATGGCGAGAAGGTGGATGCGGTGATAAGGGTTGGGGAGGGCCTTGTTCCCGTGGATGCCAAGTTTCCCCTTGAGAACTTCAGGAGGATTGTAGAGGCAAAGGATGAGGAAAAGCGCAGGGCCATGAGAAGGCAGTTCATAAGGGATGTGAAGAAGCACATAGATGCCATAAGTTCGAAGTACATAAGGCCTGAAGAGGGGACCTTCGATTTTGCCCTCATGTACATACCGGCAGAAAACGTCTACTACGAGACCATAATAAGGGACGAGGTCCTTGAGGATGAAAATGGCCTCTTCCACTATGCCATAGGCAAGAGGGTCATCCCTGTCTCCCCCAACAGCTTCTACGCCTACCTCCAGGTGATCCTCCTCGGCCTTAAGGGTTTCAGGATAGAGGAGAGGGCAAGGGAGATCTTCAGCCACCTGGCAAGGCTCGAAGGAGATGTGAGGAGGTTCAGGGCCGATTTCGAGCGGATGGGCACCCACCTTTCGAACCTGCGGTCAAGCTACGAGGCGGCCCAGAAGGGCCTTGCAAGGCTTGAGGCAGGCCTTGAGAGGACGGCCGCACTCGATGACAAGGGGGTCAAGGCCTGACCTTGAGGCTCCTCAGCCTGTTAAGGGCTGCGGCAAGCTCCTGGGGCCTGAACCTGACAAGGTCAGGGGGATAGGGAAAGGGGGAGATCACATCGAGCCCCTTCTCCTCCATATCCCTCTCGATCCCTTCCAGTATCTCCCTGAGGGTCCTCCTTCCATCCATGTACCTCTCCCTCCCGTAGAGGAGGGCATACCCTATGGCAAGGACCTGGCCGTCCTCAACGATCTGCTCCACACAGGATAGATCGATCTCCTCCCTGCCGAAAAGGAGGGTCTTTAGCCCCTTTGCCTTGAGATGGATCTCACGCCTTCCCTTCTGGGGGTTGAGGCTCTCTGGAAGGGGGACCCTCCCTTTTATGGCCCCGAACCCCTCTCCCCCCTCCATCACCCTCTCGGTCTTGAACCTTCCTGCAATGGCCCTTGCCTCTGCCGTGACATCCTCCGGCTCGTATTCGACCATGGCTATCACCGTGTCCGCCACATCGAAGTAGTCCCCTGACCCTCCCATGACAAGGACGGTTGATACACCGTGGTCCTCGTATAGCTGGCGGACCTTGTCTATGAAGGGTGTTATCGGTTCGTGCCTCTTCTCTATGAGGGCCTGCATCCTCCTGTCCCTGATCATGAAGTTCGTTGCCGATGTGTCCTCGTCAAGGAGGAGGAGCCTGCTGCCCGCCTCAACGGCCTCGAGGATGTTTGCCGCCTGGGATGTGGAGCCGCTCGCATTCTCGGTGGTGAAGAACCTGGTGTCCACCCCACCCGGAAGGGTCCCTATGAAGGGGGAGATGTCGACACCCACAATGCTCCTCCCATCCTCTGCCCTGATCTTGACCGCCGTTGGATCGGTTACCACAAGCTCCCTCCCATCGCCCGGTATGTGGTTGTAGACACCCCTCTCAAGGGCCCTCAGGAGTGTGGACTTGCCGTGGAACCCGCCACCCACGATGAGGGTTATGCCCTCCGGGATGCCCATCCCGGTGATCCTCCCCCTGTTTGGAAGCTCCACCTCCACTCTGAGGCCCTCTGGCGACCTGAAGGGGATACCCCTTGTAAGGGGCCTGTCATCCACCCCGCTCCTTCTCGGAAGGATGCTCCCGTCTGCAACGAAGGCAACGAAACCGCGGTCCTTGAGCACGGACCTGAGGAAGTCTGCATCCTCTGACGTCTCTATGTGCCTGTAGAGATCACCACCGTCAAGGTTCCTGAAGAGGAGGGACCTCTCCACAAGGGCCGGGACATCGCCAAGGAGCATCTCCTCAGCCTCCCTTCCAAGGATCCTCCTTCCGGCAGCCGGCATCCCTGCGAGGAAGCGGAGTTCAACGAAGTCCCCCGTCACATGGCAGGCACTCCTCTCGAGGACCTCCTGGCCCGGTGGATCGATGCGGATCTCACCGCTCCTCCCTGTTCCCCTTGGCCTTGAGTACCTCCTGGACTCCCTTGCAAAGACCCTTACGAGGTAGTCCCTCAGGGCCACCTCCCTCGACCTGGTAGAATAGGTGTCCCTGGGGAAGGCCGCCACATCCTGGGGTACCCTCACACGGAGCCTGCTGGGAGCGGCAAAGGGATCCCCCTGGATGTGGTCCATGTAGAGGGTGAAGAGGGGGAACTGGAAGGCCTTCCTCTCGAGCTCCTTGTAGGCCTTGTACCCCTTCCCGTCTATGGATCTAAGGATTGCCTTTAGCCTCCTCATGCCTTCCTCCTTTCTACAGCAGATGGACTGGATCCACATCTATCGTCATCTTCACACCCCTCGACGGCCTATGCTCCAACAGGGCCTCCTTCAAGGCAGGCTGGAACTCCCCCTTTCCCTTCAGCACCATCTGCCACCTCCACCTCCCCCTCAGCCTCTGGTAGAAGGCAGGCCCTGGACCGAGGATCTCAAGGCCCTTCCCCTCGAAGCCCTCGAGCCTCTCCTTAAGCTTCCTTGCCTCGAGGATGACACCATCCATGTCCCTGCCCTCGAAGATGAGGTTTATGAGCCTTGAGAAGGGAGGGTAGCCCACCTCCTCCCTCAGGGCCACCTCCCTCTCGTAGAAGGCCCTGTAATCGTGGTCTGCCACGGATCTGAAGCAGGGCTCTTCCGGGTTGTAGGTCTGGATGATCACCTCGCCCGGCTCCTCCCCCCTACCAGCCCTGCCCGCCACCTGGGTGAGGATCTGGAAGGTCCTCTCTGTGGCCCTGAAATCAGGGAGGTTCAGGGCCTGATCCCCTGCCACCACCCCAACGAGGGTCACCCTCGGAAAGTGGTAGCCCTTTGCGATCACCTGGGTCCCGACAAGGATATCGAGCTCCCCCCTGTCGAAGGCCTCCCAGACCCTCTCGCCCTTCCTCACCACCTCCCTGTCCACCCTCCCCACCCTTGCACCCGGGAAGGCCCTCTCCACCTCCTCCACGACCTTCTCTATGCCGATCCCGAGGGGACGGAGCCTGTAGCCCCCGCAGGAGGCGCAGATAGAGGGGGCATCGACTATGAAGCCGCAGTAGTGGCACCTGAGGTGTCGCCTCCTCTTGTAGTAGGTGAGGGCAATGAGGCAGTGGGGACACTTGTAGACGTAGCCGCAGTCCCTGCAGATTATGGTGGGGCAGTAGCCCTTCCTGTTTATGAAGAGTATGACCTGCTGGCCCTGGCTGAGCCTCTCCTCCATGGCCCTGAGGAGGATGCCTGAAAGCTCCCTCTTCTCCCCCCTCATGTCCACGATCCTAACCACCGGCATGGGCCTCCCCTCGACCCTCCTCGGGAGCTCGAGGTAGTGGAACCTCCCTTCCATGGCGCTGTGGAAGGACTCCACGGAAGGTGTTGCCGAACCGAGGAGGACCGGACACCCGTAGAACCTGCCCATGAGGATGGCCACATCCCTTGCGTTGTACCTCACCCCTTCCTCCTGCTTGTAGGAGGGCTCGTGCTCCTCATCGACGATTATGAGCCCCACATCCCTGAGGGGCATGAATACGGCAGACCTTGGCCCTGCCACCACATCCACCTCTCCCCTCTTTATGGCGTTGAGCTGCTCGAGGCGCTCGCCCTTGGACAGGCCGCTGTGGATGAGGGCCACCCTTCTGAACCTGGCGAGGATGTAGCGGGAAAGCCTGGAGACGAGGGCGATCTCAGGGGCAAGGAAGACCACCCTCCTCCCCCTGGAGACAACCTCTGCCATGAGCCTGAGATAGATCTCGGTCTTTCCGCTCCCTGTGACCCCGTGGAGCAGGAAGACCCCTTCCCTTCCAAGCCCCTCCCTTATCCTCTCAAGTACCCTCTCCTGCTCCGGCATGAGGGTCCCGTTGTGGGCGGGCAGGGGCTCATCCTCCCAGGCCCGCACCACCTCCCTTGAGGAGATCTCGATGAGGCCCTTATCCTTCAAGGCCCTGAGGGGTCCGTGGAGGTTTGGAAACTCCTTCCTCAGGTCCTCGAGCAGGACCTCCCCGCAGGCTGCCACCCTCTTCAGGATGGCCATCTGCTTCGGGGCCCTCTCAAGGCCTTTTACATCCTTACCTGTATAGGAAACCACCCTCTCCCTCCTCCCTCCTCCACCCCTCATGTAGGTCCTCTCCTCGATGAGGCCCCTCTTTTTGAGGGATGAGAGGGCGGCGTATATGGCCTTCCCCCTGAAGGACCTGCGGATGGTCCTGATGGAGGCCTTCCCCTTCCTCTTTATGAGAGCCAGTATCCGCCCTGGCAGATCATCCCTATCCTCTGCAGCCATCCCCTCAGGGGTGGGATGGAAGACCCTCTCCTCCCTTGGCTCCGCCTCGATGGCGTGGGCCGTCCCTATCACCTCCCCCAGGGGGGCAAGGTAGTGGCTCGATATCCACCGGTAGAGGGCAAGCCTATTTTCGTCGAAGAGGGGCTCATCATCTATGATGTCGATCACATCCTTTACCCTTTCGGGTGCGGTCTCCAGCTCCTCCACCCCAGCCTCCCCCCTCACACCGACGATGTATCCCGCAAGCCTCCTCCTTCCAAAGGGGGCCATCACCCTCTTGCCCACCCCGGCCATGGGCGCAAGGGAAGGGGGGACCCTGTAGAGGAAGGCCTGCCTCAGGGGGAGGTTGAAGACGACATCGACGAAGAGATCCATGGAAAGACCGCTCCTCCTGTGACCCTTGTCTGCTGGGAAGGGGCTTAAATTCTATAATTTTTTCACAAAGACAGGGAATATGGCAAGGGGTTTCAGGTCAGATGGTCAACCTTCTTTCAGTTCGAGGAGTCTCTTCTCTATCACCTTCACCTGGGAGGGAAAGAGCACCCTCTTCTGAAAGCCCTTTATGTACTCAATGAACCTGTCCCTCCTGTTCACCACATAGGGAGGCATCCGCTTGCCGAAGATGCAGTCCCCCACGAAGAAGACCACAGACCTGAAGACCTTCTCATCGAGTCCAAGGTAGCGGGAAAGGGCCTTTATGTGCCTATAGTTCTGGCCTACAGGGTTCTGGAATGTATAGCTCCTCCTGCCTATCTTCTGGGTCCAGAGCCTCTCGAACTCCCTCCCGTATATCTCACCCTTCATGTTCTTCGTCTCGATAACGAATATGCCAAAGGGAGAGACAAGGACATGATCGATCTGTGTGGTAGTCCCGTCTCCTACAGGGACCTTGAGGTTGTCTATCTTCTTGTAGATGTTGGGATTGAATTCACTCCACAGGGTGATGGTCGTCTTCTTCTCCCCGAACCATCCCTTGAACCTTTTGTCCTGAAGGATACGGAGAGCAATGGCAAAGACCACAAAGAGGAAGAGATAGGGGAGGAGTCCAAGGGTCTCTTTCCATCCATAGGAATCCCTGGCATAGGTCTTGCTGGAGGTAATGGAGACCCTGACCCTGTAGCACGGGTCCTTAAGGGAGTAGTAGATGTTGAGCCTGAAAGGCCTGGTGGCCTCGGCAGGAAGGTAAAGGCTGCCTCTCCTTCTCCTCACCACCTTCCCATCTTTTCCAAAGCAGTAAGCAACATACCTCACCAATTGAGGCTCATCTCCCGGGTTTATAGCCTCCCCTGCAATCTTCATCCTGTTGTTCTTCCTGTCATGCTCGTAGCGGTAGGAGAGCTGCACCTCTCTGGCAGGAGCAGAAGAGACTCCCCAAAACAGAAGGAGCAGGAGGATGAAGGCCCTTCTTACCATTCCTCTACCACAGGGGCAGGGTGGAAAGGATTTCAAAGGCCCCTCCTCAGGGGCCTTCCGTGCAAGGGCTTCAGAAGATGGTGCCCTGGTCTCTGAACTCCTCGTCCTTGACACCCAGGATCTTCAGTATCCTCATCGTGGCAGGCAGTATCTGGTTCTGGATGTAGTAGGCCGTGTCAACATCCTTGATATCGGCAAACTCCAGGGGAGCGGCCCTCCTGCTGATGGGCCCGGACCCCTTTGTGATCACGTACCCCACCACACTGCCGGGCTTGAGGCTTATACCCCTCTCCTTAAGCCTCTTTGCGGCCTCCACATGGGGAGAGGTCTGCCTGTACTCCTCGATGGGCTTTGAGAGCTGTTCATACACAACGAGGTCCTTTAGGGAGACCTTAAGGTCCCTTATCCTCCGGATCGTCTCCTTCACGTACCTTACGGCACCATCTATATCCTTCTCGCCGAGGACCATCCTCAGCACCCTCTCCTGGGTCTCCTTGGCGATCATGGACCAGTCCCTCCTCACCTTCTCAAGCCCCCTGACCTTGAGGTTGCCATCCCTGTCCACCAGGGCATACCTCTTCTTCGCCGTGCCTCCCCCAACCTCCCTCGGGATGAAGATGCCCCTCAGGTAGAACCCCTCAAGCTCCACCTTCATTATCCCTGGAAGGGAGGAGTTGAGCTCCTCAAGGAACCGGAGGAGCTCTTCGTCCTTCCTCCCCCCCATGAGGAGGAAGGCAGAGTCCGTGTCTCCGTAAACAGGGATGAACCCCCTGGCTTCTGCCTCGTCCATTATCCTCTTTATCCAGTATCTGCCGTAGGCCGTGATCGACTCGGCACACTCCTTGCTGTACCACTTGCTCGCAGGGAAGGCGTAGTATCCGTAGCTCGCATTGGCTATGGTCTTTACCGCCCTCTGCCTCGTGTCGTAGAGGTGATACTCTGGAGAGTCCTTTGGAAAGGCCTTCATCCGGTCCTTAAGGCCCTCCCTCTCCTCCAGGAGCTCCCTTACTATGGAGGACTCGAAGCCCTCCCTCTTCCTGCAGAAGTGGTAGGGCATGTCAGGGACCCTGTGGCCGTCACCCTTGCAGCACTGGCAGTTGAGGGTCTCTATGGAGATGTTGTAGGTTGAGACTATGGATGGATAGAGGGAGGCGAAGTCGATCACCGCCACACCCTCGTGCATGCCGGCAATGGGCTCCTTCACATACCCTCCTGTGTAGGTCTCCTTCTGCCTCCTCTTTATCTCCTCGAACTTGGGCTGGTTCGGGATCACCCTTCGGGTCTGCTTGGCCTTCTTGGAGTAGAACCACTCAACGAGCTGGCTGTAAGTCATCCTCGAGGTGTCGTAGAGGCTCTGGCACACGAGCCGGGTGAGCTGGAATATCTGGGGGAGCAACACCCGGGAGAGCCTGAAGGTGAGTTCCGAGTCCTTGAGGCAGTATGTGGCAAGCCTTGCAAGGTCCTTTCCCTTCTGCCATGCCTCCACTATCTCGTGGTACTCCATCCCTATCTTCTCGTCGCCCAGTATCTCGGAGGAGACAGAATCGAGGGTGAGGACCTCTGTCTGGAGCATCGGGGCGAGGATGTTATTGACGAAGTTGAATATGTCTATGTGGACCCTGCCCTTGAGCCTTGCTGTGGAGAACCTCGCCCTCTTTGCAAGGGTCACCCCTGATCCGTCCCGTGAGAGGGGGCCGAGGTCGATCTTGAGGGCCGAGGCCCTCTCCCTTATGACATCGAAGTCGTAGAGGTCAGAGTTGTAGCCAACCACTATGTCAGGGTCGTAGTCCTGGAGGACCTGGAGGAACCTCTCGATCAGGGCCCTCTCATCCTCGACCACCTCCACAAACCCCGGGTAGGATGCCCTCTGATAGGTGATGACCCTCTCAAGGTCCCCTGAGTAGAGGGAGATCATCACAAGGGACCTCTCCCCCCTCCTCTGCTCCACCACCTCCGTGTCGAAGGCAAGGACCCTCGGCTCTGGCAGCCTGAAGGTATCCCCCTCCTCGGGCCTGACAGAGGTGGCCTCAAGCACCCTCTCTGCATCCACATCAGGGGAGGTCTCCTCTCCATCCACCTCCACCCACCCCATGCAGGAGATCCCCCTGTCAAGGAGGTAGGACCTGTAAAACCCGATCTGGTACTCGAACTCATCGATGACAGAGCCGCTGCCTCCCCTCTCCTTCTCCAGGGCCTTCACCACATCCCTTGCCTTCGTCGTATCCTGGGGCCTGTGGCAGTAGACCTTGAGGAAGTCCCTCTCCTCGCCCATCCAGAGGAGCCTCTCCTGCTCGATCCCTCCCACAGGGAGCCTCTTTTTCTTGAGGAGCCCCTCCATCTCCTCCCTTGCCCGGGAGACATCCGAGGGGAGGACATAGAAGTAGGGCCTGTAGGTGGGGTCGTAGACAGCGACAGACTTCCCGTCCTCACTTCTACCGTAGAGGACGATGGAGATAGTGCCTCTGTGCTCCCTGTAGTCTATGTCGTAGAGGAAGAGTTTCATTGCCCTACAGGACTAAAATAGCACACCTTTCAAGCCCCTGCAAACCGTTTGTGCCTGGATGGCATTCCGGATTGCAAGCCCATCCCAGGGATTGACAATCCTATATATTGGGTATATAATACCCACCATCTGTGAAGGCAAGGCTTGTATATCATACAAAGGATGTAGACGAAAACGGAGATATCATCGAGATAAAGATATGGGAAGTCCCTCCTTCAGAAGATAAGCCCCATGGGTTCAAATACTCCCTTGCCTACATACACGGGAATGAGAGGGTGATCGGATATGACAACAGTGAACATAAAGGGGATCATAAACACATTGAGGACGAAGAAATACCCTATGAGTTTAAGAGCATAGATAAACTCTTTGAGGACTTTGAGAAGGATATAGTTGAATTCAGGAGGAAGAAGAATGAAGATCAAAAACATAAAAATAGGAATAAGGACCAGAAAGGAGGCCTTTGAGGAGGCAAAGGAGGTCATGGAGAGGCTTGCCAGGGGCGAGAGGGTGAAAAGAAAAAAGGCAATCTACTTTGAAAACCTCGATGCCATGAGAAAGGTCCTTACCGAAAAA
>WGFJ01000118.1 GCA_015492305.1 Deltaproteobacteria bacterium
GGGCCCATGTATTCTATTAGGGGGAAGGGATGGAGATCGTTATAGTGGGTCTCAACCACAACACCGCACCTGTGGAGATAAGGGAGAGGCTCTCCTTTCCTCCTGCGGTCATAAACGATGCCATAAAGCGGCTCTGTCAGTTGCCTGCTGTAAGGGAGGGGGCCATCCTTTCCACCTGTAACAGGGTTGAGATCATCGTGTCTGCCAGGGATGTGGATCATGCGGTAAGGCAGATAAAGTACTTCCTCTCTTCCTTCCACAACCTTCCCATGGAACTGATAGAGGAATACCTTTACACCTACGCTGGCCAGGATGCAATAAGGCACATATTCAGGGTGGCCTCCAGTATCGACTCCATGGTGATAGGGGAACCCCAGATACTGGGACAGGTGAAGGAGGCCTATGCAAGGGCTGCCGAGTGCAGGGCCACAGGTCTTATCCTCAACAGGCTCTTCCACAAAGCCTTTTCCGTTGCCAAGAGGGTGAGGACAGAGACAAGGATAGGTAGCAGTGCTGTCTCTGTGAGCTACGCAGCCGTGGAGATGGCAAAGAAGATCTTCGGGGAATTGAAGGGCAAAAGGGCCATGCTCATAGGTGCCGGTGAGATGGGGGAGCTTGCGGCAAGGCACCTCTTGAACAACGGCATCTCTGGCCTCTTTATAGCGAACAGGACCTTTGAAAAGGCCGTTGAGATGGCCAAGGACTTCCATGCAGAGCCTATCATGTTCCGTGAGTTCCCTCACTACCTCAAGGATGTGGACATCGTCATAGCCTCCACAGGGGCAACCGACTACATCGTCAAGGAAGATATGGTGAGCGAGGTCATCAGGGAGAGGAAGAACAGGCCCATATTCTTCATAGACATAGCCGTTCCAAGGAACATAGATCCCGAGATAAACAACATAGACAATGTGTACCTCTTTGACATAGATGATCTCAAGGCCGTTGTGGAGGCAAACCTGAAGGAAAGGGAAAGGGAGGTCCAGTACGCCGAGAGGATAGTCCTTGAGGAACTTGAGAACTTCCAGAGGTGGCTGAAGACCCTCAACGTGGTACCCACCATAAAGCTTCTCAGGGAGAGGTTTGAGGAGATAAGGAAGAGGGAGCTTGAAAAGGCCCTGTCCATTCTGGATCACCTCTCAGAGGGTGACAGGGTGGTCCTTGAGGCAATGACCTCTGCCATCATAAACAAGGTCCTCCACAGGCCCCTGACCATCCTTAAGAAGAAGGGTGACTCCATAGAGGGTGACATGTACATCGAGGCCCTCAGGGAACTCTTCGACCTGAGGGAGGAGGCCCCTGAAGAGAGGAAAGAGGAGAAGGCATGAGGAAGGTGAGGATCGGCACAAGGGGAAGCAAACTTGCCCTGTGGCAGGCCAACTGGGTGAGGGAAAGGCTTGAGGAGAGGTACCCGGGCATAGAGGTGGAACTTGTCCGGATAAGGACGAGTGGTGACAGGATAAAGGATGTGCCCCTTGCAAAGATAGGTGGCAAGGGGTTGTTTGTGAAGGAGATAGAGGAGGCCCTCCTTGATGGGAGGGTCGATCTTGCTGTCCACAGCATGAAGGATGTACCAACCGACCTTCCTGAAGGGCTCCACATAGCCGCCATAGCAGAGAGGGAGGATCCAAGGGATGCCTTCATCTCGAAGGATGGGAAGGGTCTCTTTGAGATGGCGGGGGGTGCAAGGATCGGGACCAGCAGCTTGAGGAGGCAGATCCAGATAAAGAGGAAGAGACCGGACCTTGCGGTTGAGACCCTCCGTGGAAACCTCGATACAAGGCTGAGAAAGCTCCGGGATGGATCCGGCTTTGATGCAATAATCGTTGCCCTTGCAGGCCTCAAGAGGATGGGCTGGCAGGAGGAGGTCACCGAGGTTCTCTCCCAGGATGTGATGATCCCCGCCATAGGTCAGGGGGCAATAGGGATAGAGACAAGGGAGGACAGAGGGGATGTGATGGACCTCATCGCCTTCCTCAATCACCATGAGACATCCCTTGCTGTCAGGGCTGAAAGGGCCTTTCTGAAGAGGCTTGAAGGGGGCTGTCAGGTGCCCATAGCTGCCCATGGCACCATAGATGGGGACAGGCTCTGTCTTGTGGGCCTTGTGGGAAGTATCGATGGAAGCCGGGTTCTGGAGGGGAGGGTGGAAGGGCATGCCCAAGAGTGGGAAAGGCTCGGGGTGGAGCTTGCCGAGGACCTCTTGAGGCAGGGGGCAGGGGAGATACTGAAGGAGGTCTATGGGGATGGCGGGGTTTACAGATTTTAATCTCCCTTTAATGGCCTTTTCATGATCAGGGCCTAAAATGGTTTGAAGGTGAAATATGTCAGGTACTGGTAAGGTCTATATCATCGGTGCAGGTCCTGGTGACCCGGGTCTCCTGACCATAAAGGGCCTTCAGTGCATAAAGGAGGCTGATGTGATCGTCTACGACTACCTTGCGAACAGGCAGTTCCTGCGCTTTGCAAGGGAAGGGGTGGAGGCCATCCATGTCGGCAAGAGGGGATTTGTCCACACCATGCCCCAGGAGGAGATAAACAGGCTCCTCATCGAGAAGGCAAGACAGGGAAAGGTGGTGGCAAGGCTCAAGGGGGGTGACCCCTTCATATTCGGTCGCGGTGGAGAGGAGGCCCTTGTCCTCAAGGAGGCAGGCATACCCTTTGAGATAGTGCCCGGTGTCTCGTCTGCCGTTGCGGCCCCTGCCTATGCAGGGATACCCCTTACCCACAGGGCCTACAACTCCACGGTGGCCTTCATAACAGGCCATGAGGATCCAACAAAGGGAAGCTCAAGGATAGCATGGGACAAGGTGGCCGGGATGGGCACCATCGTCTTCCTCATGGGTATAAAGAACCTGAAGAAGAACATAGAGAGGCTCATAGCCCATGGCAAGGACCCTGATACACCTGTGGCCATCGTGAGATGGGGCACAAAGCCTGAACAGGAGACCGTTACCGGGACCCTCAGGACCATCGTGGAAGAGGCAGAGGAGAGGGACTTCAAACCCCCTGCTGTGGTTGTTGTAGGGGAGGTTGTGAGGCTCAGGGAGCGGCTCAACTGGTTTGAGACAAAGCCCCTCTTCGGGAAGAGGATACTCATAACAAGGACAAGGGAGCAGGCAGGGGAGTTTTCAGAACTCCTCAGGAGGGAGGGGGCAGAGCCCATAGAGTTCCCCACCATTGAGGTGAGACCTCCGGACTCCTGGGAGGAGGCGGACAGGGCAATAGCCTCCATCGAGAGCTATGACTGGATCATCTTTACCAGTGTAAACGGCGTTAAATACTTCCTGGAGAGGTTCTACCACCTTGGAAGGGATATAAGGGACCTCAAGGGGATAAGGATATGTGCCATAGGTCCGAGGACCGCTGAGAGGGTTTCTGCCCTGGGTATAAGGGTTGACCTCACCCCCGAGGAGTACAGGGCCGAAGGGGTCATCGAATCCCTGGAGAGGGAGGGAATAAAAGGAAAGAGGTTCCTCCTCCCAAGGGCCCTTGTTGCAAGGGAGATACTGCCTGAGGGGATCAGGAGGCGGGGAGGGGAGATCCATGTTGTCCCGGTCTACAAGACCGTGAGACCCGAGGGTGAGGAAAAGGAGGAGGTGGAGAGGCTCCTTGTTGAAAAGGCTATCCATCTTGTCACCTTCACAAGCTCCTCTACGGTGAAGAACTTTGCCGATATATTCGGGAGGGAGAGGATAGGGGACCTCCTCAAGGGTATAGCCGTTGGTTGCATAGGGCCCATAACAGCGCAGACAGCAAGGGACTTGGGGATAGATGTCTCCTTCATGCCTCAGGAATACACGATAAGGGCCTTTGTGGAAGAGACCATAAGGTACTTCAGAGAAAGGAACTATATCTGAAGAGGAGGGAGAGATGGCCTTTCCTGAACAGAGACTGAGGAGATTGAGGAGGAACGAGACCATAAGGAGGATGGTGAGGGAGACAGCCCTCTCCATCGATGACCTCATACTTCCCCTCTTCGTGATCCACGGCACGGGTGTGAGGAACCCGATCCCTTCCATGCCTGGCCACTTCCAGCTTTCCATAGATGAGTTGAGGAAGGAGATAAAGGAGGTACAAGATCTGGGGATACCTGCTGTGATCCTCTTCGGCATCCCTGAGCACAAAGATGAGGTGGGATCTGAGGCCTACCATAAGGAGGGGATCATCCAGCAGGCCATAAAGGCCATAAAGGATACGGCCCCACAGGTCCTGGTAATAACGGATGTATGCCTCTGTGAGTATACAAGCCATGGCCACTGTGGAGTGATAAAGGGAGGGGATGTGGACAACGATTCCACCATCGAGATCCTTGCCAGGGAGGCCCTGTCCCATGCAGAGGCAGGGGCAGACATGGTCGCCCCTTCAGACATGATGGATGGAAGGGTATGGGCCATCCGTAAGGCCCTTGATGAGAATGGCTTCTCCCACATCCCCATCATGTCCTATGCAGCCAAGTATGCATCGAGCTATTATGGCCCCTTCAGGGAGGCGGCAGAGTCGGCCCCTGCCTTCGGTGACAGGAGGAGCTATCAGATGGACCCCGGGAACAGCGATGAGGCACTGAGGGAGGTGGAACTCGATATAGAGGAGGGTGCCGATATAGTGATGGTGAAGCCTGCCCTTCCCTACCTTGATATAATAAGGAGGGTCAGGGATACCTTTCCATACCCTGTTGCAGCCTACAATGTGAGCGGGGAGTATTCCATGATAAAGGCCGCAGAAAGGCTTGGGTGGATAGATGGTGAGAAGGTGATGCTCGAGACCCTCCTGTCCATAAAGAGGGCAGGGGCGGATCTCATACTTACCTACTTTGCCAAGGATGCAGCCAGGATCCTGGCAGAAGGGAGGATATAATGGGTGCAATGCCAAAGGGTCATCCCCATGAAGTCCCGGGGATGGAAAAGGATAGCAAGAAGATGGTCTTCCTTCCAAGGCTCATAGCCTGGGAGGTCACAAGGAGCTGTAACCTGAACTGCATCCACTGCAGGGCAGCAGCAAGGTACGGCCCATACCCGGACGAACTCACAACAGAGGAATGTCTTGCCTTTCTTGACGATGTGGCCTCCTTCTCGGACCCCATAATCATCCTCACCGGTGGGGAGCCCATGATGAGGGAGGATATCTTCGATATCGCTGCCCATGGAACGAGGCTCGGTCTGAGGATGGTCATGGCTCCCTGTGGCCTGCTCATGGATGAGGAGAATACGAAGAGGATGAAGGAGGTGGGTATAAGGAGGCTCAGCTTCAGCATAGACGGGGCTACCGCCGAGAGCCATGACAGGTTCAGGGGCATCCCTGGGGCCTTTGAGGCCGTCCTGAAGGCCATAGAGCTTGCCAAGAAGGTGGGCCTTGAGTTCCAGGTGAATACGACCATAACCAAGCACAACCTCCATGAGCTTCCCCAGATACTGGAACTGGTTATAAAGCTCGGTGCAGTGGCCCATCACCCCTTTCTCCTTGTTCCCACCGGGAGGGCGGCAAACCTCAAGGATCAGGAGATAAGCCCTGAAGACTACGAAAAGACCCTTACCTGGTTCTATGAGATGAGGGACAAGGTCCCCATCCAGTTCAAACCCACCTGTGCCCCCCATTACTACAGGATATTCAGGCAGGGTGAAAGGAGGAAGGGAAGGAAGGTCACCCCTCAGACCCATGGCCTCGATGCGATGACAAAGGGTTGCATGGGGGGGCAGACATTTGCCTTTGTATCCCACATGGGAAAGGTGCAGATCTGCGGCTTCCTTGATGTGGAATGCGGGGATATAAGGAAAGAGCCCTTCAGCAGGATATGGCACACATCAAAGGTCTTCCAGGAGATGAGGGCCTGGGACGACTACAAGGGAAGGTGCGGTTACTGCGAGTTTAAGAGGGTCTGCGGGGGCTGCAGGGCAAGGGCCTATGCCTTCACAGGGGATTACCTGGAGGAGGAACCTTTCTGCACCTACCAGCCCAGCGAAGAGGCCTTAAAGGCCCATATGTTGAAGAAGGGCATGGTGGGATGAGGGATTGTACTCCTTCAGATCAAAGGAACTGCCTGTAACCTCGAGGTATGTGAAGGCCTTTATCCACTCCCCTGTATTTATGTAGAGCCTTCCATCCTCTTCGACCCTGTCAGGGGTATGGGAATGGCCGAGGATGACCACCTCATACCCCTCTCTCCACTTCTCCCTTGCAAACCTCCTGAGGGTCTCCCTGAGCCCCCTCTGCCTGGGGCGGTACCTGCGGCTCATGCCTGAGAATCTCTCTGCCAGCCCGAGGATGAGGAAGGGTGGAAGGGTGTGGGCCAGTGTAAAGACGGGTTTACTCCTGAGGAACCTCCTGAGCAGCCTGTAGCCGTAATCCCCTGTATCTACGATATCACCATGGGCGATCAGTGCCTTCCTGCCACCCACCTCAAGGGATGCCTCATTGGCATAGACCCTGGCGGAGAGGACCTTCGAAAAGAAGGGACCCATAAAGAAGTCGTGGTTGCCTTCAAGGTATATCAACTCAACCCCCTTCTCCCTCAGATCCATGAGTCTTGACAGGACCGGGATGTAACCGTAGGGGACAACACCCTTGAAACCGAACCAGAAGTCGAAGAAATCGCCAAGGATAAATAGCCTTGAGGTGCCATCCCTTATGGAGTCGAGGAAGTCGCAGACCACCCTCTGCTGGGAGGATGTCCCTTTTATGTGGGCATCGGAGAGGAATATATCCTTCATTCAGATCCCTAAGAAGGCCTTATCCCTTCCAGCTCGGCAATGACCCTTTTCAGGCGTTCCCTTACCTCCCTCCTGCCTTCCTTTGCCATGAGGCCTTCGATCTCCCTTATGATCCTTCTCACATCACCGTAGGTGCCTTCTGGCTCTGCCACCTTCAGGGTTGGGGAGGCCGGTCTTCTCTGCCTTGCCAGAAGCTTTGCTATCTCTGTGAGGAAGCTCAGGTCTTCAGGGTGGAGCCTGGAAAGGAGGTCTATCAATTGCCTTCCCTTTTCTTCCCTGATCAGGCCTTCGAGGTAGGAGGATAGAAGCACCTCCCTGACCTTTCCATCCTCTTCCTCAAAGAAATAACTGATGGGGAGGGAAAGGGCCCTCCCTATCTTCTGGAGCATCTTTATAGAGGGGAACTGGTCTCCCCTCTCTATCCGTCCGATGTAGGTGTAATCCACCTTCCCCTCTACCCTTGCTGCCAGCTCCTTCTGGGTAAGACCAAGCCTCTTCCTTGCCTCCCTTAACCTTCTTCCCAAAAGGCCTTTAAGATCTTCAGCCATCCCTTCATTGATACACCATCCTCTGGTATATGTCAATAAGCCTTTGTAGGATAAATATTCATCACAATGCTTGACATTTAAGATAGATTGGCCTATATTTGGAAGGATGGATAAGGCCAAGATCCTGAAGATCCTGAAGGAGAAGGATGAACTCCACAGTCTACCCATCGATGGCCTGAAGCTCTACATACTGTTCCTTGTCTTTTCAGACGAAAGGGGCGAAGAAGGGGATGTGATCGGGAAGGGGTCCATAGACTTCAGGACCCTCAAGAGGGCCTTTGGTGAGGACTTTGATATGGAGAGGCTTGAAAGGGCCTGCCGTGTCCTGAAGACTGCAGGGCTTGCCGATGCAACCTTCAGGGGTATAGAGGGCAAGGAGATCTTTGCAAGGAATGGATATATAAACTTCATGATAGAGTACAGACTCTTCGATCCCTGAGGGGACCTGCCCATCCCTCCTTTACCTTCCAGAGACCCGTTATTGACTTTTGGGGACCTTTAAAATATACTTTAGATCTTCAAAGCCTCTTTCAGGAGGGGCGAAGATGGCAAGGAGGATCAACTTTAAAGAGGTCTATCTCACCTATAGCGACATCGAATCGGAACTGATCAGGGGCCTCCTTGAGGACCATGACATCTACTGTATCGTGAGGGATATGAGGATCACCCCCTATCCTGTGAGCATAGGGGAACAGTCGGAAAAGAGGATTGCCGTTGAGGAGGACAAGGTGGAGGAGGCAAAGGAGTTGATCCGCTGGGCCATAAGGGATGGGTACATATCCAAGGAGGGAAGGTTCAAGGAGTGAAGGATCTATCCGGGGCGGCAGAGATACTCTTCTCCTCCAGGGCCCTTGTCGTCCTCACAGGGGCAGGGATCTCTGCGGAAAGCGGTGTTCCCACATTCAGGGGGGCTGAAGGTTACTGGAGGAACTACAGGCCGGAAGACCTTGCAACCCCTGAGGCCTTCTCCAGGGATCCGGCACTTGTCTGGGAATGGTACAGCATGAGGAGGGAAGCCCTCTCAAGGGTGAAGCCAAACCCAGGGCACCTTGCCATAGCCGAGATGGAGGACCTTGTGGAGGACTTTACCCTCATAACCCAGAATGTGGATGGCCTTCACCACCTTGGAGGTAGCAGGAAGGTCCTTGAGCTCCACGGAAACATCTGGAGGGTGAGGTGTACAGTCTGCGGCATGAGGGAGATGAGAAAGGAACCCTTTGAAACCCTGCCTCCCCATTGTGGTTGCGGCGGCCTCCTGAGGCCTGATGTTGTGTGGTTTGGAGAGATGCTTCCCCAGGAGGTCCTTGAGGAGGCCTACGATGCCCTGGGAAGATGTGAGGCCATCCTTGTGGTGGGAACATCCGGGATTGTCCAGCCTGCAGCATCCTTCCCCTTCATCGCAAAGGGCAAGGGGGCAAGGGTGGTGGAGGTGAATCCTGAGGAGACCACCATCACCTCCGTTGCCGATGTGAGTATCAGGGAGCGGGCCGGTAAGGCCCTTCCAGCCATTGTGAGGATCTGGAAGGAGAATATCGCTTGAGGGGGTGGAGGTGAGGACCTTCGAGAGGGTGATAGAGATCGAGACAACCGAGAGGCTCCAGGAGGTGAAGATAAGGGATGTTGTGGAGGCAGTGCTCTACGAAAGTGGCATAAAGGAGGGCCTCCTCACCCTGTTCACCGGTCACACAACTGCAGCCATACACCTTGGAAATGAGGATGAGGATCTCGAGAAGGACTTCCATGATTTCCTGAACCAATGGATACCGAACAAGCCCACCTACAGACACAACAGGGGTGATTACGGGAGGAATGCAGATGCCCATTTCAAATCCACCCTTGTCGGAAATTCCGTCACCCTTCCTGTGAGGGAAGGGAGGATTGTCCTGGGTAAGTGGCAGACCATCTACTTCTCGGAGTTCCACGGACCGAGGAA
>WGFJ01000119.1 GCA_015492305.1 Deltaproteobacteria bacterium
CCCCGTCCTTACAAGCGCAGGCTGCCACCTACAAGGCTCTTTATCACCGGCCAGAGGGTCATAGACACATTCTTTCCCGTTTCAGAGGGGGGTGTGGCCATCATACCCGGGGGGTTTGGCACGGGCAAGACCGTTACGGAGCAGACCCTGGCAAAGTACTCCATGGCGGATATCATCGTATACGTTGGATGCGGTGAGCGGGGAAACGAGATGAGCGAGTTCCTGAGGGAGTTTCCCCGCCTCAAGGACCCAAAGACGGGAAGGTCCCTCCTCTCGAGGACGATCGTGGTGGTCAACACCTCCAACATGCCTGTTGCTGCCAGGGAGGCCTCCATATACACAGGTATAACCATGGCGGAGTACTACAGGGACATGGGTTACAGTGTGGCCCTCTTTGCGGACAGCACATCGAGATGGGCAGAGGCCCTGAGGGAGATGTCCTCAAGGATGGAGGAGATGCCAGGGGAGGAAGGATATCCATCCTACCTTGCATCAAGGCTTGGAAGCTTCTACGAGAGGGCAGGCAGGGTCGTAACCCTTGGATCCAAGGAGAGGGAGGGGGCTGTTACCGTTGTGGGGGCCGTGTCACCACCGGGTGGTGACTTCTCTGAGCCTGTGACGCAGGCAAGCCTGAGGATAGGTGGGACCCTCTGGGCCCTTGATACGGATCTTGCCTACAGGAGGCACTTCCCTGCTATAAACTGGCTCAGGAGCTACAGCCAGTACATACCATCCCTTAGGGACTGGTACAGGGAGAATGTCAAGGAGGACTGGGCCGAGAAGAGGGAAAGGGGGCTCTACCTCCTTCAGAAGGAGGAGGAACTGAAGGAGGTGGTTATGCTCATAGGACCCGATGCCCTCCAGGACAGGGACAGGCTCACCCTCGAGGCCGGAAGGCTCATAAGGGATGGCTTCCTGAGGCAGAATGCCTTCAGCGATGTAGATGCCTTCTGCCCCCTGAAGAAACAGTATCTCATGCTCGATGCCTTCCTGCGCTTCTATGACGAGGCGATGGCCCTCATCGAGAGGGAGGTGCCTGTGGAACGGATCATAGAGTCACCCCTCATGGAGAGGCTCTTGAGGCTTTCCGAATCATCCACCGAGGAGGTTGAGGCCCTTCTGGAGGATCTGCCCCAGGAGATAAGGGGGATGGAGCGATGAGGGACCTCATAGAGAGGGAATACAGGACCATAAGATCCGTGACAGGTCCCCTCATATTCGTGGAAGGGGTGGACAGGGTTGCCCTTGGGGAGATGGTGGCTGTGGAACTGCCCGGGGGTGAGGAGCGGGCAGGGCAGGTGATCCAGGCCTCGGAGGGGATGGCAGTGGTCCAGGTCCTTGGAGGGACGGAGGGGATAGACACAGGTCTTACAAGGATAAGGTTCCTCGAGGAGGTGGCAAGGGTCGGTCTCTCCGAGGACATCCTTGGCAGGGTCTTCAATGGCATCGGGAGGCCCATAGATGGATTGCCACCCATCATACCCAGGGAGTACAGGTCCATAATGGGATCCCCCATAAACCCCGTTTCAAGGGAAAGGCCCATGGACTTCATAGAGACAGGGATCTCCACCATCGACGGTCTCAACACCCTTGTAAGGGGGCAGAAGCTTCCCATATTCACAGGGAGTGGCCTTCCTGCAAATGAGCTTGCCTTCCAGATAGTCAGGCAGGCAAGTGTCAGGGGGGGAGAGCCCTTTGCCGTTGTCTTCGGTGCCATGGGCATAACCTCGAGGGAGGCCTTCTTCTTCCTCAAGGGCTTTGAAGAGGCAGGTGCCATGGAGAGGATAGTCATCTTCATGAACCTTGCCGAGGACCCCACCATAGAGAGGCTCTTCACCCCGAGGATGGCCCTTACCACTGCCGAGTACCTTGCCTTCGACCTTGGCATGCATGTCCTTGTGGTGCTCACTGACATGATAAACTACTGCGAGGCCCTGAGGGAGGTCTCCACCGCAAGGGAGGAGGTGCCCGGGAGGAGGGGTTATCCTGGATACATGTACACAGACCTTGCCACCATCTACGAAAGGGCAGGGAGGATAGAGGGTAAGGAGGGAAGCGTTACGGAGCTTCCCATAGTTACCATGCCAGACGACGATATCACCCATCCTGTCCCTGACCTTACGGGGTATATCACGGAGGGACAGATCATACTGAGCAGGGAACTCTTCGGAAAGGGGATATACCCACCTGTTGATGTGCTGCCGTCCCTTTCCCGTCTCATGAACGCAGGGATAGGGAAGGACAGGACAAGGGAGGATCACAGGGATGTGGCTGATCAGCTCTATGCCCTCTATGCAAGGGGAAGGGATGCAAGGAGGCTTGAGGCCATAGTGGGCACAGAGGGACTGGGGGCAAGGGAGAGGAGGTTCCTCAGATTCGCCGATGACTTTGAGAGGACCTTCGTCAATCAGGGCCAGAAGAGAAGGGGCATAGAGGAGACCCTCGACATTGCCTGGAAGCTCCTTTCCGCCATGCCAAAGGAGGAGCTTACAAGGGTGAGGAAGGAGTTCATAGACCTCTACTACGGGAAGGAGAAATGAGGGAGGCCACGCCTACAAGGACAAACCTCCTCATCCTGAAGAGGAGGTTGAAGTGGGCCATTGAAGGGGTCGATCTCCTCAAGAGCAAGAGGGAGGCCCTTATGAGGGACCTGTTTGCAACCCTCTCAGAGGTCACAGAGACGAGGGGCAAGGTGGATGAGGCCATGTTGAGGGCCTTCCAGAGGCTTGTCCTCGCAGAGTCCTTTGCCGGAAAGGAGAGGCTCTCCTCTGCCTCCCTCTCTGCAAGGAGGGACCTCACCGTGGATGTGGAGGTGGAGAATGTGTGGGGGGTGAAGATCCCTGATGTGAAGCCCAGGGTCTTCAAGAGGCCCATCGATGAGAAGGGTTTTTCCCCCATTGGAGAGGGGCTGTGGACGATAACCGTGGCCGATGCCTTTGAGGAGGTTATAGACACGGTGATCGAGGTGGTCTCAAAGGAGGCAAAGGTGCAGCGCCTCGGGGAAGAGGTCAAGGCCACAACAAGGAGGATCAATGCCCTTGAGGAATCCCTCATCCCCACCATAGAGGCAGCGGTGAAGAAGATAGCCTATACCCTGGAGGAGAGGGAGAGGGAGGAGATCTTCAGGCTCAAGAGATTCAAAGAGAAGAAAGGGAGGTCTACATGATACCGAGGTATACAAGGCAAGAGATGGCAAGGATCTGGAGCCAGGAAAACATCTTCACCACCTGGCTGAGGATAGAGATACTTGTCTGCGAGGCCTGGGCAGAGCTCGGCAAGGTGCCAAGATCCAGCTTGAGGATAATAAAGGAGAAGGCCTCCTTCGATGTGAAGAGGATCGAAGAGATAGAGAGGGAAGTCAAACACGATGTCATCGCCTTCCTCACATGTGTGAGTGAAAAGGTTGGGCCAGAGTCCCGTTACATCCACATGGGTCTCACCTCCTCGGATATACTCGACACCTCCCTTGCCTGTCTGCTGAAGGAGGCTTCAGGGATCATAATCAACGATGTAAGGGACCTCATGGGGGCGATAAAGAAAAGGGCCCTCGAGCACAGGGACACCCTGATGATAGGCAGGACCCACGGCATCCATGCAGAGCCCATGACCCTCGGCCACAAGCTTGCCATCTGGTACGAGGAGATGGGGAGGAACCTTGAGAGGATGGAGAGGGCAAGGGAGGTGATAAGCTACGGGAAGATCTCAGGGGCTGTTGGCAACTATGCCCATGTCCCTCCCTTTGTGGAGAGCTATGTCTGTGAGAGGCTTGGCCTTAAGCCCGCAAGGGTCTCATCCCAGATCATACAGAGGGACAGGCATGCGGAGTTCTTTACCACCCTTGCCATCATGGCCACGAGCCTTGAGAAGTTCGCCGTGGAGATAAGGCACCTCCAGAGGACAGAGGTCTTTGAGGCAGAGGAGCTATTCACAAAGGGTCAGAAGGGGTCTTCTGCCATGCCCCACAAGAGGAACCCCATCCTCTCTGAGAACATCTGCGGCCTTGCAAGGCTCATGCGTTCCTACGCCCAGGCCTCCCTCGACAACATACCCCTCTGGCACGAAAGGGACATAAGCCATTCCTCTGTGGAAAGGGTCATAGCGCCTGATGCCACCATACTCATGGACTTCATGCTCAACAGGATGAGGGGGATCATAGAGAACCTCACCGTCTACCCCGAGAGGATGGAAAGGAACCTCAACCTCCTGAAGGGCCTTCCCTTCTCCCAGAGGGTCATGCTCGGTCTTGTGGAAAAGGGGCTTACCAGGGAAGAGGCCTACAGGATAGTCCAGAGGTGTGCCATGAGGGTGTGGGAGGAGGGGATTGGCTTTGAGGAGGCCCTTTCCCAGGATGGGGAACTCTCAAGGTCCATGACAAGGGAGGAGATCTCCTCCCTCTTCGATTACTCCTACTTTACAAGGCACAACGACGAGATCATGAGGAGGGTCTTTGGTGAAGATTAAACCATTCATTCCGGTCCTTATCCTTTTGCTCTCCCTTTCAGGCTGTGGAGGGATGTTAAACTCCTTCGAGTCCCCCTACTACAGGCTGGAAGAACTCAAGGAGGGCTCCATACTCCATGTGCCAACGGGTACACTGGTTGACAGGGAGGAACTCTTTACCTTCCTTTCGAGATCAAGGGTGATCTATGTGGGTGAGACCCACGACAACCTCAGCCATCACAGGGCGGAACTGGAGATCATAAAGGCCATGGACAGGTTATTCCCGGGGAGGATAGCAGTGGGGATGGAGATGTTCACAACCCCCTCCCAGCCCATGCTCGACAGATGGGTGAAGGGGGACCTCCCTGAGGAGGATTTCTACAGGCTGTGGCTGAAGGAGTGGGGCATAGACTACGGCTACTACAGGGATATACTCGAGTACATCAGGGAGAGGAGGATACCTCTCATCGCCCTCAATGCCCCGAAGGACCTTGTCGATGAGGTGAGGGAGAAGGGCCTTGAAGGCCTTCCCCCTGATCGTAAGAAGGACCTTCCAGAGATAGACAGAAAGGACCCCTATCACAGGGCATACTTCAAGGCCTTCTTCAAGGCCCATGACAGGAAGGAGTTTGAGAGGTTCTACGATGTCTCCCTCCTGTGGGAAGAGACCATGGCAGAGAGGATCGCAGACTATCTAAAGGGTGAGAAGGGCAGGAAGATGATCGTCCTTGCAGGAAGTGGCCATGTGAAGTACGGCATGGGGATACCCAGGAAGGTCTTCAGGAGGCTCCCTGAGCCCTACACCATCGTCCTCCTCACCGTCTCCAGAAAGGCCCTTACAAAGGAGGAGGTGAGGAAGAAGGGCATCGTCCTTATGGATGTGAGCCCCCCAAAGCTACCCCTCTACGCAGCCGATTTCGTCTGGGTCACCGGCTACGAGAAGGTGAAAAGGCCCAGACTGGGCATAAGTGTCAGGGATAAGGATGGAAAGGTCGTCATCGCAGAGGTGTTGCCCGGCTCGGTTGCTGAAAGGAGCGGGATAAGGAAGGGGGATATTGTGAAGAGGCTGGATGGTAAGGCTGTGAAGGACTCCATCGACCTCATATACCGCATAAGGTCAAAGGGCTTTGGTGAAGAGGGGACAATGGTCGTTGAAAGGAAGGGCAGGGAGGTGACAATCAGGTTCACCATGGAGGAGAAGAGGGACTGATCCGTGGAGTGGTACAACCTTGTAAGCCTCCTCGGTACCTTTATCCTCATATTCATTGCATGGCTCCTTTCCGCTGAAAGGAGGATCTTCAACTGGAGGGCTGTCCTCTGGGGCACTGCCTTCCAGTTCCTCTTTGCCTTCCTGATCTTCATCTTCCCTCCCGGGATGAGGTTCTTCCTCCTTGTGAACGATCTGGTCCTCAAGGTCCTTGACAGTGCTGTGGAGGGGGCGAGGTTCCTCTTTGGTCCCCTCTCCATCCCACCCGGTGAGAAGGGTTCCATCGGGTTCATCCTTGCCTTCCAGGCCCTGCCCACCATCATCTTCTTTGCAAGCCTCATGTCCATCCTCTACCACCTCAGGGTGATGCCCTTCATCATAAGGGCCTTCTCAAGGCTCTTCACAAGGCTCATGGCCATAAGTGGGGCCGAATCCCTCTGTGCCGCAAGCAACATCTTTGTCGGCATAGAGTCTGCCTTCACGGTAAGGCCCTATCTGAAGGGGATGACCGACTCAGAGCTCTGCACCATCCTCACAGCCGGCATGGCCACCATTGCCTCAAGTGTCCTTGCCCTTTACACCTTCATGCTGAAGGACACCTTTCCCACCATAGCGGGCCACCTTGTTTCTGCCTCCATCCTCTCTGCCCCTGCTGCCATTGTCATGTCCAAGGTGATACTGCCTGAAAGGGGAAGACCAGAGACCCTCGGTGTCGATGTTCACCCCCATTACGAGGCCTCTTCGAACACCATCGAGGCCATCATCAAGGGGGCAAACGACGGGGTGAGGCTCGTTGTGGGCATTGGAGCCCTTCTCATAGCCTTCCTTGGCCTTGTCTCCCTCCTTGATCTCTTTCTGGCCATCCTCGGGAGGTTCGTGGAGTCCCTCTATCCCCTGGGTGTGGAGTGGTCCTTGAAGGCCCTCCTCGGATACCTTGCCTATCCCTTTGCCCTCATCATCGGTGTTCCCCCTGATGATGCCATGGAGATAGGGAGGCTTATAGGGGAGAGGGCCATTGTGACGGAGGTGAAGGCCTACCAGGACCTCTCCCTCATGCTTGCCAGGGATGCCCTTGTCCATCCCCGCTCCGCCTTCCTTGCCACCTATGCCCTCTGCGGCTTCACCCATGTGGCATCCCTGAGCATATTCGTGGGAGGCATAACCGCCCTTGTCCCTGAGAGGATGAAGGACCTTTCAAGGGTTGCCCTCAGGGCCTTCCTTGCAGCCACCCTTGCCACCCTCATGACCGCCTCCGTGGCAGGGACCTTCTTCTCCAGCACCTCCATCCTCCTGAGGTAGTCTAAATTTTCCCTTGACAGAGAACACCAAATAGTTTAAAAAGATTACAAAATAAAAATCTTTCCAAGGAGGTGGTTCCTATGGCCAAGACAGAAAAGAACCTTCAGGATGCCTTTGCAGGTGAGTCTCAGGCAAACAGAAAATACCTTGCCTTTGCAAAGAAGGCAGAGGAGGAGGGCTATCCCCAGGTGGCAAGGCTCTTCAGGGCCGCTGCAGAGGCGGAGACGATCCACGCCCACAACCACCTGAGGGAGCTCGGGGGCATAAAGAGCACAAGGGAGAACCTCCAGGCAGCCATCGAGGGGGAGTCATACGAGTTCGAGAAGATGTATCCCCAGATGATCGCAGATGCCGAGGAGGAGAGGGCAGAGGGTGCAAGGAAGAGCTTCCACTTCGCAAACGAGGTGGAGAAGATCCACGCAGACCTCTACAGGAAGGCCCTCGAGAACCTGGGTAACAACCCTGATGTGCCCTACTATGTGTGCCAGGTCTGTGGCAACACCGTGGAGGGGGAGGCACCCGATATGTGCCCCATCTGCGGTGCCGGAAAGGAGAAGTTCAAGAGGATCGACTGATCCTTCTTTGCAGGGGTTGCCCGCCCCGGCAACCCCGCTCTCCTATCCCTCCGTTGACATGGAGCAGGGTATGGCTTAAAATGGTTTGAATGTTCGGCATCCTGCCAAGAAGGAACCTGCCAAGGGCCTTAAAGAAGGCCTTCCTTCAGCCCCGTTACGCAACCCGGGTCTTCCTGAAAAGGTTCATCTCCTTCCTTACATACCTCTTCGGGAGGGGTTACAGCGCTCCACCTGAGACGGTCTCCCTCTTCCTCACCTACAGGTGCAACCTAAGGTGCCCCATGTGCGGCCAGTGGGGCGAGAAGGGGAGCTTCAGATCCCTTGGAAGGGAGGTCCTCTCCCAGGGTCTTACCATGGACGAGATAGAGTCCCTCATGGATGATCTTGCGTCCTTCCGCCCCAACCTCACCCTCTTTGGTGGAGAGCCCATGCTCTACCGTGGGTGGATCGATGTGGTAAGGATGGCAAAGGCCCGTGGCATGAGGGTGAACATCGTCACCAACGGGGTCCTCCTTAAGGACCTCGTCGATGAGGTCATCGATTCCGGGCTTGATGAGGTGGTCCTCTCCCTTGATGGACCGGAGGATGTCCACGACAGGATGAGGGGCGTGAGGGGGACCTTCAGGAAGGCCATGGAGGGCCTC
>WGFJ01000120.1 GCA_015492305.1 Deltaproteobacteria bacterium
GTGAAGGGGGCGTGGGAACATGCCATAAGGGCCCTCAAGGTCCTTTGCGATGCCCGTGTGCCCTCTGTGATCCAGTTTTCCATGATGGACTTCAACAGGCATGACCTTGAGGACCTGGTGAGGTTTGCCCTAAGCCTGGGCCACAGGGTCCTCAACATCTACTATCTCGTGTGCACGGGAAGGGGAGAATGGGGATCGAACCTTGGGAAGGAGGAGTACATAGGCAGCCTCATGGATGTGGCAGAGCTCCAGAGGAGATACGGAAGGAGGATATGGCTCAATGTGAAGTGCGCTCCCTCCTATAAAAGGATACTCCACGAGGTGGATGGGGGATCTCCGTGGCTGAAGGCTTACAGGGGCGGGTGCCCGGCAGGGATATACTACTGCAGGATCACACCTGATGGCCACGTGACACCATGTCCCTACATGCCCCTTTCCTGCGGGGATCTCCGGAGGCAGGGATTGAGGGAGGTATGGACAGGGGCCGATGTCCTTCTGGAGCTCAGGGGAATGAGACTCAAGGGCAGATGCGGGGCCTGTGAGTTTTCAGAGGTATGCATCGGATGCAGGGCAAGGGCCTTTGCCGAGACCGGTGACTACATGGAGGAGGACAGCCTCTGTGATTACACCCCTTCAGGGGGAGGTAAGAAGGTCTTTCACACCTTCTACGGGGACTGTGAGAGGGCAATGCCATGGACAGGGGATGCCCTCGCCATACTCGACCGTATTCCATCCTTTGCCAGGGGGATGGTGATAAAGGGGGTGGAGGAGCTGGCCAGGGGAAAGGGCCTTTCCCTTGTGACTGCCGAGCAACTCAGGGAGATGAGGAGGATAGGCCCGGCAGGGGGAGGAGGGAGATAGGGACGATGACTTCAGAGGGTTCCGCTTTAGGGTATCCCTTCCTCAAGGCCCTCAAAGGGGTGGTCAAGATCCTTGCGATCCTTGCCATCTCCTATCTGGCCATATACCTCTTGAATGCCCTTCTTGGCGATGGGGTGGACTACCGAAACCTCCCCATCCTTGGGAGCAGGAACCTCATATGGCTCGTGGCCCAGGTGCATCTACTCCTCGGGGCATTCCTCCTCGGTGTGCCCATGTTTGCCGTTACTGTTGAACTGATTGGATGGAAGAAGGGGGACGGGAGGTTCGACAGACTCGCCCACGACTTTACCCGCCTCTTCACCCTTACCGGCACCATCGCTGCCATCCTCGGAGGCATCCTCCTTGTCTCCCTCTTCATCCTCTATCCCGGTTTTTCCGGCTACATGAGGTCCATCTACAGCCCTACATGGCACCTCTACATAGGGCTCGTCCTTGGAGAGGTGATCTCCATGTATCTCTACTACTACTCCTGGAAGGCCCTGGAGGGCCGGAAGGGGATGCACATCCTGCTCGGGATCATCCTCAACCTCTTCGGGATAGCCATAGTCTTTGTGACGGACATATGGGTGGCCTTCATGATGACACCTGGCGGGGTGGACGAGAAGGGCAACCTTGTGAGCATGTGGGATGCCATAAACACCTATGCCTGGATGCCCCTCAACATCCACAGGCTCATAGCCAATGTTGCCTTCGGTGGTTCCATAGCGGCTGCCTACGGGGCATACCGGTTCCTCAGCGCAGGGGACGATGAGAGGAGGGCATACTACGACTGGATGGGTTATATCGGCAACTTCATTGCCATGGTGGGGCTCATACCCCTTCCCTTTGCAGGTTACCTCCTTGCCATGGAGATATACGCCTTCAACGAGCAGATGGGTATCAGCATGATGGGCGGGACCTTCTCCTGGCTCTGGTTCATGCAGGCCGTGATCATAGGGGCCATCTTCCTCGCAGCGAACTACTACCTCTGGACGGCGATGGAGAAGATAGAGGGGGCCGAGAGGTACAGGGGATACCGGAAGTACCTCCTTCTTGTGATAGTTGTCTGTTACGGGGTGTGGCTCACCCCTCACAGCCTTGTGGCCACCGTTGAGGAGGCAAGGGCCCTTGGTGGGGCCTTCCACCCTGTCCTGGGTGTCTTCGGTGTCATGGCGGCAAAGATAACGGCCGTCTTCTTTCTCATAATGGCCACCTTCCTCAGTTTCATGCTCTACAGGAGGAGCGACAAGAGGCCCACCGTCTCATGGGCAGGGAAGGGAAACCTCCTCCAGGTCCTTCTGCTCATCCTCTCGGCAGGGGCGATCATATTCCTTGGCGTCTATGGATACTTCGTCCCTGCCGCTGTGAGGATCAGGATGTCCATGGCCCAGGTGGTGATAGTCTTCATCTTCATGGTCCTCTTCCTGATCATAGAGTACTTCCTTTACAGGAATGCAGAGGCGGTGGGGAGGATAAGGTGGGGGGATATGCCTGGCAGGTCCCAGTACGCCCTCATCTTCCTTGCCATAACCTTTACATGGCTCATGGGTCTCATGGGCTACATCCGCTCAGGGATAAGGAAGTTCTGGCACATATACGGGGTGATGCCTGACAGGAGCCCCCAGGCCTACCTTCCTGCCCACGGGGTATCGACCTTCATCATCTCCATCGCTATCCTGATCTTCTTTCTCTTGATAAGCCTGGTCTTCTGGATGGCCAGGGAGGGGAGGCATTGACCGGAGGCAGGGGATGAAGAAAGGGGGCTTCGTATCCATACTGCTCTTTTTCCTTGTAGTGGAGGCCTTCTACACTCTGGTGGGAAACATCATCCCCCAGGTGGAGAGCAGGCCACCGAAGGAGATAAGGATCACAAGAGAGACATCCATAGACGACCTCGTATTCATTGGGGAGAGGATAATGAAGGAGAAGGGCGGGTGCTTTGTGTGCCATGAGCTTGAGCCCCGGGAGGCCCAGCCAAGGGCACCTGCCTTCAAGGGGCCTGATCCCATCGGGAGGAGGGCCTCAAGGAGGGTTCCAGGGATGGATGCAGACCATTACCTCTGGCAGTCCCTCGTGGACCCCAGGGCCTATGTGGTGAAGGGATTCTTCCCCATCATGCCTCCTGTCAACAAACCACCGGTAAATCTGAGTGACGAGGAGATAGTTGCCGTCATTGCCTTCCTTGAGAGTCTTGGTGGGGAGGTGACCATCAGCCTCGACAAGATCCCCAGGCTCAAGAAGGACCTTGAAGGCGTAAAAGGAGGAAGGTGATGTGGTGGATAGGGGCACTCCTGCTCTCACTCGTAGTCGCCGTGGTGGCGGCCTTAAGGAGGTCTCCCCTCTTTACGGCCATAGGGCTCTTCTTCCTCTTCTTCTCCTTTCTAAGGTCCCTCTCCCTCATAATCCCACCCATACCTGCCTTTGTCCTGAGGTGGTACCTCCTCCTTGCAGGGGTGGCGCTTCTCCTCTACTTCTCCATAAGGGAGGAGACCTTCGAGAGGTTCAAGGCCCCCCTGATCGCCCTCCTTGTGGAGAGGGAGATGAGGTTCCTGAGGGTCCCGGTCTTCCTCCTCTTCCCCCTTGCAATGGCATACATGGCCTACGCCTACACGAAGCCCGCCCTCTCACCTCCTGCAGAGTCGAGGACGATCCATCCTGAACCCCCTGTGGAGTTCAGCTTCAGGGGTAAGAGGATCAAGGTCCTTGGCCTTGAAAACCCACTCAGGAAGGATAGGGCAAACCTTGCAAGGTACATAGCCGAGGGAAAGGAGATATACTACAGGAACTGTGTGTTCTGCCACGGCGATCTCTGGGATGGGAAGGGCATCTTTGCCCACGGCTTCAACCCTGCTCCCCTTCCCTTCAGGGGTACCGACACCATAGCCCAGCTCCCAGAGGGGTATGTCTTCTGGAGGGTCTCAACAGGTGGTCCTGGACTGCCGCCCAATGCCACTCCCTGGAGCTCGGCCATGCCGGTGTGGCAGGATATGCTCTCGGAGAAGGAGATCTGGAAGGTCATCCTCTACATCTACGATGCAACAGGGAACAAACCGAGGACATGGGAGTAACCTGGAGGGTGGAGATGTTGAGAAGGGGCCTTGTAACACTGCTGATCATCTTCGTGTTCATCCCACTTCACTCCTACGGTGGGGTGAAGGAACTCTCCAAGGAAGATCTCAAGAGGGCCCGTGACCTTTACGATAAGTACTGCACCCAGTGCCATGGCAAGGATGGGATGGGGGATGGCCCTGGTGCCGATTTCTTCTTCCCCAGGCCAAGGGACTTCAGCCTTGCCATATTCAAGTTCAGATCCACAAGCACTGAGAGCCTTCCCACAGACGATGATCTTCTGCAGACCATAACAGAGGGGCTCCCCTCCACCGGGATGCCTGCCTTTGGCGAGGTCCTTACCAGGAAAGAGAGGGAACTCCTTGTTGAATATATAAAGGGCTTTTCAGGGGGTATTTTTGAAGAAGAAGAGCCGAAGAATCCCCTGAGGATAGGGGAGGTACCCCCCATAACCGAGGAGAGTGTGAAGAGGGGAAGGAGGCTCTTTGAGGAGGTCTTTGAGTGCTACAAATGCCACGGAAAGTCAGGCAGGGGTAACGGACCCCAGGCCCTGAGCCTACAGGATGACTGGGGATTCCCCATATATCCAAGGGATCTCCACAAGGGATGGACCTTCAGGAGGGGAAGCAGCAGGGCCTCCATCTTCAACACCGTTTACAACGGGATCGCAGGGACACCGATGCCCTCCTTCAGGGACTCCTTCAAGGATGAGGAGGAGGCGAGAAAGGCCATATGGGATGTGACTAACTATGTCTACAGGACCTTCGTCCAGGAGAAGCCGAGGTTAAAGGAGGCCATAAAGGCAAGGCTTGTGGAGGGAGAACCCCCCCTTTCACCTGACGATCCCCTCTGGGGCGAAACCGAGGCAATCGATATCCCCCTTGTTGGACAGGTCATCCAGGAGCCCAGGCTCTTTACCCCCTCCATCGATACGGTGACTGTAAGGGCCCTCCACAACAGGAGGGAGATGGCCCTTCTCCTCGAATGGGACGACAGGACGGAGAGCAACCCGGAGAAGGCCACCATAATGACCAGAGAGGGGGAGCTTGTGAAGGCACCCTTGCCTGACTCCATCGTGGTCCAGTGGCCCATCAGGCTTGAGAAGGGGACGGCAAAGCCATACTTCCTTGGCGGTGACAGGAGGAGGCCCACCTATCAGTGGGTGTGGAGTGCAGACAGGGGGGCTATGGAGGTCAAGGCAAGGGGGCTTGGCAGCGAGACCCCCCTTGAGGGGACCACGATCCAGTACAGTGCAACCTACAGGGATGGCCAGTGGAGGGTGGTCTTTAAGAGGAAGCTCACAACCGACAGAAAGGACAGGCTCAACTTCGTTGAAGGCGTCTTCATCCCTGTGGCCTTCAATGCCATGGATGGCTCCAACGGGGAGGAGGGCAAGAAGAGGTCCATATCCACATGGTACTATATCATCCTTGAACCTCCAACTCCCCTGAGGGTCTACCTCTTCCCTCCCATCGCCCTCATACTCGGTGCCATCTTTGAACTGTGGCTTGTAAGGAGGGTTAGGAGAAGGTGATGGCCAGCTGGGGATGGGATATACTCTTCCTCGTCTTCATCGTCCTTGTCAACCTTCCCTTTGGGTATCTCAGGAAGGGCTATCCCAGGTTCTCAAGGCCCTGGGCCCGGTGCCTCTACATCCCTGTGACGATAAACATCCTCACCAGGAGGTTCATGGGCCTGACCTACAAGGTGCTTCCCTTTGTGGTCCTTGGTGTGGTGGCAGGACAGTCCATAGGTTCCAGGTTGAGGAGGATGGAGGGATGGCGAGGAAGGTGATCAGATGGACAAGGGAGGCCCTTGAGCGGGTGGAGAAGGCCCCTGACTTCGTAAGGCCTGGGATATACAGGCTGATGGAGAAGAGGGCAAGGGAGAGGGGGGTAGACCTCATCACCTCTGCCTTCCTCACAGAGATAAGGAACGAGTCCATGATGCTTGCGGCTCAGAGGATGAAGGGCCTTGGTATAGAGGACTTCACCATGGAGGCCTTTGACAGGGCCATGGAGAGGATGGGTGATAGGAGAAGGGAGGTCCTGGAGGAGATAGTGGCCTTTCTCAAGGGAAGAGGGAAGAAGAGGGAATACATCATAAGCCTCTTCAGGGAGTACCTTTCCACTCCCCCTTCTGGTATGCCCTGGGAAAGGGAGGCACTTGACCTTGCCGCAAGCCAGGGTGGTGAGGATCTCAGGGAGACTATCGAGAGGGAGGCAGGGAGGAAGGGGTATAAGGTGGTAACCCTGGCCTTCCTCAGAGGATGGCTCAGGCAAAGGAAGCCCCCCTGGACCGAAGGGGCAAGGAGGAGGCTTGAGGCCATCCCCATACCTTCCATAAGAAAGGGGGTTGAAAGGTTGGTGAGCGAGTATGCCTGTTCCAGGGGATACCCCAGGATAGATGAAAGGGTCTTTTCCGATGCTGTAAAGGACATTGACCCTGGAAGGGGCCTTCCATAGACCCCCCTGCCTTTTCCTGCCCCTATCCCTTACCAGACCTTGCAGATTTTGGATTTGACAACTTGGTGCCTTAAAAAGTATCATGTCTTGATCCCCAACAGAGCGGGATTTTGATGACTTAAAAGGTAGAGGAGAAGGGTATGGAGAAGAGGATACCTGTCTACATAGAAGATGAGATGAGGCGCTCCTACATGGACTATGCCATGAGCGTCATCATAGGGAGGGCGCTTCCCGATGTGAGGGATGGCCTCAAGCCCGTTCACAGAAGGATACTCTACGCCATGAAGGAACTCGGGGTGGAGTGGAACAAGCCCTTCAAGAAGTCTGCAAGGGTGGTAGGTGATGTGATAGGTAAGTACCATCCCCACGGTGACATGGCTGTGTATGATGCCATAGTCAGGATGGTCCAGGACTTTTCCCTCAGGTATCCCCTTATCGATGGTCAGGGCAACTTCGGCTCTGTTGATGGCGATCCTCCCGCGGCGATGAGATATACCGAGGTGAGGCTTGCAAGGCTTGCCAACGAACTTCTCGCCGATATCGACAAGGATACGGTGGACTTTGTCCCCAACTACGACGGATCCCTCAGGGAACCGGCTGTGCTTCCAGCCCGATTCCCCAATGCCCTTGTGAACGGCTCCTCAGGTATCGCTGTTGGGATGGCAACGAACATACCGCCCCACAACATGGGGGAGGTCATAGATGCCACCATCCACCTGATAAACAACCCCGAGGCAACGGTAGAAGAACTCATGTCCTTCCTTCCCGGCCCGGACTTCCCCACAGGGGGGTTCATCTATGGGAAGGAGGGCATTGTTGAGGCCTATAAGACGGGTAAAGGGATCATCCAGTTGAGGGCAAGGGCCTATATAGAGACCCATCCACGGACCGAAAGGCAGAGCATCATCATAAACGAGATCCCGTACATGGTGAACAAGGGTAAACTCATAGAGAAGATAGCGGATCTTGTGAAGAACAAAAGGGTTGAGGGGATCTCGGATATAAGGGATGAATCAGACCGGGAGGGTATGAGGGTGGTTATCGATCTCAAGAAGGATGCCGATGGGAGATCCATCCTCAACTACCTCTTCAAACACACCCAGATGCAGACCTCCTTCGGGATCATAATGCTTGCCATTGTGGATGGACGGCCCAGGACCCTGAGCCTGAAGGACTACCTGAAGGAGTTCATAGACTTCCGCAGGGAAGTGGTGACGAGGAGGTGCCTCTTTGAACTGAAGAAGGCAAGGGAGAGGCTCCACATCCTGGAGGGTCTGAAGGTGGCCCTTGATCACCTTGATGAGGTGATATCCCTTATAAGGAAGGCATCTTCCCCGCAGAAGGCAAAGGAGGGGCTTATCCAGCGCTTCAACCTCTCAGAGGCCCAGGCCCAGGCCATCCTTGACATGAAGCTCCAGAGGTTGACCGCCCTTGAGAGGGAGAAGATCGTGGAGGAGTACAACCGCCTCCTCAAGGAGGTGGCAAGGCTCGAGGAGATCCTCGGCAATGAGAGGCTCCTTCTGGACATCATCGTCGAGGAGCTAAAAAGGGTGAAGGAGGAGTATGGAGACGAGAGGAGGACAGAGATCGTCGAGAAGGAGGGGGAGATAAGGGTTGAGGATACCATAGCCGAGGAGGAGATGGTGGTGACCATCACCCATTCCGGATACATCAAGAGGACCCCCCTTGCCCTCTTCCGTGCCCAGAGAAGGGGTGGAAAGGGCAAGATGGCAATGGGGGTGAGGGAGGAGGACTTTGTGGAGCACCTCTTTATAGCCTCCACAAAGGATTACATCCTCTTCTTTACGGACAAGGGAAGGGTCTACTGGTTGAAGGTCCATGAGATACCAGAGGCGGGCAGGGTGGCAAGGGGCAAGGCCATAGTGAACCTCATAGGGGTGAGGCCCGGGGAGAAGGTCACTGCCGTCCTTTCAGTACGGGATTTCAAGAAGGACCTCTACCTCCTGATGGCCACCAGGAAGGGCTATGTCAAGAAGACATCCCTTTCCGAATACAGCCATCCAAGGGCAGGGGGGATCATCGCCATTTCGCTGGAGGATGGTGATGAGCTTGTCTCTGTAGGGCTCACAAGCGGCGATAGGGAGGTACTCCTTGCCACACGTCTCGGTCAGGCCATAAGGTTCCATGAGGAGCAGGTGCGGGAGATGGGTCGGGTCTCAAGGGGTGTGAGGGGGATAGCCCTTGGGGAAGGGGATGAGGTGATAGGGATGGTGAGCCTTGAGAGGGATAAGACCCTCCTCACAGTGACCGAGAAGGGATATGGTAAGCGGTCCTCCATAGAGGAGTACAGGCCCCAGTTGAGGGGAGGGAAGGGACTCATAAACATAAAGCTCACAAAGAAGAACGGCCCTGTAGCCGGGATCATACAGGTAGATGAAGATGATGAGATAATGATAGTCACAAACAGAGGGAGGATCATACGGACCCCTGTCAAGGGGATACCCGTGACAGGGAGAAATACCCAGGGTGTGAGGCTCATAGGCCTTGAGGATGAAGAGGTCATAGTGGCCACTGCAAAGGTGGAGGAGAATGGGTGAGGCCCCTATCCAGGATTGTCTTCCTCCTTCTCATAGTCTCCCTTCTTGGCTGCAACAGGGAGAGCCCTTCCAAGATCCTTGAAGAGGCAAGGGGGCTTTTCAGGACCGGAAGGTATGAAGAGGCCCTTGCAAGGTACCACAGGATAGCGAGGGACTATCCAGATACACCCCTGGCCCCGAGGGCCCTTTACATGAAGGGGGTTATAGAGGGGTTCTACCTCTTGCGTTTTCAGGAAGCAATAGACACCTTTTCCAAGGTCACCCTTCTCTATCCTGATACAGAGGAGGCCAGAGAGTCCCGGAAAAGGATCGCCTCCATCTACATGGACAAGATCAGGGATTACAGCAGGGCCCTTTCAGAGTACGAGAAGCTGAGACAGGCCTACAGGCTCTCCCCTGAGGAGGATGGGAAGGTCCTCTACAACATGGCCCTTGCCCATACAGAACTCGGAGACTTTGAAAAGGCAAGGGAGATCCTCCAGGGCCTGGCAACAAGGTACGAAGGGGACCTGCGGAAGAAGGCCCTTTTCCTCATAGGTGATACCTACTTCATGGAAGGGAGGGCGGAGGAGGCCGTGAAGACCTACAGGGAGATAGTGGAGAGGTACAAGGGGGACCCTCTGGCTTCTGAAGGCCGTTTCAAGATGGCCATGGCCCTTGAAGAGATGGGGAGGTATGAGGAGGCTCTGGAGGAGTACCGGGGGCTGGCAGAGGACCCTTCTCTGGGAGAGAGGGTGAAGGAAAGGATAAAGATGTTAAGGAAAAGACAGCAAAGGAGGTCTCCTTGAGGATCGGGGTCCTTGGAGCAGGCAGCTGGGGAACCACCCTTGCAAACCACCTTGCCCTGAAGGGCCATGAGGTGGATCTGTGGGTAAGGAGGGAGGAGCTGTGCCGCAGGATAGAGACCGAGAGGGAGAACAGGGAGTACCTGCCGGATATAAAGCTTTCATCCCTCATCTCTCCAACCACATCCCTCAAAAAGGCTGTGGAAGGGAAGAATGTGTTGGTCACAGCCATACCCACCCATGTCCTCCGTTCCATACTCATGGAGGTTAAGGACCTTGTGACCGGGACCATCCTGGTAAGTGCCACCAAGGGCATAGAGGAGGGAAGCCTCCTTACCCCATCTGGTATTATAAAGGAGGTCATGGGTGAGGTGGTTGAAGTGGTGGTCCTTTCAGGTCCCAGTTTTGCCAGGGAAGTGGCCATGAAGCTACCCACCGCTGTAACATCGGCATGCAGGGATGAAAGTGCTGCCCGTGAGATCCAGTCCCTCTTTACCACATCGTACTTCAGGGTCTACACGGCCACCGATGTCCTGGGGGTAGAGCTTGGAGGGGCCTTGAAGAATGTCATAGCCATTGCAGCGGGGATAGGCGATGGCCTTGGTCTTGGCACAAACAGCAGGGCAGCCCTCATAACAAGGGGCCTTGCAGAGATGGTGCGCCTTGGCACAAGGATGGGGGCCAGGAAGGAGACCTTCTTCGGGCTATCAGGGCTTGGAGACCTCGTCCTTACCTGCACAGGGGAACTGAGCAGGAACCGCCATGTGGGTTTCATGCTTGGAAAAGGGCATGGTCTGGAAGAGATACTCTCCCGGATGAGGATGGTGGCAGAAGGGGTCAGGACAGCCAGATCTGCCCGCACCCTTGCAAGAAGGCTTGGGGTGGAGATGCCCATAACCGAGAGGGTCCATTCCATACTCTACGAGGGACAGAAGCCAAGGGAAGCAGTCCTTGAGCTCATGGCAAGGGAGCCCAAACCGGAGTGGCCATAATCTGTTTGACCCGGAGGGGTTTGCTGTGATAAAGACAAAAATGAATACATTTCAAGGAGGTGCGGGATGCGGCCTATGACGGAGAAGAACCTCAAAGAGGCCTTTGCCGGAGAGAGCCAGGCCCACATGAGGTATGTGATCTTTGCCGATAAGGCGGAGGAGGAAGGGTTTAAGAACGTGGCAAGACTCTTCAGGGCCATAGCCTTTGCCGAGAGGGTCCATGCTTCGAACCACCTTGAGGCACTGAACGGAAAGGGGCTTACCCTTGATAACCTTGATGTGGCCATCGAAGGGGAGAACTTCGAGGTGAATGAGATGTACCCTGCCTATAAGGCTGTCTCAGACCTGCAGGGGGAAAGGAAGGCATCACGATCTATGGACTACGCCCTTCAGGCCGAAAAGATCCATGCAGCCCTCTACAGGGAGGCCAAGGAGGCGGTGAAGGGAGGGAAGGACATGGAACTGGCTGAGGTGAGGATCTGCCCGGTCTGCGGCCACACCGTTGTGGGCAAGGCCCCTGAGAGGTGTCCTGTGTGCAGTGTGCCTGGAGATAGGTTCAGGGTCTTCTGATCCTCAATAACCGCCGAAGAGGAAGGCCAGGAAGATCTCAAGGACTATAAGGAGGAATATCCCCAGTTCCAGCAGGTGGCCTCTCTTTGTTGATATCTCTTCGTAGACTATCCTGTAAGAGTCTGTGAGGATCTGGAGCTTTTCCCTTATACTGTTTTCCCATTCCTGCCCCCTGAGGAGTCTCATGGCTGCATGGTAGATCCTTGCATAGTAGACATCCTCTGTGACCTTAAGGGCATTGTTTATCCTCTCTGTGAACTCCGTTAGTTCCGTAAAGGTCTCGGTGATCCTCCTTGCCAGTCTTTCATATCTCCTGAGACCGAATATGGAGACCCTCCTTCCCGCCATCTCAGTGTATATCCGATCCAGTTCGGTATCGAGCAGTGTATCGTAGTAGTAGAGTTCAAGGAGTTGGGCATTTGCGAATTCCAGCAGATCCGGTATGTCCATGCTCCCGGAAGGCTCCACGATGAAGGCATTATCAAGGTGGAGTATCACAAGGTCCTCAGGGTAGTAGCTGAACCTGGTCTTTATGGTTTCCTCCTTCGTTTCGGGACTTACCTCCCTGTCCTCGCATAAGAGGAGCCTTGCAGGGCTGTATCTCTCAAGCAGTTCCCTTGCGGTAAGCCTCCTGTCGAAGCCCTTTATGAAGAAGATGGTGTAATCCTTGTAGAAATCCTCTTTGATCTCGGGTTCCATAAAGGCCTGGGAGAAGTTCTCGATGAGTCCCCTTATGTAGTCAATGGCAAGGGCATCGAAGGATGGGTCATTATCCACAGCTATGGCAAGCCTCTCAAGGTCTTCCGTAGTGGTCCCCTTTTTGAGGACTATGTGGTAGGCTATGGAGATGACCCCGAAGTCATAGACCTTCCCTACCACATCGGTGTGGAACCTCTCCCCCTTTATCTCCTTTTCCATCCCTGCCAGGCCTATGGAGAGGGGGGGATTCTTGAACTCAAGGGCCCTTGTATAGGGGAGCCTTGAGAGTCTGAGCCTTCTTGCAACCTTCTTCAGCCTTTCCTCTATGAGGGCGAGATCGATCTCAAGGGCCACATCATAGAGTCTGTAGACGATTATACGCCCTTCTTCTATGGTGAGCATGATCCATCATCCACTGGCAGGGTGAAACTGAACCTTGATCCCTTTCCAACCTCACTTGTCACCCATACCTTGCCCCTGTGGGAAAGGATTATGTGTTTCACGATGGCAAGGCCAAGGCCTGTTCCTCCCAGTTCTCTTGATCTTGCCTTGTCCACCCGGTAGAAGCGCTCGAATATCCTTGGTATGTCTTTGGCAGGGATGCCTATACCGGTGTCTTCCACATCCACCCTGATCTTTGAGTCTTCCTGGCAGGCTGATACCTTTACCTTACCCCCTTCAGGGGTATACTTGATGGCATTGTCTATGAGGTTTATGAGGACCTGTTCCATCCGTTCCTTGTCCGCCCTGACAGGAAGGGAGGGGGATGAGAGCTTAAGGGAGAGCTCGATCCCCTTGTCCTCGGCCTGCTTCTTGAGTCCCTGAATGACGGAGGATACCACGTCGGCCATGTCTATGGAGGAGGGGGAGATGGGCATCTCCTGGGTTTCAAGGCTGGAAAGGATCAGGAGGTCGTCTATAAGGCGGGTCATTCTGGCTGTGTGTTTCTCAATGATCCTTAAGAAGCTCCTTGCCGTCTCCCTGTCTTCGATGGCACCATCAAGGAGGGTCTCAGTGTAACCCTTTATGTTGGCAAGGGGTGTCCTGAGTTCATGGGAGACATTGGAAACGAAATCCCTCTTTATCTTCTCGACCTTCTTTTCCTCTGTTACATCCCTGAAGAAGCACATGAGCCCCTCATCGAAGGGGATGAAGCGGACCCTCATGGTCAGCTCTTGAGGTATCTGAAGGGTAAGTTCCTGGGTCCTTGCCTCCTTTGCTGAGAGGGCCCCTTCAAGGACCTCCTTGAGGGGTGTGGCAAAGGCCTCACTCACCCCTTTGCCTATAAGTGCCCCTTCACGACCGAGTCTCTCCATGAAGCTATTTGCATAGACTACCTTTCCCTCTCCATCCAGTATGAGGACACCTTCCTCTATCCCCTCGAGTATCCTCTTGAGGAGCCTCTTTTCCTCCATCACACCTCCTTGATGCCGTAGCCAAAGCCCCTTTCCGTCTTTATGAGATGTCCGGCCCATCCAAGCTTCTTCTTGAGCCTTGCTATATGGGTATCAACGGTCCTCGGGGTGACATAACAGCCCTCCCCCCACACATGGTCCAGGATCGTGTCCCTTGAAAGGACCCTGCCAGACCTCTCAAGGAGTAGCTTTAAGACCCTGAACTCCGTTGGTGTCAGGGTTATCCTCTTCCCTTCTACAAAGACCTCGTGGGCCTCAGAATCAAGCCTTATAGGGCCGCAGGTAAGGACCCTCTTCTCCCTTTCAGATCCCCTTACCCTCTTCAGGATGGTCTTTACCCTGAGGAGGAGTTCCCTTGGACTGAAGGGCTTTACGATGTAGTCCTCAGCCCCTATCTCAAGGCCCACGATCCTGTCCATCTCTTCGCCCTTGGCTGTAACCATCACAACAGGGATGTCCCTTGTCCCTTCCTCCCTCTTCAGGATCTTGCACACCTCTGTTCCATCCATCCCCGGGAGCATGAGGTCAAGGATGATGAGGTCAGGCAGATTCTCCCTTGCCACCTTCAGGGCCTCCATCCCATCCCTCACCTTCAGGGGCTCCATGCCTGCCCCCTGGAGGTTATAGGCTATGAGGTTGAGGATGTCTTCATCATCCTCAACGATGAGCACCTTCCACTTCCTTCTATCCAAGGGGAGATCTGCAGGTCCCATTGTTCAGGATTCTATCCCTTCTCGCTCGGCCTTGTCAAGGCGGGCCTTCTCCGCCCCATGTGGCAATATGGCTCAACCTCCCCAGATCCTTTGCTGGATTGAAGATCTCCTGGGTGCTGGAACGGCTGGTATTCTTATTGTCA
>WGFJ01000121.1 GCA_015492305.1 Deltaproteobacteria bacterium
AGAGGGTAAAGGAGCTTACAGTGGGGAAGAACCCCTATGGGATTGCGGTCATTGATAGATAAGGGGAAGGTCTGGCCCTGCCTTATCCTTGCAATAGTCCTTGTGTGGGGTGGAAACTCTATTGCCGGGATCTCCGCCCAGGCCGACTTCCTCTACCAGAAGACAAAGACAAGGAGTGGTGGCAAGACCACAGAAACAACAACGAAGGATCAGATCTATGCCATAGGTTTTGATAAGGCCCTCACATCCACCATATTCCTTTCAGGGGATCTCAGGTACAGGATCACGGAGACGGACGGCAAGAGGTCAGAGGATGCCTTTCCCCTCCTATACCTCACCTACAACCCTCCTGCCATCTACAACATCTCCTTCAGTTACAGCAGGACCGAGAGCGCTCCAGGAGGCGAGAGGCTTACAACCACAAACACCAATGCCTCCTTCAACCTTCCCCAGAAGAGATGGCCCTCCCTGCTCCTCACCTACAACAGATCCACCAGTCAGGACCACCTTACCCCTCATAAAAAGGATACCCTCTCCACCGATATAGGGGCCACAACGACCTACACCTTCAAGCCCTTCGACACGGACACCACCCTCAGCTACACCCTAAAACGATCCACCTCTGAGGACAGGGTTGGCCAGACAAAGACCGAAATACCAGAGCACCTTGCTACCGCAGCATTTTCAAGGTCCTTCTGGGACAAGAGGGTATCTGCCGATGCCAATATCGGCTACAACAGGCAGGAACTGACCTACGAAACCCTTGGTACCCCCAAGAGGTTTGAAGTGGAGATAACACCGGAACAGGGTCTCTACGGGGTGGATTCCACACCCTCCTCCGGTTCCCTCTCCAGTACGCCTTCCCTTATCGATAACAACAGGTTCGGATCGACAGGGATAGATCTGAATGGAGACGACAGGAATATAGGCCTGAAGTTTACAAAGGCTGAGAAGATACACAAACTCTATCTATACATCTCCACCTCCGATCCCCAGATAGGGGTCTACAACTTCAACTGGGAGATCTACTACAGCAGCGACGGTGTCAGCTGGACCTCCCTTTCAGGCAGTGTCTCCTACGAATCGGTAAATGCCAGGTTTGTCTTCACCTTCACAGAGACAGAGTCCAGGTACTTCAAGGTTGTAAACAGATCCTCTCCTGCCGGGGCCCAGACTATAAATGTTACCGAGATAGAGGGGATAGGTTACCTTACCGAGACACCTACAGAAACGGTTACGAACGTTATAACAAGGGAGTTTGGAGGCCTTTCCATAGGGGTCAAGCCTGTTGAGAGGTTGAGGCTTGCCTACAACCTGAACTATGACCACAGCACCCAGGACCTCAACGAGACCGAGTCAACCCTGATAAGCCACAATACAAGTATGGACCTCATAATTATCCCCAAGTATCTCCACCTCACGGCAGGTGCTGCCCTCTCCACCACCTCTACCGACCAGAAGGGGCTCTCAACAGAGAATGAAACGAGGAGCTATTCCCTTACCCTTTCATCCACCCCCCTTCTAACGGTAAGGGGGAATCTAAGTTATGGTTCTTCAGAGTCCCTAACAAATGGGGCCACTATCAGTACGACTGACTCCGTCAGCGCCAATCTTTCCATGACCCTTTACAGGGGCATCGATCTTGGCCTTGGAACGAGTTTCAGCACCTCAGAGAATCCGGATACATCGACCACGACCGACACCCTCACCCACAGTGCAAACCTCAAGCTCGTGCCATGGAAACCTCTGACCATTGTGACAAGTGGAAGTATCTCCGAGACAACCACAAAGAAACCGGGAGAGGAGAAGACCTCCACAAGCCAGGGCCTTTCCACCACCCTGTCCTACACCCCCACAAGGAACTTCTATCTCAGCGCAGTCATAGTCATCGAGCCTTCCACCTCCCAGAGCTATTCCATAACCTGGCTTCCCACATCCAACATCCAGGTGGGCATGAGATATGGCCTTACAAGGGACACGACCACCATGGGACTTGACTTCAGCTGGACCCCGGTAAGACGACTTGTGATGACCTTTAATTACAGTGGTACAAGGGTTGACAACGCAACCAAGGATAGATCAGATACCATCTTTGCAAGACTTTCCCTGAGGTTTTAGGTCCCTTCAAAGGACTTGACCAATCGGTCCTTTTAGGTATACAATGGAAGACCAAGGTGGGGGATCGTCTAACGGTAGGACGACGGACTCTGGATCCGTCTATCCAGGTTCGAATCCTGGTCCCCCAGCCATCGTGCGGTCCCATCGTCTAGAGGCCTAGGACACCGGTCTCTCAAGCCGGAAACACGGGTTCGAATCCCGTTGGGACCGCCAAATCCTTTTCGCCGCCTTAGAGATCACCTCTTTCCACACCCTGATTCCAGTGTCTCTGTAAGGATCCTTCTGAGACGATCTATGAGATTTAACAAGGGGGTTGGCACCGTATCCTTGAGGGGATCCTGGGTGCGTACGGAATGCCCTCTGTACACGATCTCATAGGTGTAACCATCGTAGAAGGGGTGTTCCGGCAGGTAACTCTCTTTGAGATCAGGGATATCTGCAGTCTTAAGGAGCCTATCGATGTCCTTTAGTTCCTCCCTGTTCAGGCGGAGGGAACAGGTCTTTCGAGGTACCTTCCCTGTTGAGATGATGATACGAAGGAGGCCATCTTCCGTTATGGAGAGCCTTCTCTCCATCCCTCCTATCCCACCTGCCATGTGGAACTCCACAAGGAGGGCAGAGGGGATTGCCGGCCCTGAAAGGGTGGCCAGTAGGGCCATGAAGTAAAAGAGGTGCTTCATTTCTCTCCTTCCTGTCCCCATGGGGTGTTAGAGGGAATATATCTAATGACCTTTCCTCCTGTCAAAGGGTTCAGATCCTCTGATATGCCCTTCTTACTTCTTGACAATCTATCCTTTTTGTTTTTTAGTTTTTACTGTGATACTTTCCTTGTTTCGGTTATTGAGGATGAAGGGGCTTTGCCACGGAAGGGTTCGCCCCCTCTTTATAGGTGGTTGGCTCTTGTTTCTTCTCCACATCGTCACCTCAGGGGTGTGGGCAGGGGAGTGGCCCATGTTTTTCAAGGAGCCAAGGCACGATCCGGTGGTGAAGGAGCACCTCCGTCCACCCCTCCTGCTCAAGTGGCAGTATAAGACAAAGGGCCCCATCTACTCCTCTCCCGCCATTGTGGGTAAGACCCTTTACATCGGTTCCTACGACACCTTTCTGTATGCAATAGATGCCGAGACAGGGCAGTTGAGGTGGAAGTTCAAGACAGGGGGGGAGATCCTTACCACTCCAGCGGTATCGGAAGGGGTGGTCTATGTGGGTTCCAAGGACCATTATGTCTATGCCCTTGATGCGAGGGATGGGAGATTGATCTGGAAGTACAGGACAGGGGGAAAGGTCCTTTCTTCCCCCCTTGTTCTGGATGGTATGGTCTTCATAGGTTCAAATGATCTCTACCTCCATGCAATAGATGCCAGAACAGGCAGAGGGCTCTGGCGGATCTACATGCCAGATTCAAAGTATGGAGGGGTCTATTCCACTCCAGCATACCACAACGGTATTGTGTACATCGCCTCAAAGAACACAAAGATCTATGCGGTGGAGGCCGTTACAGGCAGGATTCTCTGGTCCTTTGCAACCGATTCTGCTATCTACTCCTCCCCTGCCCTGTGGAACGACTTTGTTTACATTGCCTCCTATGACAGGCATATTTATGCCCTCGATGTGGTAAGGGGGGAATTGATCTGGAGGAGGGGCTTTGGTGACTGGATCTATGCAACCCCTGTGGTCTGGCAGGAGACCCTTGTGGTGGGTATCAAGGACGGGTATCTTGTGGCCCTGGAGCCCTGGTCAGGTGATACGATATGGAGTTTACACCTCGATGGAGGCATCAGTTCCACCCCTGTGATAACCGGAGATGGCATAGGGTTCGTGGGAACCGAGGCTGGAAGTCTTTATGCCTTTGATGCCAAGAGGGGCATCGTCCTGTGGAAGAAGAAGCTCCAGGGGGGAATACATTCATCTCCTGCCATAGCATATCATAAGCTCTACATAGCTACAAAGGAAGGGATTGTATATGCCTTTGGCAGGTAAGGTCCTATCCATCCCTGTGATCCCCTTTATCTTCTTTCTCGTCTTCGTGAGCCCTTCCATTGCCTCGGACCAATCCCCAGGAGAAACGAAGGTAGAGGTGAAGGTAGAGGCAAAAGAGATCCCCAACCCCCACTGGAAGGAGGGGATGTGCGGGGAGTGTCACGAGGGCACACCGGAGAAAGGTAAGCCCCTGACCTTCAGGTACGGTGGTGACTTTATCACCCTCTGCAACAGGTGTCATGGGCTCATCTCAAGCCACGAGTATATCCATGCAACGGGTATGGTACCTTCAGAGGAGAAACTGAGGCACATGCCAGAGGATTTCAAGGAGGCCCTTCATAAAGACAGGGAAGGCAGGCTTACATGCATCGTCTGCCATAACCTTGTCTATCAGTGCCTCAAGGAGGAGTTCTGGAGGGAGAAGGCAAATCCCCTCTTCTTGAGGGATGGTCCCTACGCCTACAGGGCCACCATCTGCTACAAGTGCCACGAAGCCAAGAAGTATGCAAGGCTCAACCCTCACGATCAGATCAATGACGAGGGTGAGATCCTTACATCGAGATGCAGCGTGTGTCACATAGGTACCCCTGATGTGAAGAAGGTAAGGAGCATCAAAGAGGTAAGGTTCAAGGTGGAAAAGGACCTCAGCAGACTGTGCAGGAGTTGTCATAATGACATCCCCAGACATCCAGGGGTGTTTATAGGGCTGGTCATACCTGGGAAGAAACTGGAGCCCTCTTTTACCCATCTCCGGGTCCCACCGGAGAAGGTCTTGAAGAGGCTTGAGAAGATGACCGCAGAAAAGGGTATAATCATGCCCCTTGAACCTGGCACTGGCAAGATATTCTGTTCCACCTGCCATAACCCTCATGAACGGGGCATCCAGAGGCTCACCCGCGCCGACAGGGGGGCCGATAATGAACAGCGTCTGAGGACCATGAGGAAGAGCGATCTGTGCCTGATGTGTCATGCCAAATGAAAGGGCATTCCAGGGCTTGGGGTGTAATAGGTAAAAACCTGTGTTAAGACCCATATATCCTGAAAGGTGTAAAAATTTTCTTGACAGCGGCAGATGGTTTGAGGTATGAGTCTATAAAGGGTGATGAGGCCTCAAAAGGTATGCCTTTTGAGGCCTTTTTGTCCAATAAAGGGTGTTAGTTTCTGAGGTCATCCATGGTCACAAACAATTCCTGAAGGGAGGTAGCAAGGGATGAGGAAGGGGATCCCAATTTTGTTCCTTTTGCTTCTCGTGTCCATCCTTGCAGGGAGCCGAGCCATCGCCCAGGAGTGGAACCTCGTCTACGGAGACATTGTGATGATAAACGGCGGGAAGGAAGAGGCCATGAAGGAGGCAAAGGTTGGGGCCGTGATCTTTCCCCATTGGTTTCACAGGATAAGGTTCAGATGCAAGGTCTGCCATGAGGCGATCTTCAAGATGAAGAAGGGGGCCAACGATATAGACATGGAAAAGATAAGCAGCGGGAAGCAGTGCGGTGTCTGCCACGATGGAAGGATAGCATGGGACCCCCTTTACTGTGACAGGTGTCACGCCATACCCTGGGATTCGCAGATAGTCAAGGAGTTGAAGCTAAAGGAAGGTAAACTCAAGAAGGAGATGGCAGAGAAACCGCCCCAGGAGGCCCAGAGCCAGCAGGCAGGTTCACAAACGCAATAAGGAAGGAGGGCAATCGACCATGAAGATCTTCAACCGCCACATCCTAATAGCGCTGCCCCTGCTATTCCTCCTTGTCCATCCATCCTTGGTTCAGGCCCAGGAGGAAGGCACTGCACCAGAATCCAAGAAGCCTTTGCCTATCCTGGACCCCATGAATCCTAAGAGTCTGCTTTATCTGAACCGTGAAGGCAAGCCTGCCGGTACAGGAGACCCCAGGAAGCCTGTGGGTGAAGCCTACAAGTGGGGTAGTGGATGGCAGCCTGCGGCTTTTGAATGGGAAGGGCTTCCCAAGGATAAATACGGCCTTGTTGACTGGATAAAGCTGGCAGAGGAGGGCTACATACTGCCCAAGGGCTCCCTTGATCCCAACAATCCTGACTTCCTCAGCCCTGTGAAGTTCAAGTACGATCCTGAGGACGAAGATGCCATCCCTGATACGCTGAAGCCCACGAAGAGTGAGAAGACAGCAGATGTGATCTTCCCCCACACCCTCCATCAGTGGTGGCTTGATTGCAACAGCTGTCACCCCCCAAGGACAGATCCCTCTGAGCCCATCATGCCCGCCTTCCTCAAGATGACGATGAAGGAGATGAAGGACGGGAAGTACTGCGGAAAGTGCCATGGAAAGGTGGCCTTCCCGTTGAGCGATTGCAGGAGGTGTCACAATACACCCAAGGTTGAGGCAAAACGTATGTGTATGGAAGAGGTTGAAGGGCTTGTCTGCCCTGATGAATACATGGAGGAGGAAGAAGAGTAAGAATCAAACCTATGAGATACGTCATTGTCTTTCTGGTCCTTGTCTATATCTACCTGCCCTCCTGTCTTCTGGCCCAGCAGGAGGGCAAATTTATAGAACTGCCTCCAAATGCAAGTGAGGAGGAGCTGGAAAAGGCTGTACGCCAGAGGATCTACTACATAGACAGGATCCTTTCCGGAGAGGCGGTAAGGTCTGTGGAAGAGGGGGAGAATGAGAAGGCAAAGGAACTCCTCAAGGGCATAAAGAAGAGGAGGGTCCTTATAGACGATCTCATCGCCCAGCGCAAATTCAAGGAGGCCTACCTTGCCCTTCACCATCTCCATGCCTCTATCATGGATATGCTCAGGGTAGCCAAGCAGGAGGAGATGGAGAAGGAGAGGCTTGCTTCAGATGTGGAGAACGCCACCATAATGAATAACGCCCTGTTCCAGAGGGTTGAAAAGCTTCTCCAGGAGGGAGAGGGTAAGATAGAGGCAGAGAAGCTGAAAAGGGCGAAGAAGTTGATAGAGACGGCAAGGTCCGTAAGGGCCATGGCGGATATGAACAGGGAGGCCGAGGAGTACAAGGATGCCCTTGATGCCTTGCGGACCTCTTCCAAGCTCCTGAAGAAGGCTATAAAGCTGCTGAAGGTGGAGACCCCGGGTTCAACCGATGCAGGGCCAGGGGAGGTGCAGTAGGACCATAGCCTCCTTCCTTCCAGTAATCCAGCCTTGAAAAGATGAGCGGCCTCTGATATCTTCCAGGTGGATGTCCTCTCTAAGCCATAAGAGGATCCTCTTACTCCTTGTATTCCTTCTGAGCATACTTGTCTATTCCAATTCCCTTACAGGCTCCTTCCACTACGACGATCTCCACCACATAGCCAGAAACTTCAACATAAGGAAGCTTTCAAACATTCCCCACTTCTTCCTGAACCCGAGGATGTTCAGTGAGAGCGCAGAGAATCCAATGTACAGGCCCATCCTTCTCACCACCTATGCCATCAACTATGCAATCCACGACAACAATGTCATAGGCTATCACCTTGTGAATGTGGTCCTCCATGGCATAAATGCGGTCCTTGTCTTCCTCATCTTCCTTTCCGTCTTCGACTCCCCTCTAATCCTCATCTTCCTTGTAACCCTTCTATACGCTGTGAATCCCATCAATACCGAGGCCGTCAACTATCTCAGTTCAAGGTCAGATCTCCTCTCCACCACCTTCCTCCTCCTGGCCTTCTATCTCTTCGTAAAGGGGAGATCCTCCCTTCTCGTTTCCGCAACGTACCTCATGGGTTTGCTCACCAAGGAGGTGGCTGCCTCCTTTCCCATCCTCCTGCTCCTTTACGATGCCCTTTTCAGGAGGCCATCGTCAAGGGACCTTGTCAAGAGGCATCTGCCTGTATGGATGGCAACCCTCTTCTACCTCCTTTTGCGCAAGGTCCTTATGGGGTCCTCGGGTATAGCAGCGGCTTTCACAAGGGCTGCCCCGTCAGGGGTCTGGGAAGGTAGTCTTAGCTACACCACCTCCTATCAACTTACCCAGATAAAGGTGGTCATGAACTACCTCAGGATGTGGTTCGTGCCAACGGGTCTGACCATCGAGCATCATTATCCCCTCATCGGTTCCTTGGATGAGCCCTCTTTCCTGATCCTCTCTGCCCTCTTCCTTTTCCTTCTCTTCCTCGCCATCTATGCCTCAAGGTGGGATAGAAGGATAACCTTCTTCTACCTCTGGTTTCTTGTTACCCTCCTGCCCACATCCCTCTTTCCCCTCAATGTGGTGATGGCCGAAAAGAGGGTCTACATTGCCGGGATAGGTCTTGCAGGGGTCCTACTTTCCATTGCAAAGATCCTCCTTTCAAGGCTACCGGAGAGGAGGCGGGCTCTCTCAATGGCCCTCGTCTTCCTTCCAATCATCCTTGTCTTTGCGGTTGGTACCTTTTTGAGAAACACGGTGTGGAAGGATGAGATCACCCTGTGGGAGGATGCGGTCAAGAAATCTCCCCACTCTTATGTGGCCTACCATGTCCTTGCTGAGGCCTATCTCGATGAGGCATTGAAGCTACAGCCCTACCCCCTTCATCCCCTCCCCCCCAGGGGTATGGAGTATATGGAAAAGGCCATAAAGAACTTCAGAAAGGCCATATCCTTTGATCCTGAGGGGAAGCAGAGTGGTCCTATATACAATGGCCTCGGTGTGGCCCTCTACCGTATTGGCAGGATCAAAGAGGCCATCGAGGTGCTGGAGAAGGGCACCAGGGTCTTCCCAGGGCTGCCAGAGCTCTATAACAGCCTTGGCAATGCATATTCCCTGGCCGGGGAGAGTGACAGGGCTATAGAGGCCTACAGGAAGGCGATCTCTCTCAGACCTGAATTCCCCATTGCCTACACAAATCTCGGGAATGCCTACGCTGCCCGCGGCCAGTACAGGATGGCTGCAAGGTACTACCGGAAGGCCCTTGAGCTGGATCCAACAAACAGGGTTGCAAGGGAGAACCTCACCAGGGCCCTGAGGTTGCTTTCTAAGTAGTTTTATTCTTTACATTTTCCTCTTCCATCACTTATAATAATCCTCCCATGGGCCGTCTGAACCCCCTATCCAAGTTTTCCCTTCTCAGTCTCTTCTTTGTCCTTATACTTATCATCTCTTTGAGCCTTACAGGTTCCTACCTCTTTAAGGAGGTCATACTTTACCGGGAAGGCAAGGTCACTGCAGAGTTTGTTACCACCGCCTTTAACACCCATTTTTCTCTATCCCGTCCCTTCTCCTCCAGAGAGGATGGTTTCGAGGACTTTGCCACCCACAACCTCCTCAATGTCCCGGGTCTTAAGAATGTGAGGATCTACAACAGTGATGGCTATATCATCTGGTCTAACGACCAGAAACTGATAGGCAAGAGATCCAGAGACCTCTTCTCAAGGATAGGGAACAGGGCAAGGGCCAGTCTTGTCTCCCTCGAT
>WGFJ01000122.1 GCA_015492305.1 Deltaproteobacteria bacterium
TCACCGAGGAGGTAGAAGAACTCCCTTGTTGTATAAGGCCTGGAATCAAGGGTCACTGCGAAATCATGGATATACCTGTCTGTGAAGGTAAACTCCCTGTCCGATGCGAAGATATCATAGATCCTGTCTATCCCTTCTTCCCTGAGAAGGGTATCATCCACCCTGTGGTGTCCCTGATAGTGGAACCTTCCAAGGGTTTCATGGATATCGTGGAAGAGGTTTGCCCCTGTGGATACAAGACAATCTATGAGCCTGTTCTCCAGGAGGTAGACCATGACCTTCCTCATACCCACAGGGATCATTGCCCCTGCAAGACCAAGGAAGATGGTCACTTCATCCTTCAACATATCCTTCCATATCTCCACGCACAGGGAGAGATTCCTGGCCTGGAAACCCGTCTTTCCCATCCTCCTGATGAGGGTCCCGACCGAAGGCCTGTCATCGATCACAGGTGGACTGACCTTTTCCCTGAGGAACGAAGTCATCTATAAAGGCCCTTCCAGGCAAGGTATAGGTTCTCTGTCCCTTTCCGGTCCATACCGGCATAGGTCCTGTATGTATCCAGGAGTTCCCTGTAGGCCCTTAAGACCTTCCTCGAATAGTGGAGGGGTAACCTCTGCCCCCTTGCAAGGAGCTTGGATACATAGGTAGGGCCATAGTTATAGGCCGTAAGGGCCACATCGATAGAGCCGAACCTCTCAATGAGCTTGGCAAGGTAGTATATGCCGAGCTTCACATTGTCTACAGGGTCGTAGAGGGTCTTAACCCCCTTCCACTCCACATCCATCTCTTTGGAAAGGGCCTTTCCAACAAAGTAGCGGATCTGCATCAACCCCCTTGCCCCCCTCCTTGACCTTGCCCTGTAATAATAGGTGCTCTCCGTCTCTATCACGGCCAGAACGAAGAGGGGGTCAAGACCATACCTCCTGCTCTCCTCCATGATGACCTTCACAAGTTCCTCCCTCTTCTCCCTGTCGAGGCCCCTTCCATACTCCTCAATGATCCTGTAGGCGGTAAGGGCCCTTTCAAGGCTGTAGAAGTCCTCCCTCACAACCTGCCTCACCTTTGCCTTTGGCGCAAGTAGGGTCTCACCATGGATCAGAAGGGCCATGGAGACCAGGGAGGAGACTATAAAAGCAGCTATTACACCCCTCATCTATCGGTCCTTTCAAACTCGGCTGAATGAAATAAAATATGGCTTAAACACTTCTATGTCAAGCAAAATATGGATTGCCAGTGCCGATGGTCTAACAGTTCCCCTTTTCTCCCAGGGTCTCCTCCAGGATCTCAAGGGTCAGCCTGTCCCTCTCTTCCCCCTTTGCTCTGGTGCATGCCTTTAAAAAGGACTGGCCGATCAAGTCACCAAGGGGTGGAGGATTGTAGAGAAGCCTCTTGATGGTAAAGGGATTGCAGGAAAGGGGGTTGTATCCCGGTTTGAGGTAGCCCTCCTGGATCAGCCTCTTCTCCAGAGGGGTTCCTGATTGTACAGCCAGGAAGAACAACCAGGGATGGACCCTTTCCCTGCCGAAGATCCCGTAAAGAAGCCTGCATGTCCTTATCGTCTCAAGGAGGGTCTCAGGGGTCTCACCAGGGGCATTCAAGGGCATGTAGAGCTTTATGAGCTGGTCCCTGAATCCAGCCTCCTTTATCCTCCTGAAACCCTCTATCTGTCTGTCCAGGCTGTAGCCAAGCTCCAGGCTGTCTATAACCCTCTGGGAACCCGTAAAGGTAAGATCAAAGCTCCTTATACCCGATTGCAACAGCTTCCTCGCCATGGAGGCGGTCATATCCTCTATCCTGAGATAAGTGGTCCAGGAGATGTCCAGCTTTTCGCTTATGAGCCTGTCCAGGGTCTCCTCAACGACCGGGAAATGGCCCTTTGTGGGGATGAACTGGGAGTCTGTGAACCATATCCTCTTTACCCCGTACCTCTTTGCAAGGGTGACCACATCCCTGGCAACAACTGCAGGCCGCCTCCATCTCACCACCCGTCCTTCAATCACATTGTAGAGGCAGAAAACGCACCTGTAAGGGCACCCCCTCTTCGTCTGGACCCCTATGTCACCATCAAGAAAGCTGTGGAACTGGGGGAAGATCTCGGCAATGTAGGGAAAGTCAGTGGGGGTGAATTCCGTGAGATCGATGAAACCCCTGCTCCGGTGTCGGAACAACCTCCCCTTCCTCATATACACCACTGATTCATCCTCCAGGCCCTTTCCCTCCAGTATCTTCAGCATCGCCCTCTCACCTTCTCCCACCACCCCGATGGTGCCCTCCGGAAGCCGCCGTATAAGGTGGTCTGGGAAACAGCTGAAGGCGGTTCCTCCCACAACTATCTGGGCATCTGGCTTGAGCCTGTGGGCCAGCCAGATATAAGATATGTTTTTGCAGAGATGATAGACGAAGTCTACAACCAGCACAGCCGCAGTAAAGGCAGAAGATATCTTATCCTTGAGCCTGCGGGAGTAGGACCACTTCAGGACGGCCTCAAGGGAAGGGGTGCCGTCATGGGGGGTGAAGGTCTGGATATCCCGCCATGAGAAGGCAATCACATCAGGCCTGTATTTCCTGATCTCTTCCTCGAGGTAAGACCTCCTCCTGCGTGGCTCCACAAGGGAGAGTTCGATGATCCGCTGCCTTATCCCGGGCCTGTGCTTATGGATGTAGTCAGCTATGCTGACAAGGCCCACAGGGTATATCTTCCAGCATGGCAGGCGCACATAAAGGACAGACCTCAAGATCCCCTCCCCAGGGCCGGTTAGGACCCCTCTGGAAAGTCATGAATCTTTTTACCGCGTCATCCAGGACCGGTCAACAGGAGGGGCCAGCTTTTGTAATTGACAGGAAAGGCCCCCATGATCTATAAAGAAGAGAGTCCCTTTCCAGGACTATTTGAGATGCGGGTCTATATCTACTTACTGGCATCCCTCCTTGGCCTTTCCCAGGCAGCCCCTCTCTTTGGTGGCTCCCTCGAGGCCGGAAGGGTGGAGAGGGGAAAGGCTATCTATCAGGGCCTCTGCATCTCCTGCCATGGAGAGGATGGAAGCGGTAAAGGGCCGGGTCGTCTCATCCGCGGCGCCCCGCCTACTGACCTATCCGACAAGGCCTATATGTCCCTCCTGACGGACGAGGAACTATTCGATAGAATCGCCTACGGCGAGGACAGGTTCCCCTTCCTCATGATGCCCGGATGGATCTCCCAACTCTCCCCTGAAGATATAAGGGATGTCATAGCCTACATCAGGACACTGGAAAGGGACAAGGGGCCCCTGAAAGGACCAACCCCTCAGGAGAAGGAACGGAGGTTCAGGACGGACCCTCTGGA
>WGFJ01000123.1 GCA_015492305.1 Deltaproteobacteria bacterium
CACCTTCCATCTATGTGAAGTTCCCCCTCCTCACCTTGCCCGAGGGAGAGCCCTTTGATCATCTGAGGGGGCTTAAGGGCTACATCCTCATCTGGACCACCACACCCTGGACACTTCCGGCAAACCTCTCGGTGGCTGTAAACCCCTCTGTTGAGTACGCAGCGGTGAAGGTGAAGTGGGAGGGGAAGGATGAGGTATGGATCCTTGCCAGGAACCTTGTTGAGCCGTTGATGGAGAGGTTGAAGACCCCCTACTCTGTTGAGGCCACCATCTCTGGAAAGGACCTTGAGGGCCTCTCCTACAGGCACCCCTTCCTTGAGAGGGAATCTAAGGTCATCCCTGGAGACCATGTCACGGTGGACACAGGGACAGGGTGCGTCCATATAGCCCCTGGACACGGTCAGGAGGACTACGAACTTGGCCTTAGGTACAACCTTCCGATCCTTGCCCCTGTTGACCACAGGGGGAGATTCACGGAAGAGGTGGGTGAGTGGAGCGGTCTTCCCGTGTTTGAGGCAAACCCTTTGATCATAGATAGGCTCCGCAAGGAGGGGGTCCTTGTGATGGATGAGAAGGTGCGGCACTCCTATCCCCACTGCTGGAGGTGCAAGAAACCGGTCATCTTCAGGGCAACGGAGCAGTGGTTCATCTCCATCGACAAGGAAGGCTTGAGGGAGAAGGCCCTCGAAGAGATCGACAGGACCCTCTGGATACCCGCATGGGGGAGGGACAGGATCTACAACATGGTCCTCCATCGACCTGACTGGTGCATATCGAGACAGAGGGCATGGGGGGTGCCCATAGCCGTTTTCTACTGCAAGGGTTGTGGAGAGGTCCTTCTGGACAAGGAGATCATAGAAAGGGTTGTAAAGGTCTTTGAGGAGGGAGGGGCGGATGAGTGGTTCACAAGGGATGCAAGGGACCTCCTTCCCCCTGATACGAGATGCCCTCGATGCGGAGGGGATGACTTTGAGAAGGAGGAGGATATACTTGATGTATGGTTCGACTCAGGGGTGAGCTTTGCCGCTGTCCTTGAAAAGGATGGAGAGCTCGGTTTCCCTGCAGACCTCTACCTTGAAGGGAGCGACCAGCACAGGGGATGGTTCCACAGTTCCCTCCTTGCCTCGGTCGGAACAAGGGGTAAGGCACCCTACAAGGCGGTCCTCACCCATGGCTTTGTTGTGGATGGGGAGGGGAGGAAGATGTCCAAATCCCTTGGCAATGTCATCTCCCCTCAGGAGGTGATAAAGGAACACGGTGCCGAGATCCTTCGCCTATGGGTTGCCGCTGAAGACTACAGGGAGGATATGAGGCTCTCAAAGGAGATAATAGCAAGGCTCATAGAGGCATACCGGAGGATAAGGAACACCTGCAGGTTCATCCTTGGAAACCTCCATGACTTTGACCCTGAAAGGGACTCCATCCCCTACACTGATCTCATGGATATAGACAGGTGGGCCCTCACAAGGGTTGGAAACCTGATAGAGAAGACAAAGGGGGCATACGAAAGGTTTGAATTCCACACCGTTTACCACTCGATCCACAACTTCTGCATCGTTGACATGAGCAACCTCTACCTCGACATCCTCAAAGACAGGCTCTACACATGGAGGAGAGAGAGTCAGGGAAGGAGATCTGCCCAGACGGTGCTCTTCGAGACGATAAACGCCCTTGTAAGACTCCTTGCCCCCATCCTGCCCTTCACAGCAGAAGAGGTGTGGAGCCACATGCCTCCATTCCCTGGAAAGGAGGCAAGTGTCCACATGGCCATGATGCCCGAGGTGAGGGAGGAGTGGATGGACGAAGGGATCATGAGGGACTGGGATACCCTCCTTGCTATAAGAAGGGATGTCACAAAGGCCCTTGAAGGGGCAAGGAGATCGGACCTTATCGGCTCTTCCCTTGAGGCTGCAGTGGTCCTTGACCCCCCGGAGGGGATGAAGGGGTTTGTGGAAGACCACCTCCACCTCTTCAGGGAGCTCTTCATCGTCTCTCAGGTATCCCTTGGAAGGACTGATGACTGCAGGGTAAGGCTTGATGGTGAAGCGGTCAAGGGCCTCAAGGTAGGGGTGGACAGGGCCGAAGGTGAGAAGTGCCAGAGGTGCTGGAACTACAGCAAGGAGGTGGGCAGGTTCGAGGCCCATCCCGATGTGTGTGAACGCTGCATAGAGGTCCTCCAGGCCATGGGCGCATGAAGCTCTTTCTCCTCATATCCGGGGGGACCCTGCTGATAGACCAGTCAACGAAGGCGATCATACCCCTCATCCTTGATGGTGGCTCGGTGGAGATCCTTCCGGGTCTGCTCAACCTTGTATACACGAAGAACCCGGGGGTAGCCTTTGGTCTCCTTCGAGACCTCCCATCCACGATAAGGCTCCCCCTCCTTGTATTGGCGTCCATAGGAGGGATAGGTCTTATCCTCTACCTTCAGGTCTTCAAACCACCGCAGAGGATGGCAGAAAGGCTTGCCCTTCCTCTCATCCTCGGAGGGATCCTGGGAAACCTCGTGGACAGGATCAGGTACGGGGCTGTGGTCGACTTTATAGATCTCCACATCGGGGCCTATCACTGGCCTGCCTTCAACACCGCTGACAGTGCCATTACCATCGGGGCCTTACTGCTCATCATCGGTTCAATCTCTCCTCCTCACCCTCGATGAAGGAGGCTATTGCAGCCCTGTCGTCTGGCGATATGGTGGTAAAGTGTATGCCCATCCCGTTAAGTACCGCCTCTTCCCCGCTCACCCTGTTCACCCATATGACCTTTCCCTCTGCCTCTATTATCTTCCGGGTCCCCGGTAGGGAGAATCTGAGGCTCACCATATCCCCGGGCTGAAGGGTCTCACCTGTGTAGATGAAGGCCCCTGTCTCACTTATGTTCAGCACAAAACCGGTCCTTGTAACCCCGTTGCAGGTGTAATCCACAGGGAAGTTGGTGGGGACCCTGGTGCTCTTCCTCCCGAAGTCTATGCCCCCGTAAAGGGCCTTGTTCACCCTGTAAAGGAGGTGGGAGGGCGAGACACCCTTTGTGATGTAACCGGCAGCACCAAGGTCCCTGACCTCCTCTATCACCTCACTTGACTCATAGGCACCTGTTATGACAAGGACAGGAAGCCTCTGGGTGAGTCCGTGCTGCTTCATCCATCTCAACACGCCAAAGCCATCCACCTCGGGCATCTGGAGGTCAAGTATCAGGAGATCGAATCGCTCGGCCCCTTCTTCAAGCCTCTCTATCACCTCCTCCCCGTTACCTGCAAACTCAACCCTGTGACCCGCCCCTTTCAGGATCTGGCTTACCTTTATGCGAAAGAACTCACTGTCATCTGCAAGAAGGATATTCTTCCCCATCTTCACCCTCATACCCTCCTCCCCGAGGGGTAGCGTTCATGAAGATCCTGCAAGGGTGAGGTCCTCCTCTTCAACCTGGACCGAACAGGAAGGGCAGGTGAGTTTTCCCCTCTTCTCAACAAGGAAGGGATGCCCGCAGGAAGGGCAGGGCCTGTCTGCAGGCCTGTTCCATATGCTGTAGGTGCAGGTGGGATAGTTCGAGCAGCTGAAGAAGGTCCTTCCCTTCCTTGATCTCCTTTCAAGGATCTCCCCGTCACACCCCTCTTCCGGACATTTCACCCCTGTTGAAAGGGGCTTTGTGGTCTTGCAATCGGGATAGTTGGAACAGGCAAGGAACCTGCCGAACCTACCTTCCTTTATCTCCATCGCCCCCCCACAGGTGGGGCATACCTCTTCGACCTTCCGTTCTATGACCTTTATCTCTCCCCCTTCCATAACAAAGTCCCTGGTATTGGTACATGCGGGATAGCCCTCACATGCAAGGAACCTCCCCCTTCTTCCCCACTTTATCACCATCCTCCTTCCACACCTGTCGCATTCTATGTCCACAGGTATCTCTTCCCTCTTCAGGTCCCTCATCTCCCTTCTGGCCCTTTCAACCTGCTCCTTGAAGGGGCCATAGAACTCCTTAACAGCCTCAAGCCACTCCATCTTGCCCTCTTCGATCTCATCAAGGTCCTCTTCCATCCTTGCTGTGAAACCCACATCCATTATCTTCGGGAAGCTCTCCACAAGGAGATCGGAGACCTCCATCCCGAGATCCGTGGGGATGAGTTTTCCCTGCTCCTTTTTCACATACCCCCTCTCCTGTATGGTGCTTATGATCACCGCATATGTGGAGGGGCGGCCAATCCCCTTCTCCTCCAGTTCCTTTACAAGGGTGCCCTCCGTGTAACGGGGAGGTGGCTGGGTAAAGTGCTGTCTTGGTATGGCCTTAAGGAGCTGGAGGTCATCTCCCTCCTTGAGGGATGGCAGGACAAGCTCCTTCTCTTCCTCCACCTTGTATAGCACCATGAAGCCTGGGAATCTTGTTACCGAACCTGTTACCTGGAAGAGATAGGCCTTCCCGCTCCTACCCCTGCCTTCAAGGGTTACAACGGTCTGGTCGATGATGGCAGAGGCCATCTGGGAGGCTATAAAGCGGTTCCATATGAGTTCATAGAGCCTCAACTGATCGGGTGTGAGGTAGGACCTGACAGCCTCAGGAGGAAACCTCATGCTGGTAGGTCTTATGGCCTCATGGGCATCCTGGGCGGTCTTTCTGTTTGGATAGACCCTACCCCTCGGAGGGAGGTACTCCTTCCCGAACCTTTCCTCTATGAAACCCCTTGCCTCCTTCACAGCAACAGGGGATAGCCTGGTGGAATCTGTCCTCATGTAGGTTATCAAACCTGTGGGTCCCTCTTTGCCAAGTTCCACCCCTTCATAGAGTTGCTGGGCTATCATCATGGTCTTCTTGGCAGAGAATCTGAACCTCTTCCACCCTTCCTGCTGGAGGGTGCTCGTTATGAAGGGGGGAGAGGGGTCCTTGCGCCTCTCCCTCCTTGCCACCCTCGATACCTGGAAGGTGCAACCGGAAAGGTCGTTAACAATCCCCTTTGCATCCCCTTCACCCTTAAGATCTACCCTCTTCCCCTCTATCTTTGCAAGCCTTGCCGTGAAGGGTTTTATACCCGGGGCTCCAAACTCACCTGTTACAGACCAGTATTCCTGAGGAACGAAGGCCCTTATCTCCTTTTCCCTCTCACATATGAGCCTCAATGCCACGGACTGAACCCTGCCGGCACTGAGGCCCCTTCTCACCTTCTCCCAGAGGATGGGGCTTATCTCGTAGCCCACAAGCCTGTCCAGTATCCTCCTTGCTATCTGGGCGTTGTACTTCTTTCTATCGAGCCTCAGGGGGTGATTGATGGCCTCAAGGATTGCATCCCTGGTGATCTCATGGAAGAGGACCCTGTAGATACCTTCCATGTTGCCATCTATCTCCTCGGCCACATGCCATGCTATGGCCTCACCCTCCCTGTCAGGGTCCTGGGCAAGGTAGATCCTGCCCCCTGATCTGTAGACCTCCTTCGCTATCCTCCTGAGTTCCGTTACCACCTTCTTCTTGCCCTTTATTATCTCGTATTCAGGGGTGAAGCCATTGTCCACATCCACACCGAGACGGCTCTTGGGAAGGTCCTTTATGTGACCGAAGGAGGCCTTCACTATGTAATCCTTCCCGAGGAACTTGTTTATCGTCTTGGCCTTTGCAGGTGATTCTACAACCACAAGGGATCTTGCCATATCTCTTTCTACCCCTTTCTTCCAAATATCTTTCCAGGATACTCGGCTATCAATCCTTTAGACTCGAGGTTCAACAGCCCAAGGTAGACCTCTTCGGGCTTAAGGCCCGTCTTCTTGATAATTATATCAATGTGTTCAGGTTCTTCCAAGGCATTATAGAGGAGTCTCTCCCTGTCTGTAAGGCCGGTCTCAAAGCCCCCTTCCCTTGCCAGGGGAAGGCCTATCTCCTCCACTATGTCCTCAACACCCTGGACAAGCTTTGCCCCTTCCTTTATGAGCGCATTCGTGCCCTTGCTCCAGCCGGAGGTGATACTGCCAGGGATGGCAAAGACCTCTCTTCCCTGCTCAAGGGCAAGACGGGCGGTAATAAGGGACCCACTCCGGCAGGATGCCTCCACGACAAGGACTCCAAGGGATAGACCGCTTATTATCCTGTTCCTCCTCGGGAAGTTCCTTCCATGGGGTGGGGTGGAGAGGGGAAACTCAGAGACGACGGCACCCCTTTTCTCTATCTCCCTGTAAAGGGCCTTGTTCTCGGCTGGATATACCACATCCACACCTGACCCGAGGACGGCCACGGTCCTCCCACCGCCCATAAGGGCTCCTCTGTGGGCCTGTGAGTCTATGCCCCTTGCCATGCCACTAACAATCGTGAACCCAAGGGAGGCAAGTTCCATTGCCATCCTGTGGGCCACCCCAAGCCCGTAGGGAGAGGCCCTCCTGCTTCCCACAACTGCAATGGCCCGCTCATCCCTGTGGAGATCCCCCTTCACATAGAGAAAGGGAGGAGGGTCGTATATCTCCTTCAGCCTTGAAGGGTAGTCCCCGTCTTTCATGGTGATGATCCTGATCCCCTTCTCCCTTACCCTTTCAAGCTCCTCTTCCACATCCTTCCAGCCCCTGAAGGATCTGATCCTTTCTGCCGTTTCCCTTCCAATTCCTTCTACCTGGAGCAGTTCCTTGAGGGAGGCGTCAAAGACCCTTTTCGGGGAGCCAAAGTGTTCTATGAGGCTTTTGAAGGTGTGGCAACCTATACCGTAGACCCTTCCGAGGGAAAGCCAGTAGAAGGTCTCGTCACTGCCTCTCATGGATGGGCCTTGTGATGACTATATCACCCCTGTATATGTCCCTGTTACTGCTCAAGATGTATAGGGCAGAGACCTTCCCCTGGACATCTATGAGTATACCCTTCCCTGCATAGACCGGGGGAGGGGCTACCTTCCTCTTCTTCAGGGGATCGTAGACCCTTTCCATCTCCCTGTAGATGTAAAGGATGTTACCCACCTCAAGTCCATCGGAGGCCCCTTTGTCTATGTAGATGATATCCCTCTTCCCGAGGGTTATCTTGTCCTCAAGGGCCGCCACTATGGTGGCTTCAACAAAGGGGGCCTTCTCCCTTATGGGTACCTCCTTGATGGGGGGTTCAAAGGTGGTCAGCCTTGCACCCTTGAAGATCTCTCTGTAGGACCTTTCGATCCTGCCTATGTATGTCTCCTTCCCCTGGGCAGTTACCCTCAAGACCCCCACAGGTTCCACCATATAGCCCATCCTCTTGCCGGTCCTTGGGTGTTTCACCTCCTTCAGGGGTTCGACGATGAGATACCTCTTCCCCACCCTGGCACCTTCGGCAAGGCTCACATATACCTCATCCCCCTCCCCGAGGGTTATGTTCCCCTCCTTCGAGCCTATAATGACACCGCTTCCCCGGAATTCCTCTTCTGAGATGAAACCGGTCCTCTTGAACTCAGGCCTTGATATGGTGAGGACCTTTGGGGTGACCTCCTTCTTTTCCCTGATCTGCTGCGGTTTTACAACCTCCTCCACCTCCTGGATCTTCTCGATCCTCTCTGGCGGTGCAAGCCTTATGGTCTCACCAGGGTATATGAGGTGAGGATTGGTGATGAAGGGGTTCCATCTCCAGATCTTCCTCCATTTGAGGGGGTCCTTTAGAAACCTCTGGGATATATCCCACAGGGTGTCCCCCTTCCTTATGGTGTATCTCTCCTCAGCCCTTCCAGGGGTAAGGGTGATGAAAAGGAGGAAGAAAAGTGCAAAAAAGGGCCATATCCTCTTCATCTTTACCTCTCTTCCAGAAGACTGCTTCCCTTCAAAGCGGCTTCACTTGAAGGGTAGTCTTCAATGAGTTTTTTTAAGACCTCCCTTGACTCCCTGACCCTTCCCATCTCCCTCAGGGTCAGGGCAACCTTAAGCAGGGCATCGGGCACCTTGTTGCCTTGAGGGTAATCCCTTGCCACCTGCCTGAAGATCTCAAGGGCCTTGCCGTAGTCCCTCTCGGTGTAATAGGTCTCGCCTATCCAGTAGAGGGCGTTATCCCCCAGGGGGTGATGGGGAAACTTCCTTATAAACTCCTGGAATACCTCCCTTGCCTCTGTGAGGTTTCCAGCCCTGTAGAGGTTGTATCCCCTTTTGTAAAGGGTTTCCGGATCTTCAGTCCCTGGCTCTATCCTTACCTCTTTCAGCCCCTGAGGTGGTTCGGTGGGCAAGGCCATCCTCTGGAGGTTCTCGATGGCCTCCTGGTGGGCCTCTATCCTGTCCTCTAAGAAGGTGAGCTTGTTGTGGAGTTCCTCTACCCTTGCCTCAAGCCCTGCCTGTGACTCCTGCAATCCCCTTACCTGCTGTCTCAGTGGCTCTATCCTCTCTTCTTTTACCTGCGAGGCGCAACCAGCAAGGAGTATGAGCAAAAGGATCCCGTGCCTTCCCACCATCCGGTCCTTCCCGTGGCCTTCCTTGACTAATGTCTGCGGGCCTTTTATAATGGTTTTATTATAATAAAAGGACCATGTCAAATCCATTCTGCTCCTTCTGGAGATCCACGGGGTAACTGTTGAAAGGATACATCTCTTTTCCCCAAGAGGAAAGGGTTTCCATATTCGTCCCTTCCCTCCTCTTTGTGATCACCCTCTTTACCACCCTCCTTGCAGGGGCCCTGCAGCAGGGGGTAAATCCCATAAAGGAACCCCTTCAGATCATAAGGGGGGTGCCCTTTGCCCTCTCCCTCCTCACCATCCTCCTCACCCATGAGATGGGGCATTACCTCACCTCAAGGTACCACGGTGTGAGGTCCACCCTGCCCTATTTCATACCTGCACCCACCCTGCTCGGCACCTTCGGGGCCTTTATAAAGATGAAGTCCCCCATACTCAGCAAGAAGGCCCTCATAGATATCGGTGCCTCAGGGCCTGTGGCGGGTTTCATCGTCTCCCTCTTCTTCACCACCCTCGGTCTAAAGCTCTCCCAGGTGGTGCCATCTGGAACGGAGAAGGGGATAGGCCTTGGATCGTCCCTCATATTCCACATCCTTGCCTCTTTCACCCTCGGTGAGACCCCTGACGGGATAGATGTCATCCTCCATCCCATTGCCTTTGCGGGATGGATAGGCCTCTTTGTGACATCTCTGAACCTCCTCCCCATAGGGCAGCTCGATGGAGGCCATATAGCATACGCCATCTTCGGAAGGAGACACAGGGCCGTCTCCATCATCACACTCTCCCTCCTGGTCTTCTTCGGGGTCTTTGGATGGCCTGGCTGGCTTGTGTGGGGTATTATAGTGAGCATCCTCGGGATAGGGCATCCACCGGTGATTGACCAGTACAGTCCCCTTGACCTGAAGAGGAAGGTCCTCGGCTGGCTGACCCTCCTTATCTTTGTCCTCACCTTCACCCCTGTACCCTTTGTTATAGGATGAGGATCAGGCCTGCCGGTATAGCCCTCCTCTCGGTCTTCTCCAACACAGGGCTTACCATCATAAAGTTCCTTGCCGCCCTGAAGACAGGGAGCCTCAGTGTCCTCTCAGAGGCCATAGACAGCGGCATAGACCTTGTGGCATCCCTCATAGCCTGGATAAGCCTGAAGAAGGCGGAAAAGCCACCGGATAGAAGACACCCCTTTGGTCATGGAAAGTGGGAGAATATAAGCGGCACCATCGAGGCGGGATTCATCCTTGCAGGGGGCGTATTCATCATCTACTCCGCTGTGAAGAGGATCTTCTACGGCGTGGAGATCGTCAACATAGAGTACGGCCTCCTCACCATGATCCTATCCATGGGTGTAAACCTCCTCCTGTCCATCTACATATCCCGCCATGCCGACCGATACGACTCGATCGCCCTCAAGGCCGATGCATGGCATCTCAGAACCAATGTCTATCAGGCCGGAAGTGTCCTTCTCGGGCTAATCCTCATACGGTGGACAGGGATCTCCCTATTAGACCCCCTTGTTGCCATAGGCCTTGCCCTCTTCATCTTCAAGGTGGCATATGATATAATGCGCAAATCCTTCGGTGGCCTCCTTGACGAAAGGCTTTCCGATGAGGAGGAGGAACTGATCGGCCGGCTCATCAACAGCCACAAGGACGAGTTTGAGGGGCTTGTGAGCTTCCACAGCCTCAGGACAAGAAGGGCAGGCAGGGAGAGGCACATAGACCTTCACCTGGTGGTGAGAAAGGAGGAAAAGGTGAAGGATGTCCACAGGATATGCGATCACCTGGAAGAGGAGATCAGACAGGCCCTGCCCAACAGCCATGTGATCATCCATATAGAGCCGGAGGAATGAATACCATTTGGAGGTGACCCATGAAGACCATGACCCTTGAGGAACTCAAGGCCTACGATGGAAGCGAGGAGGGAAAACCCATATACATAGCATACAAGGGCAAGGTCTACGATGTGACCGAGAGCCCCCTATTCATAAATGGCATCCACTTCGAGCATTACGCAGGAACGGATCTGACAGACTTCATGGATGAGGCCCCCCACGGGGAGGAGGTTCTTGAGGAGTACCCCGTGGTGGCTGAACTGGTGGAGTCTTAGGCCTTCCTCCACCACATGATGGCCGACCTCTTTGAGAACCTGGCGATAAGACCCTTTCCATCCCTCTCAAGCCTCTCCAGCAGGAACTTCCTCAGGGTCCTGTCGTGGTCATCGGTTTCAAGGGGTATGTACTCCTTCCAGAAGTCGATGGCCTCCTCTATGTCATCGAAGGGCTGATCGAAGTTGTAGTCGATTATCTCCACATTCGCATAGATGCCCATGGAGTGGAGGGCATTGTAGGTGGCGATGTAATCGGTCCTCCTGGGGTAGGGTTTGCCGAAGAGAAGGGGATAGAGATCCTTGTAGTAGAACCTGTCTGCATCCGGTCCCACCCCCTCTATGAGGAATACAGCCTTCCTGGCGAGCATGTTGGCCTCCCTTATAAACCCTGTAGACCCCTTTAGCAGTTCAGGGACATTTGCACATATGATCACATCATGGGGGCCAAGGTCCACCTCACCCCATGGGGCCTCCACATACCTCACATTGGATAACCCCCTCTTTTCCACCTCCTCCATGAGGATCCTCATCATCGAGGGGGAGGGATCAAGGGCTGTAACCACCTTGCCTGCCTCTGCAATGGGGATGGTGAGGGTACCGCAACCGGCCCCTACATCGAGGTATGTCACGGCATCCCCTGTCCTGGCAAGGATGAAGGGGACAACCTTACCCGGGAACTCACTGCATCTCAGCCCCTTCCTGTACCATTCGGCCTTCCTGTCGTTCCAGAAACACCCTTCTCTCTTCATCTTCAGGTATAGTATAAGGCCCCTGCAGATGGATGTCCACAGGCTTTTGGGGCAGGATCCAAAGTCTGTTGACAATCGAGGCTTTTGTAGTTACTATACCTCACGGTCAACCACGCTTCGCAACTGTTCCTAAAAGGTCTGTTTGGATGGAAAAGCCCTGGTCAGGAAGGTTCAAGGAGAGGACGGACAGACTGGTCGAGTCCTTCACAGAGTCCCTGTCCTTCGACAGGAGGCTCTACAGGCATGATATAGAGGGCAGCATTGCCCATGCAAGGATGCTTGCAAAGGTTGGGCTCATAAGTGATGAGGAGATGAGGAGGATCGTAGAGGGCCTTGAGGAGATAAAAGGAGAGATAGAGGAGGGGACCTTTCCCTTTTCCACCTCCTTCGAGGACATCCACATGAATATCGAAAGGAGGCTGGTAGAGAAGATAGGGGAGGCAGGGGAGAAGCTCCACACCGGCAGAAGCAGAAACGACCAGATAGCCCTTGACCTGAGGCTGTACCTGAGGGACGAGATAGGGAGGATCCTATCCCTTTTGAGGGAACTTGAAAAGGCCCTCCTCCACCAGGCAGAGCAAAACATGGATGCCATCCTCCCTGGATACACCCATCTCCAGAGGGCCCAGCCCGTATCCCTTGCCCATCACCTCCTTGCATACATGGATATGTTCAGGAGGGACGAGGAACGGTACAGGGACTGCCTCAAGAGGGTGAACCGTATGCCCCTTGGATCAGGTGCCCTTGCAGGCTCGACCCTTCCCCTTGACAGGAGGTATGTGGCAGAGCTCCTCAACTTCCCTGAGATAGTGGAAAACAGCATGGATGCCGTGAGTGACAGGGACTTCTGCATAGAGTTTGTTTCCACCTCCTCCATACTCATGATGCACCTGAGCCGCCTCGGAGAGGAGCTCATACTCTGGTCCACAGAGGAGTTCGGGTTCCTTGAGCTCCCGGATGCATTCACAACGGGTTCGAGCATGATGCCCCAGAAAAAGAACCCCGATGTTGCAGAGCTTATAAGGGGAAAGGCAGGAAGGATCTACGGGAACCTCCTGTGCCTCCTCACCATAATGAAGGCCCTGCCCCTTACCTATAACAGGGACATGCAGGAGGATAAACCACCCCTCTTTGACACGGTAGACACCATCACAGCCTGCCTCTCCATCCTGCCCCCCATGCTCCACAGGGCAAGGTTCAACAGGGAAAGGATGAAGGAGGCCACCGAAAGGGGTTTCCTTGAGGCCACAGATATAGCAGAATACCTGGTCATGAAAGGCCTTCCCTTCAGGAGGGCCCACCATGTTGTGGGATCCATCGTGTCCTACTGCCTTGAGAAGGGCAAGACCTTCAAGGACCTCTCCCTCAAGGAGTGGAGGTCCTTCTCCCCCCTCTTCGAGGAGGATGTCCTGTCCGTGGTGGATGTGGAAGGTGCCCTTGACAGGAGGAAGGTGGAGGGTGGAGGAGGAAGGGAAGACATAAGGAGGAGGATAGAAAGGCTCAAGGAGGAGCTTGGTCCATGAAGGTCCTGCTGATACTGCCCTTGATCCTCATCCTTCTTGGCTGCGGGAAGAAGGGGCCACCCCTCCCACCTGAAGGGGCGAATAAAGAGATCAGGAGGTATGGATGCACTTCTTCCACTATAAAGGAGACCGCCTCTTTGCAGAAGAGATACCTGTAGAGGAGATCGCCGAGGCTGTAGGCACCCCCTGCTATATCTACAGCCACAGGACCCTGGTCAGACATTACCGCGCCTTTGATGAGGCCTTCAAGGAGGTCCCCCATCTCATCTGTTATTCCGTGAAGGCCAACTCCAACATAGCCATCCTCAAGGTCTTTGTTGATGAGGGAAGCGGCCTTGACATCGTGTCCGGTGGAGAACTCTACAGGGCACTTAAGGCAGGGGTGGATCCAGCGAAGGTGGTGTTTTCCGGGGTTGGCAAGAGGGAAGAGGAGATCGAGTACGCCCTGAATGCAGGGATCCTCATGTTCAATGTGGAGTCTCATCAGGAACTCCTGGCAATAGACAGGGTGGCAGGAAGACTCGGGAAGAAGGCAAGGATCGCCATAAGGGTGAACCCGGATGTGGACCCAAAGACCCATCCCTACATCTCAACGGGCCTGAAAAAGAACAAGTTCGGGATAGAGAGTGAGAGGGCCATTGAGGAGTATCTCTATGCAAGGGACAACCTGAAGAACCTCGAGATCGTGGGCATCGACACCCACATAGGTTCCCAGATCACCCAGATCTCCCCCTTTGTGGATGCCCTTAAAAGGACAAGGGAGCTCATCGGCCATCTGAAGGAAGAGGGGATAGAGATAAGATACCTCGATGTGGGTGGTGGACTGGGAATCACCTACGACAGGGAGGAACCACCCCATCCTTCAAGATACGGACAGGCCGTGATAGAGGCAACAAGGGGCCTTGACCTGACCCTTGTCTTCGAGCCTGGAAGGGTCATGTCGGGGAATGCGGGAATCCTGGTAACAAAGGTCCTCTACACAAAGGAGACATCGGAAAAGAGGTTCGTCATAGTGGATGCAGCCATGAACGACCTTGCAAGGCCAAGCCTCTACAACTCCTACCACGCCATAAAGCCGGTGAGGCTTGAAGAGGGCAGGGAAGAGATAGTAGCCGATGTGGTTGGCCCCATCTGTGAGACAGGTGACTTCTTTGCAAGGGACAGGGAGATCGTGAGACCCGAGCCAGGAGAACTCCTTGCCATAATGAGTGCAGGGGCCTACGGCTTCTCCATGTCTTCCAACTACAACTCAAGGCCAAGGGCAGCGGAGGTGCTTGTAAGGGATGACAGGTGGCACCTTATAAGGGAGAGGGAGAGCTACGAGGACCTCATAAGGGGAGAGACCATCCCCTTTTAGGGAGATGGAAGACCCCCAACCACGGATAGAGGTGAGGAGATGAGGATAGAATTCACGAAGATGGAAGGCCTCGGGAACGACTTCATCGTCATAGATGACAGGGAGGAGACCCTCACGGATCTCCCTGAACTTGCCAGAAGGCTATGCCACAGGAGGTTCGGGATAGGTGCTGACCAGTTGCTCCTTGTGCGTCCTTCCCGGGTGGCTGATGCAAGGATGGTCATCTACAACCCCGATGGAAGTGAGGCCGAGATGTGTGGCAACGGGGTCAGGTGCTTTGCCATCTACCTACTTGAGAAGGGTATAACCGAGAGCCATGACCTGGAGATAGAGACAAAGGCAGGGATCATAGAGGCCAAGGTGAGGGAGGACCTCGTGGAGGTGGACATGGGTGAACCGGCCCTTGAGGCAGAAAAGGTGCCTGTGAACCTGAAAGGGAGGGTGGTCTCCCATCCGTTGAAGGTCATGGACAGGGATTTCAAGATCACCTGTGTATCCATGGGGAACCCCCATACGGTGATCTTTGTTGACGATGTAGATGGGTTCCCTGTGGAAAGATACGGACCTGCCATAGAGAAGCATCCCCTCTTCCCGGAAAGGACAAATGTGGAGTTTGCCCAGGTCATCACCGACAGGGAGGTAAAGATGAGGGTGTGGGAGAGGGGGGCAGGGGAGACCATGGCCTGCGGGACAGGGGCATGTGCCACCCTTGTTGCAGGGGTCTTGAACAGGCTACTCCACAAGAGGGCCATTGTCCACCTCAAGGGTGGGGACCTTGATGTCCTCTGGGGTGAGGACAACCATGTCTTCATGACAGGCCCTGCGGTGAAGGTCTTTGAGGGATGGATAGATCTATGAGGATGAGCCCTTAAAGGGAGGTGTTACCATGTTCAGGGGATCCATTGTAGCCATAGTAACGCCCTTCAAGGACGGGAAGGTGGACGAGGGGGCATTCAGGGATCTGATAGAGTTCCAGATAGGGATGGGAACGGACGGGATCGTTCCATGCGGCACTACAGGAGAATCGGCCACCCTCTCCTATGAGGAACACGAGAGGGTGGTGGAGGTGGCCATAGAGGCCGTGGATAAGAGGGTCCCTGTGATAGCAGGGACTGGCTCCAACTCCACGGCGGAGACGATAATGCTCACAAAACATGCCGAAAGGGCCGGGGCCGATGGGGCCCTCCTCATAACCCCCTATTACAACAAGCCCACCCAGGAGGGGCTCTACCAGCATTACAGGGCCGTTTCAGAGGAAGTGGATCTTCCCCTCATCCTCTACAATGTCCCTGGGAGGACCGGGGTGAATCTCCTTCCCGAAACAGTGGCAAGGCTTGCAGAGCTCAAGAACATAGTGGGGATAAAGGAGGCCACAGGCGACATGAACCAGGTGAGCAGGATCATCGAGATGTGCCCGGAGGGTTTTACGGTCCTGTCGGGTGATGACTTCACCACCTTCCCCCTCATGTGCCTTGGGGGCAAGGGGGTGATCTCTGTAACAGCCAACATAGCCCCCAAAGACATGGCCTCCCTGGTGGATGCCCTTGAGGCCGGGGATATGGATGAGGCAAGGAGGCTCCACTACAGGCTCCTTCCCCTCCACAGGGCGATGTTCATTGAGACGAACCCCATCCCCGTGAAGACCGCCCTTGCCATGATGGGAAGGATAGAGGAGGAGTTGAGGCTCCCCCTTGTACCCATGGCCCCCTCAAACAGGGAGAGGCTGAAGAAGGCCCTCACAGACTACGGGCTCTTGTAGCAGGAGGGAAGGATGGTAAGGATCGCTGTAACAGGTGCCGCAGGGAAGATGGGAAGGAGGATCATAGGGGTCATAAAGGAGACCCCCCAGGCCACCCTTTCAGGTGCCATAGAGAGGGAGGACAGTCCCCTGATAGGTTCAGATGCCGGCGAGGTGGCAGGGATAGGGAGGATCGGGGTCCCCATAGAGGGGGATTATGAAAGGGCCATAAGGGGCTGTGATGTGGTGATAGACTTCTCCATACCAGAGGCATCCATAAAGCACCTCGAAGGGGCTGTTAAAGAGAAGAAGGCCATCGTCATAGGCACCACCGGCTTTTCCAGGGAACAGAGGAACCAGCTGAGGGAACTTGGACAGAAGACAAGGTGCCTTGTATCCCCGAACATGAGCCTCGGCATAAACCTCCTGCTCAGGGTCCTCCCAGAGATTGCAAGGGCCCTTGGAGGGGACTTTGACATAGAGATCGTTGAGGCCCATCACCGGCTGAAGAAGGATGCCCCAAGCGGTACAGCCCTGAGGCTTGCAGAGGTCATAGCCCATGCCCTCGGGAGGGACCTCGAAAGGGTGGCCGTCTACGCAAGGAAGGGGATAACAGGGGAGAGGAGCAGGGAAGAGATAGGGATCCAGGTCATAAGGGCAGGTGACATCGTGGGGGACCACACGGTCATATTCGGTGGTCTTGGTGAGAGGATAGAGATAACCCACAGGGCCCACAGCAGGGACACCTTTGCCCGTGGCGCTGTAAAGGCTGCCCTCTGGCTCGTAAGGCAACAAGAAGGCCTCTATGACATGCAGGATGTGCTGAGGGGATAGATCTTATAGATCCCTTAACACCGCTGTAACAGATCTGTAACAGGGATGGTGTAACCTCCTGAAAAAAAACAGGAGGTAAGACATGAAGGCACAGAGATTCATCATCTTCCTCATCCTGGCGGCATCGATCCTCTTTCCTCTCAAGGCAGAGGCAAAGAGAAGGCTTGTAAAGGTGGATGGGTCCAGCACGGTCTTCCCCATCACAGAGGCCGTGGCCGAGGAGTTCCAGGCGGCAAAGAGGGGAAAGGTCATGGTCACGGTGGGGATATCCGGCACAGGTGGAGGCTTCAAGAAGTTCTGCAGGGGAGAGACGGATGTATCCGATGCCTCAAGACCGATAAAGCCGACAGAGGTTGAACTCTGCAGGAAGAACGGCATCGAGTACATAGAGCTCCCTGTGGCCTACGACGGGATTGCCGTCGTTGTGAACCCTGGAAACAACTGGGTTGACTACCTCACGGTAAAGGAACTGAAGAAGATCTGGGAGCCCTCTGCCCAGGGAAGGGTAACGAAGTGGAATCAGATCAGGCCGGAGTGGCCCGACAAGGAGATCCATCTCTACGGGCCGGGTGTTGATTCAGGGACATACGACTACTTCACAGAGGCCATAGTGGGCAAGGAAGGGGCAAGCAGGGGGGATTTTACGGCAAGTGAGGACGACAATGTCCTTGTCCAGGGTGTATCTACAGACCCCCTTGCCCTGGGCTTCTTCGGCTTTGCCTACTACGAGGAGAACAGGGATAAGCTCAAGCTCGTGCCCATAGATGATGGCAACGATTCAAACGGTAAGGGACCGATACTTCCCACCCCTGAAACGGTAAACAACGGGACCTATCAGCCCCTCTCAAGGCCCCTTTTCATCTATGTGAACAAGAAGGCAGCAAAGAGGCCAGAGGTCAGGGACTTTGTGAGGTTCTACCTCAGAGAGGGAAGGGAGCTCGTAAGGGAGGTGGGCTACATACCCTTACCGGACAAGGCCTATGAGCTTGCCCTCAAGAGGTTCGAAAAGGGCATAACAGGTTCTGTCTTCGCAGGAAAGGGCTCACAGGTAGGGGTCAGGATAGAGGATCTCCTGAAGATAGAGGAATAAGGGATGAGAAGGCTCTATGAGGGTGCCATAGGTCTCCTCCTCTTCCTCTGTGCCACCCTCTCCATATTCACCACCATCGGTATCATAGGGGTCCTCATCTTCGAGACGGTGGAGTTCTTCAAGGAGGTCTCCATCATAGACTTCCTCACCGATACCCAGTGGACCCCTCTCTTCGTCGAGAAACACTTCGGTATCCTGCCCCTCCTCACAGGGACATTCCTCGTATCCACCATAGCCATGGCCGTTGCACTGCCCCTTGGTCTTCTCAGCGCCATCTACCTGAGCGAATATGCACCGGGAAGGGTGAGGGATGTGGTTAAGCCCCTCCTTGAGATCCTTGCAGGGATACCCACCGTTGTGTACGGCTACTTCGCCCTCCTCTTTGTAACACCCCTTCTGAAGAGCTTCATCCCTGGCATGGCGGGTTTCAATGCCCTGAGTCCAGGGATAGTGATGGGGATAATGATCCTCCCCATGGTATCCTCCCTCAGCGAGGATGCCATGTATGCCGTGCCCCGTGAGCTCAAGGAGGGTGCCTATGCCCTGGGAGCAACAAGGCTCAAGGTGATAACAAGTGTGGTCATCCCGGGTGCGTTATCAGGGATCATCTCTGCCTTCATCCTTGCCGTATCCAGGGCTGTAGGGGAGACCATGATCGTCACCATCGCATCCGGTCAGCAGCCAAGGCTTACCCTCAACCCCCTTGTCCCCATAGAGACGATAACGGCCTATATAGTTCAGGTAAGCCTCGGCGATACCCCTGCAGGCACCATAGAGTACAAGACCATATTCGCAGCAGGTATGACCCTCTTCATCTTCACGCTCATCCTCAACCTTGTAAGCTACTGGATGAGGGAGAGGTTCAGGGAGGAGTACAGATGAGGGACCTGAAGGAGAGGGTCTTCGTTGCCCTGAGCCTTGCCGCCACCCTTGCGGGTATCCTCTTCCTTTCCATCCTCATCATCGATGTGGTCATGGACGGGGCCTCAAGGCTCAGCTGGGACTTCCTCACAAGCTTTCCATCAAGGAGGCCTGGAAAGGCAGGTATCCTCTCTCCCCTTGTTGGATCTGCCTGGATCATGATCCTCACGGCCCTGTTCTCCTTCCCTGTAGGGGTTGGTGCCGGCATATACCTTGAGGAGTATGCGGGCAAAAACCGCTTCACATGGCTCATAGAGGTGAACATAGCAAACCTTGCAGGTGTGCCATCCATCATATACGGCCTCCTTGGCCTGGGGCTCTTTGTCCGTGCCCTTGCCCTGGAAAGGAGCGTGCTCTCCGGTGCCCTGACCCTGACCCTCCTGGTCCTGCCCATCATCATCATGTCCACAAGGGAGGCATTGAGGACTGTGCCTTTCTCCATAAGGGAGGCATCCTACGCCCTCGGTGCCACCAGGTGGCAGACCATCATCAGACAGGTGCTGCCAGCCGCACTCCCCGGCATACTCACGGGCACCATCCTGGCCATGTCAAGGGCTGTAGGTGAAACGGCCCCCCTCATCACCATAGGGGCCCTCACATACATCGCCTTCCTGCCCACATGGCCCATAACCTTTACGGGAAGCTTCCCCTTTGTAGAGTTCAGCCTCCAGGGCCTCTTCGATCCCTTCACGGTCCTTCCGATCCAGATATTCAACTGGGTCTCAAGGCCTCAGAAGGGCTTCTATACAAATGCAGCTGCTGCTATAATAGTGCTTCTCATATTCACGATCCTCTTAAACAGCCTTGCCATATACCTGAGGTACAGATACCAGAAGAGGATGAGGTGGTAGGATGGAATCTGCCTTCAAGATAGAGGGGCTGAATGCCTTCTACGGTGAAAAGCAGGCCCTCAAGGCCATAGATATGGAGATACCGCGGAAGATGGTAACTGCCATCATCGGCCCCTCTGGCTGTGGGAAGAGCACCTTCATAAGGTGCCTCAACAGGATGAACGACCTTATACCGGGCTTCAGGGTATCGGGAAGGGTCTTCTATCAGGGCAAGGACATATACTCAAAGGATGTGGATGTGATAGAGATCAGGAGAAGGATCGGGATGGTCTTCCAGAAGCCCAACCCCTTCCCCAAGAGCATATACGAGAATGTGGCCTACGGACTCAGGATACAGGGCATGAGGGACAGGAAGAGGATGGACGAGATCGTGGAGGAGAGCCTGAAGAAGGCAGCCCTCTGGGAGGAGGTGAAGGATCGGCTCCACACCTCTGCACTAAACCTATCAGGGGGACAGCAGCAAAGGCTTTGCATTGCAAGGGCCCTTGCTGTGAAACCGGAGGTGATACTCTTCGATGAGCCATGTTCCGCCCTTGATCCCGTTGCCACAGCGAAGATAGAGGACCTCATAGATGAGCTCAAGAGGGACTACACGGTGGTCATCGTCACCCACAACATGCAGCAGGCAGCAAGGGTGTCTGAGTTTACAGGGTTCTTCATGCTCGGGGAGCTTGTGGAGTTCGACAGGACAGAGAAGATCTTCACAAACCCCTCAAGCAAGGTAACTGAGGACTATATCACAGGCAGGTTCGGATAGGAGGTGTCATGACAAGGGAGGCATTTCACAAGGCCTTGAAGGATCTTGAAAAGGAGGTCCTTGACCTTGGCGAGATGGTGAAGAAGGCCATAAGGGAATCGGTAAGGGCACTGAAGGAGAGGGACCTCAAACGATCGGAGGAGATCATAAAGGAAGACCTCAACATCAACAACAAGCGCTTCGAGATAGAGGAACGGTGCCTTTCCCTTATTGCCACCCAGCAGCCCATGGCAGGGGACCTGAGGGTCATAGCCGCTGTGCTCAGCATCATCACTGACCTTGAGAGGATGGGTGACCATGCAGAGGGGATCGCCAAGATAAGCCTCATGATAGGGAAGGACCCCCTTGTGAAGCCCCTCATAGATGTGCCAAGGATGGCTGAAAAGGCCATATCCATGCTGGATCGATCCCTGAAGGCCTTCATAGAGAGGGATGTAAAAGGGGCAAGGGATCTGTGCGCAGAGGATGATGAGGTGGATGCCCTCTATGATCAGATATACAGGGAACTCATCGTCCTCATGATAGAGAACCCCAAGATCATCAAGGGAGCAACATACCTTCTCTGGGTGGCCCACAACCTTGAGAGGATAGCCGACAGGGTCACAAACATAGCGGAGAGGACGGTCTTCATGGTGACCGGGAGGATGGAGGAGATAAACGTCTCTAAGTACTGAGCCTGCCCATGATGGACCTTGCCGCCACAACCCCTGAGACAGAGGCCTGGATGAGACCCCTTGTGATACCTGCACCATCACCTATGGCGTAAAGGCCCTTTATCTCGGTCTCAAGATCCCTCTTCAGTGCTATCCTTGAGGAGTAGAACTTGGCCTCCACACCGTACAGGAGGGTGTCCCTCCCGTCTATGCCAGGGATCACCTTATCAAGGGCCTCAACCATCTCGATGATGTCCATGAGGTATCTGTAGGGCAGGACAAAGCTCAGATCACCAGGGGTGGCCTCGGGCAGGGTGGGTCTCACCACACTCCTCCCGATCCTTTCAGGGGTGGACCTCCTTCCCCCCTTCAGGTCACCAAGCCTCTGGATGATTATGCCACCTCCAAGGAGGTTTGCCAGCCTTGCTATGTACTTGCCGAAGGCTATGGGCTCCTTGAAGGGCTCTGTGAATGTGGTGGAAACGAGGATGGCGAAGTTCGTGTTCTCGCTCCTCCTGTCGCTGTAGGAATGGCCGTTTACCGTTACCACATCCTCGTACACCTCTGTGGATACATACCCGTAGGGGCACATGCAGAATGTCCTCACCCTGTCCTCAAAGGTCTTTGAATAGTAGAGGAACTTCCCCTCGTAAAGGACAGAGGTAACCGGTTCCATGAGGGGGGCCGGGGCCTCCACCCTCACCCCTATATCCACAGCATTTGGCCTTATGGAGAGGCCAAGCCTCCTTGCCTCCTCCGTAAGCCATGGGGCACCATCCCTTCCAGGGGCAACTATCACATAGGGGGCACGGAAGAACCTTCCATCCTCCGTCTTCACCCCCCTTACAACCCCCTTTTCGGCCACAATGGTCCTGACCATTGTATCGGTGAGGATATCCACCCGGTCTGAGAGCCACTCCCTTATGGACCGAAGGATGGCCTTGCACCTTTCCGTTCCAAGGTGCCTTATCCTTGAGGGGATAAGGGAGAGGTGGGAGAGGATGGACCTCCTTTTCAGCTCATCAATGGCCGCCTCATCAAGGCCATAGGTCTCACGGGGGGCACCGAACTCAAGGTATATGCGGTCCACATACCCTATGAGATCCATAAGCTCCCTTTCAGGGATGTACTGGGAGAGCCATCCCCCTATCTCGGTGGAGAGGTTGAGCTTCCCATCGCTGAAGGCACCTGCACCACCCCATCCGGATGTGAGGCTCTCCCTCTCATCCAGGTCCTTGCCCTTTTCCACCATGAGGACGGAGAGCCCCTTCTTCCTTGAGAGTTCAATGGCTGCGAATATCCCTGCCGGCCCTGCACCCACTATGATCACATCGTATCTCTTAACCATCCTTTTCCTTCTTCTCCTCCTTGTTGGATGTCTCCCTGTATCCCTTCCTGAAGCCCTCCACAACATCCCTGGTTATCCTCTTCGTCTTCCTTATGATGGAGATAAGGCCCTCCTTTATATCGTCCTTCCCCTTCTTTTCCATCTCTATCTCCTTACAAGTCTCCCCTTTACATCACCGAAGAAAAAGACATCCCTTACAACCCCCATAACAGGCACAAGATCCCTGTCAAGCATCACCTCTATCTTCCCTGCCTTTGAACCTATGATGTCTTTGTCCACCCTTAGATCCACAAGGTAGGCCACCTTATGGCCCATGGACCTGAGTCTCCTCATCTTCTCCTCCTCTGTGGCGATCCTTATCTGGATGGTCTGGATCCTTCCATCCTTCGGAAAGGTGTCTATCCTGTAGCTCCTTCCCTCTTCAACAGGGCCATAGGCACCATACCTGAAATTATAGAAGGCCCCTATGGGATCATCAAGTATCCTTCCCTCCGGAATGGGGTCCTTCCCACCCCTCTCCGGACCGCTGCCCCAGCTCTTCCACTCAACAACCCCTGAATTGTAGTCCGCCCTTATGTAACCCTTCCTTATCCTTCCTCCAATGTTTACCTCCTTCTCAAAGAGGTAGGTCCTCAGCCTCCTGCCCCCATCTATCTCCTCCATGTAGGCATGGTAGATGTCCTTCCTGTAGCGGGTAAGCCACCCTATTATGCCCAGGGTCTCTGCCCTTACCGTTGCCACATACCTTCCTCTTCCCTCCCCCTCAAAGGCGATGCTTCCCTTTGCCGCATCCTTGAACCACCAGAAGCCGATCCTGTAATGGAGCCTTTCCCCTGAGAAGGTCTCACCTATCCCTCTCCTTACCTCACCGCGGATGAGGGAAAGGGGCCCCTCAAGGACAAGAAGGGAAAGGGACGAGAATATCGCCTTGAGCAAGGACCTCCTGTAAAGATCGGTTCTCACCTGACCCCCGGAAGGAGCATCTTGAACCGTTCGCTTATCCCCTTGCCCACCCCCTGGATGTTCATGCCCTTGACATCAGGATGGCCCAGATCCCCTCTGACCCTGTAGTAGAGGACAAGGAGCTTCTTGTCCTTGCCAAGGATGATGGTCCCTATGAGGGGTATCCTGCCAAGGGTCTCCTCAAGGACCTCATCCACAACCTTAAAGGGCTGGACGGCCATGTATGAGTCTATCCTGTTCTCCGGTATATCCACCGAACCTATCCAGATGATCCTCATCTCCCTCCCCTCGATATCGAGGTCATCCGTATAGAGCACACCCCTGTCAAGCCTGAAGCTCCCCCTTATCCTCCTGTAGGCCATACCCTCCTTGGAGAGGCTCGGAAGGTCAAGGGTTATGATCCTCACAGGGTTAAGGAGTCCCACAAGCTTGGAGAGGACCGTAAAGAGTCTGTATATCCTTCCATCCCTGAGTTCTATCTCTATCCCCCCTGTAAGGGATCGCAGATGTTCGGCCTTGTTCCTCCCTTCCCACCTCACAGATGCCTTTGCATCGAACCTTCCGGTCATCACCCTCTCCTTTCCGAGCCATTCCTTTATCACCTTCTCCATGTTGCCACCCTCCCACTCCATATCGAGGAGATAGACCTTCCCACCCTCCTTGCCCGGGGCCATCTTGAAGGTCCCTGCCATGAGTCCATCCTGAAGGACTATCCGGAAGGGGGAGAAGGTCCATACATCCCTCTCCATGGAAACCTGTGCCCTCAAGGCGGAAAACCCCATGCCATGGAAGCTCCCCTTTCCAGCAGCAACCCTCCCCTTCACCTTCCCTCCCTTGAGAAAGGCCCTCACAGCCCTCTTTACAAGCTCATTGGGGGGGAAGTCCTCCTCGTACCACCTCATCGCCGAGATATCCACAGTAACAGAGGGCCTTGAAAACCCCTTTACCCTCATCCTCCCCGTGATGGTAGACCTTCCCCTCTCGATGCGTATGGAAGGTACCTCTGCCCCTTTCCCTGTGAAGTGGACCCTGAGGCCTATCTCCCTGAAGGAAGGTCCTCTGGAAGGCTGGAAGGAGAGCCCCTCCACCACCACATCACCCTTGATCCTCAAAGCCTCCCTCTTGAGGAGAGGTCCCTTTATGCTGACCCTTCCATCTATCCTTCCCGGTGAATCGAGTATGGCAGGGATAAGCCTCTTAAGGTCCCCTGTCTTGAGGCCCTTTGCAAGGATGGTCCCATCGATGTCCAGCGTCTCGAGATCCCTCACCTTCACATCCAGGGTTGCCCCCATTGCCTCAAGGTGGAATCCAGGGGAGGAAACCCTCCCATCCCTGTAGATGAGACTGTACCTCACCTTTCCACCCACATCCGATGGCTTGTACACCCTCCCTGGGATGCCAACAGCCAGGCCTGCAAGATCCATCTCCCCCCTGACCCTGAGGTTTCCCACCCTCCCCTTTAGAGAGAACCTCCCTTTGAGGTATCCCTCCCCACCCAGCCCCTTCCAGGGGAGGATGGAAAGAAGGTCCTTTGAATCGATACGGTGGCCACCACGGAGATCAAGGGATGGCCTCTCCATGTAGTCCTTTACGGTGCCTTTGATGGAGAGGGAGGACCCCTCTGTGGCGATCTCCACCTTCCCTATGGTGATCTCCCTTTCGGTAAGGCCAAAGGTGCCAGACACCTTTGAGGCCACACCGAAAGGCACCACAAGGAACTCCCCCCCCTCAATGGTCCCCTGTCCCCTGATTCGAAGGGTCTTGTCCTTCTCCACAGCCCCCTTCAGGGCAAGCCTCCCCTTCCTCACCCTTATATCCTTAAGCCACCTTCCAAGATCAGGATGGAGGTGGGCCACCTTCAGGGCCTCCTTTAGATCCACTTCCAGGGTACCGGATCCACGGAACCTTGGCCTCTCAGAAGTGTACCCCTCAATCCTTGCCCTTGTGAGGCTGAACTCCACCCCATCTGACCTCCCCCTTATCCCTTCAAAGGCTATGGCCTCCCTATCCACCTCCACCCTCCCGGTCACATCCGAGACCTTGAGACCAAGGGGCCTGTAAGTGATGCCAACCCGATTCAGGGAGGCCCCAACCCTGTACTGGAGGTCCCTCACCTTCCCCTTGATGCTGCCCTCCACCCCAGCCACACCGGATGTCTCTATGAGGGGTGAGAGCCTCTTGCCTTCCGGGAAGAGGGAAAGGATGGAAGGGACATGGGAAAGGTCCAGATCACCACTGAAGGAGATCTCCAGAAGGGGATTCCCTGTAAAGGGGGCCTTTACGGTCCCGGAAAGGTCCCTCAAGACGCTGCCGTTGTAGGAGGCCTTAAGCCCCCTGATCCCCACCTCCTCGTAGCTGTAATCCAGGGTACCTGAGAGGTGCTTCCACTCCATCCCGTTGAGAGCAAGGATCGCCTCCTTCAGGGAGATCCTTCCCTCAAGGCCTTTGAGGAAGGTCTCAAAGGAATCGGGGTATCCCCCGCGATAGCTCACCTCCTCTATCTCCAGAAGTCCTCCCCTTATAAGGGCCTTCAAGGGGGCCAGCCTTTCCGGCATGTAACCCTTGAGGGAGTCAAGATCCAGGTAGGAGGACCGGAACCTCCCATCGATGGAACCCCTTGCCCTGTCTATCTCCAGCCTTCCCCAGAACTCCATGCCATTGAAGACAAGCCTTGAGGCCTCTACAAAGACCCTCTCCTTTGATAGGCGGGCTTTAAAGGAGGTATCAAGGCCTGAAAGCCTCAGGGCCTGGATGTAGAAGAGGTCAAGCCCCGGGGAAAAGAGCCTCCCCTTCAGCCTTCCCTTCCCCTCCTCCCACTCAAGGGAGACCTCCCCATCCACATACCCCCCCTTAACCGTCCCTCCAAGGTAAGGGCTGAAGGGTTCCACATCGATGGTGTAGAACCTTCCATCCACAGCAAGCACACCCTTGTCAGAGACCCTGCCCTTTACCATCACCCTGCCGAAGCGATCCCCTTTGCCAAGAAGCCCTGTCAGCCCCAGCCTGTAACCCCTGAGAAGCCCCCTCTTCACCTCAAGGTCCATCTCCTTCATCTGAAAGGAGACATGGGGCTCCACGGTGCGATCCCGGAAGAAGAGCCTTCCACCCCTCACCTCAAGGCTTCCAAAGGGGATGGCAGGGAGCCCCCCCTCGCCCCTTCCATCTATCTCGATGTAGATCTCTGGCCTGTCTATAAGGAGTGTCTTGACCACGGGCCTTATGAAGAGGAAGGAGAGTATCCCCACCTTCCCCTCCACTCTGGGGGATGAGAAGAGGAGCCTGCCATCCTCGTAGACCTTCACCCCCCTCAACTCCACCGCAGGTGCTGGAAATAGGGAAAGCCCCATCTCCTCGACCCTTATCTCCTTGTGGGTGGCCTCCTCTATGGAGGAGATGATGTAATCCTTCACCCACTCCCTGGTAAAGAGACCCTTTATGAGGATGAGGTAGAGTGTAAGGGCAAGGACAAGGGCAAGAAGGGTAGCGATGAGGATCCTGATCTTCATATAGCTCCGGCTTAAGGTATTACCTTTGATATTCTCACAGTTCAACTTACATTGTCAACGGGCCTTGGCCTGATGGTTCAAGTCCGGTGGCTGGGTCATCCTCACAATTAGGTCTTCCCTTTTTCTGTCTTTGTGGTATCATTGGCCTACCCCCTCTTATCAGGAATCGCGCTGAAGGCCCTGGATCCAGCCCCAAAGGCTGTTCGGATCCGAAGGGTAAATACCGGTTAGGATGGTTCATGAGGAGATGGCCCTCTTTCAGGGCTCCCTTAAAAACAACGGTAAGGAGGCTGCCATGACCGTTATAACCGATGTCTTCGCAAGGGAGATACTCGACTCAAGGGGAAATCCAACCATCGAGGTGGAGGTGATCCTTGAAGGAGGCTTCTTTGGAAGGGCCGCAGTGCCCTCAGGGGCATCGACAGGCAGGTTTGAGGCCCTTGAATTGAGGGACAACGACAGGGGAAGGTACCACGGCAAGGGGGTCCTCAAGGCAAAGGAGAAGGTGGAAAAGGTGATTGCCCCTGAAGTGATAGGCATGGATGCCCTTGACCAGGTCTACATAGACAGACTCATGATCGAACTTGACGGTACCGAGAACAAGAGCAACCTCGGGGCCAACTCGATCCTTGGAGTCTCCCTTGCCGTGGCAAAGGCGGCATCCGAGGCCCTTGGGCTCCCCCTTTACCGCTACATCGGAGGGGTGAACGCAAGGGTCCTGCCTGTGCCGCTCATGAATGTCATAAACGGTGGGGTCCATGCAGACAACAACCTTGATCTTCAGGAGTTCATGATAGTACCCCTTGGTGCCGAGAGCTTCAGCGAGGCCCTTCGCATATCTGCAGAGACCTTCCACCACCTGAAGGCCATACTCAGGGACAGGGGGCTATCCACAGCAGTGGGCGATGAAGGTGGCTTTGCCCCTGACCTGTCCTCCAACGAAGAGGCCATAAAGGTGATACTTGAGGCCATTGAGAGGGCCGGTTACAGCCCTGGAGAGGAGATTGCGATAGCCATCGATGCCGCAGCCTCCGAGTTCTACAGGGACGGTCTCTATGAGCTCACAGGTGAGGGGAAGAGGTTCACCTCCCTTGAGCTCATAGGACTCTATGAGGAACTGGTGGACAGGTACCCCATCGTCTCCATCGAGGATGGCCTTTCCGAGGAGGACTGGGAGGGCTGGAAGACCCTCACCGAAAGACTCGGTGACAGGGTGCAGCTCGTGGGTGATGACCTCTTCGTGACAAACACAAAGAGGCTCAAGGAGGGCATAGAAAAGGGAGTGGCCAACTCCATCCTCATCAAGGTAAACCAGATCGGAACCCTCACAGAGACACTTGAGGCCATTGACATGGCCCACCGGGCATCCTACACATCCGTTGTCTCCCACAGAAGCGGTGAGACAGAGGATACAACCATAGCCGACCTAAGTGTTGCTGTGAATTCAGGGCAGATAAAGACAGGCTCCCTTTCAAGGAGCGAGAGGATAGCCAAGTACAACCAGCTCCTGAGGATAGAGGAGGAACTCGGTGAGGTGGCCATGTATGCAGGGAAAAGGGCCTTCAGGAGATGAATGAAGGGGTCTTCAAAGACAGGGTGGATGCAGGAAGGAGGCTTGCCCAGGCCCTGTCCCGCTACAGGGGTTTGAACCCCCTTGTCCTGGCCATACCGAGAGGAGGGGTCATAGTGGGCAGGGAGGTGGCAAAGGCCCTTGAAGGGGATCTAAATGTTGTGATACCCAGGAAGATAGGGGCCCCTGGTGACCCCGAGTTTGCCATAGGGGCCGTCATGGAGGATGGAAGTACCTACATAAACGAGGAGGTGGTAAAGAGGTGGGGCATCCCGGCATCATACATAGAGGAGGAGAGGGCAAGGCAGCTTGAGATCATAAGGAAGAGGATGGAAAGCTACAGGAAGATACTGCCACCTCCTGAGGTGAAGGACAGGCTCGTCATCCTCTGTGATGATGGCCTTGCCACAGGTGCAACAGCCATCGCTGCACTCCGTGTCCTCTCCCTGAAGGGTCCAAAGACAAAGGTCCTTGCCGTGCCTGTTGCCCCTGCCTCCAAGATCGAGGAACTCGTTGAGGAGGGCATTGCCGATGATATCGTGTGCATCCTCAAACCCTACCTCTTCTACGCCATAAGCCAGTTCTACGAGGACTTCCCCCAGGTGGAGGACAGGGAGGTGGAGGAGATCCTCAAGGAGTTTGCCCGTGATAGAAGGCTATGACTTTGGCAGGATAAGGATAAAGGGAAAGACCTATTACCACGATGTGATCATCTACCCGGAAGGGGTGGACCCTGAATGGTGGAGGAAGGAAGGGCACAGGCTCTCCCATGAGGACCTGCCCCCCATACTCTCAAGGTCCCCTGAAGTCCTCATCATAGGCACAGGCGCATCGGGTGTCATGGAGGTCCCCGAAGATGTGAGGAAGGCATTGGAAAGGAAGGGGATAGAGGTCATCGTCCTGGATACAAAGAAGGCTTGCGAGGAGTACAACAGGCTGGTGGGATCAGGGACAAAAAAGAGGGTCGTTGCTGCCCTTCACCTTACATGTTGAGGAGGTAGAGATGAAAGGGAAGATCCTTGACAGCCTTACCATAGAAGGGGATTCGAAGATCATCCTCCTTGTGATAGACGGCCTTGGTGGGCTTGAGATGGATGGAAGGGGAACAGAGCTTGAGGCAGCCCACATACCCAATCTCGATGACCTTGCCAGGGAATCGTCCTGTGGCCTCATCGAACCCGTCGGCAAGGGCATAACACCGGGAAGCGGTCCGTCCCATCTTGCCCTCTTCGGCTACGACCCTGTTGAGAACAACATAGGAAGGGGGGTCCTGTCGGCCCTCGGCGTGGGATTCAAACTCACCGAAAGGGATGTGGCTGCAAGGGCAAACTTCGCCACCGTGGACAGGGAGGGGATCATCCTTGACCGCAGGGCCGGAAGGATACCGACAGATGAGAACATAAGGCTCTGCAAGAAGATACTCAACAGGCTCCGCCTGCCAGAAGGGATAGAGGTCTTCCTTGAACCCGAGAAGGAGCACAGGGCTGTCCTCGTCCTTCGGGGCGATTACCTCTTTGGCGATATCAGCGATACAGATCCTCAGAGGACAGGTGTAAAACCCCTTGATCCCCTCCCGTTGAACAGGGAGTCGGAGAAGACAGCACAGATCGTGAGGTCCGTTGTGGACCAGATAAAGGAGATACTGAAGGACGAGGACCCAGCCAACATGATGTTATTCAGGGGTTTTGCAAAGTACAGGCCCCTTCCATCCTTCATGGAGAGGTTCAAACTGAAGGCCCTTGCTATCGCCAATTACCCGATGTATCAGGGGGTTGCAAGGCTTGTGGGCATGGATGTCCATCCACCCCAGAGGGACATGGCAGCCCAGTTCCAGGTCCTTAAGGAGAGGTTCAGTGACTACGACTTCATCTATCTCCACATAAAGGAGACGGATAGCTCCGGTGAGGATGGGGATTTCGACAGGAAGGTGAGGGTCCTTGAGGATGTGGACAGGTTTATACCGGAAGTGGTCTCCCTTGGGCCTGATGTCCTCGTTGTTACAGGGGACCATTCCACCCCTGCAAGGCTTAAGAGCCACAGCTGGCATCCGGTTCCATTCCTCATAAGATCCCCATATGCAAGGAAGGACAGGGTAAGGGGATTCACCGAACTCGAATGTGCCGGAGGGATACTGGGGACATTCCCTGCGGTGGATGTAATGGCCCTTATCCTTGCCAATGCAAAGAGACTCACAAAGTTTGGGGCCTGAACCCTTTGCCACTTTCCACCTTTTATGGTAAAATTTTAAAACCACTTTAGATTCGTACTGGGTTTTTGGAAGAAGGATTCCATTTCATAACACTCTATTTAGAAGAATTCACCTACACAGGGATATTCCTCGTCCTTGTCCTTGCAGGCTTCGGTCTTCCCTTTCCCGAGGAGATAGTCCTTGTCCTGAGTGGATACCTTGCATTCCTGAACTACACCAAGTTCCACCTGACACTCTTTGTGACCCTTTCGGGTGTGCTCATAGGCGATATAGCCCTCTTCCTCTTCGGGAAGAAATGGGGCAAGGTCATACTCAAACACCACCGGCTGGAGTGGCTCTTCACGAGGAGGAGGCTTGCAAGGGCAAGGAGGTTCTTCTTCAAGTACGGAAGGAGGACCATCTTCATTGCCAGATTCCTCTCCGGCATAAGAGCCCCTGTCTACCTCACGGCAGGCACCATCGGCATGAAGAGCAAGAACTTCGTGGTGATGGACGCACTGGCTGCTGTGATAAGTGTTCCCTTTTTCGTCTTCATCGGCTACTTCTTCGGGGAGGACATCGACAGGGTCATAAGGATCGTGAGGAGGACGGAGTACTTCATCCTCATCCTTCTCCTCATCCTCGGGATCCTGCTCTACCTGAAGGTACGATCCGCAAAGGGACAGGGGAAAGAAGACAACAATGGAGGTGACGTGCGGGGATGAATGAGGGCTTCTTTTTTGAGGTCTTTTTGATCTTCCTTCTGATACTCTTCAATGCCTTCTTTGCAGGGGCAGAGATGGCCATCATCTCGGCAAGGAGGAGCAAGATCCAGACCCTTGTGGAGGAGGGAAAGAAGGGGGCCGAACTTGTTCAGGCCCTGAAGGACGATCCTGACAGGTTCCTTGCAACCATCCAGATAGGGATAACCATCATCGCCTCTCTTGCATCTGCCATAGGCGGTGTCATCGCCGTGGAGTTCATAACCCCCTATCTCAAGAGGGTACCCATACCCGCCCTTTACACCATGGCAGAACCCATTGCCCTTGGCATAGTGGTCCTTGTCATATCCTACCTCACCCTTGTCTTCGGCGAACTTATACCCAAGAGCCTTGCCCTTACCTATTCTGAGGCCATTGCCTGCTTTGTGGCAAAGCCGATAGACACCTTCTCCAGGTGGACCTCCTTCCTTGTGAAGGTCCTTGCCGGATCAAGCAGGGGGCTGTTGAGGCTATTCGGTGTCAAGGAGGTGGCTGGAAGGACCTTTGTCTCCGAGGAAGAGGTGAAGTACATGATAAAGGAGGGAAAGGAGAAGGGGATATTCGATGAGACGGAGCAGGAACTCATACACAGTGTATTCGAGTTTGCAGAGACCCATGTAAAGGATGTGATGGTCCCGAGGAGCAAGATGGAGACCATAGATGTGGAGACACCGCCAGAGGAGGTACTCAAGATCATGGTGGAAAAGGGCTACTCACGGTACCCAGTATACAGGGAGAGCCCTGACCAGATCATAGGGATCCTTTACAACAAGGACCTCCTCAGGGCCATAACCGAGGGCAGACCCTTCAAGATAGGGGAACTCATAAGGCAGCCCTACTTCGTGCCGGAGACGGTACTCATAGGCAAGCTCCTCAAGGACATGCAGAAGGACAGGGTCCACATGGCCATCGTTGTAAACGAATACGGCGAGATCGAGGGGCTTGTCACCATCGAGGACCTCCTTGAGGAGATCGTGGGTGAGATAGAGGATGAATCGGTGGTGAAGGAGGAGCCAAGGCCTGTGGAAAGGTTGAAGGACGGCTCCCTTGTGATAGATGCCACCGTGCCATTGAGGGATCTGGAGATAGATCCCCCTCTGCCCATCGAGGAATCGGAAGACTACGATACCCTTGCGGGCTTCATCCTCTACAAGCTCCAGTCCATCCCGAAGGGTGGGGAGATAGTCTACCACAAGGGCTACAGGTTCACCATAGTGGATATGGATGGGAGGAGGATATCAAAGGTAAAGGTGGAAAGGGTGAAGGGTTAGAGCACCTCCTCAAGGGCCTTTCTCACCTTCTCCACAGGTGCGGCTATCCTGAACCTCTTCCTCCTTGATGATGACCCCTGGATGAGCTCTATATCCCGCTTGGACAGGCCAAGGGCCTCTGAAAGGATCTCTATACACTGCCTGTTTGCAGCCCCCTTTTCAGGAGGGGATGTGACCCTGAGCTTGAGTGCCCCACCGTGGACACCCACGATGGCAGCCCTGCTGCTCTTTGGCTGGACAATAACCTCCAATATGGTGGACCCATCCCTTTCCTCAAGGATCATCCCTTGGGCCTCAGTATCTGGACCTTCTCCTCTTCCTCGCTGAAGAGGGCCTTCTGGTAATACTCTATGATGGCCTTTATCTCGCTGAGGAGCTTTGTCTTCTCCATCTTCAACCTCTCCGTCTCCATCTGGATCTCGTCGAACCTCTTGTGAGCAGACTTGACTATCTCCTCACCCTTGAGCCGTGCCTCTGAGAGCATGACCTCTGCCTCCTTCTTGGCGCTCTCCTTTATCTCCTCTGCTGCCCTCTGGGCCATGGTGAGGGTCTCCTTCAGCAACCTCTCCCTGTGATGGAACTCCTCAAGCTCCTCCTTTGCCCTCTTAAGCTCCCCCTCAAGGGCCTTCTTCTCCTTCACGAGTTCCTCGAGGACATCGGCAAGGAGGTTCTTCAGTGCCTCCACCTCGGCAGGGTCGTATCCCCTGAAGACCTTTTTGAAACGGTATTCCCTGACTTCAAGGGGTGTTATCTTCATGGCTCCCTCCTATCTCAGCCTGAAGGCCAGTTCCTGGAGTGTGTTCACCAGGAAGGTCTGCAAAAAGATTATGATCAGTATCACCACAAGGGGTGAGAAATCTATACCCCCTGTGTATGGGAGATACCTCCTTACCCTGTAGAGGACCGGTTCCGTTGCCTGATAGAGGAACCTCACTATCGGGTTGTAAGGGTCAGGGTTCACCCAGGATATAAGGGCCCTTATTATGATGATCCACATGTAGATCCACAGGGCTATATCAAGGACCCTTGCCGTGGCGGAGAGGAAGTTGCTGAGCACAAACATCGTGTCACCCCTTTCTCGAGAGCTCTTTCGACCTCTTGGTGGCCTCCTCTATGGCCCCCATCACGATACCCCTCAGCCCCTCCCTTTCCATGTGGGAGAGACCTTCTATGGTGGTACCACCGGGGGAAGTGACCATGTCCTTCAGTTCTGCCGGATGCTTCCCTGTCTCTATGGCAAGCCTTGCAGCCCCAAGGAGGGTCTGGAGGGCAAGGACCCTTGCGGTATCCCTCTTGAGCCCCATCTTCACCCCTCCATCTATCATGGCCTCAAGGAAGAGGAAGACAAAGGCAGGACCGCTCCCGCTCAGACCTGTTACAGCATCCATCAGGGCCTCACTCTCTATGATGACCGTCTTGCCAACGGCTTCGAATATGTTGATGACATCCCCGAGCCTTTCGGGAGAGACCCCGCTTCCAGGGCATATGGCTGAAACCCCTTCCATGACAAGGGCAGGGGTATTCGGCATGACCCTCACAACAGGGCAGGGATGGACGAGGTGATAGGTGATGTGGTCGATACTTGCCCCGGCCACTATGGAGACGAGGAGTTTATCCCCTGTCATGGCTTCCTTTATCCCCTCCAGCGCATCCTCAAGGTCCTGGGGTTTTACAGCAAGGATGGTGATATCGGCCCTCTCCGACACCTCGAAACACTCGGTGTAGACCTCCAGACCGTAGGTAGAGGCAATGTGGGAGAGCCTCTCCCTGTCCCTGTCGCAGGCAATGATATTGCCCTTTCCGAACCGCTTCGAGCAGAGGAGGCCCCTTATAAGGGCCTCTCCCATCTTGCCGGTACCGATGAACCCCAGTATCTTCCCCTTCATCACCGATCCCTCGGTCCAAAGATGGCACTCCCTATCCTCACAAGGGTTGCCCCCTCCTCTATGGCCACCTCAAAGTCATGGGACATGCCCATGGAGAGTTCCCTGAGTTCTGCGCCTGTCCTCTCTTCCACCTCGTCCCTGAGCATCCTCAGGGCCCTGAAGAAGGGCCTTGCCCCTTCAGGGTCCTCGAAATAGGGGGGCAGGGTCATGAGCCCGAGGAGGGACAGGTTTTCCAGCCCCCCAACCCCCCTCACAAGTGCTTCAAGGTCTTCCCTGGCTATACCCGATTTCGTCTCCTCTCCGGAAAGGTTCACCTGGATGAGGACATCAACCTTCCTGCCAATGGCACCGGCCCTCTTATCCAGTTCCTGGGCAAGCCTCAGGCTATCCACGGTATGGATCATCCTGAAGAGCCTCACAGCATCCTTTGCCTTGTTCCGCTGGAGGTGGCCTATGAAGTGCCATTCGATGTCAAAGGCCTTAAGGGCCTCGATCTTTTCCCTTGCCTCCTGAACATAGTTCTCGCCAAATATCCGGAGACCTGCATCTATGGCCTCCTTTATCCTCTCCACATCGACCGTCTTTGTTACTGCAACGACCCTTACATCTCCGGGGTCCCTGTTGCTGCGAAGGCAGGCCTCCTCCACCCTCTTCAATACGGTCTTTACCCTTTCCTTCAGAGGCAAAGGCATTTCTCTTAAAATACCAGCTACTACTTTGCTTTTCAAGCCCCAGTCCCCTATGAACCTGCAAAAAGCCTCACAGCCACTGCAAAGAGGAGCACGGCAAAGATCCTTGCAAGTATCCTCGTAGGGATGATATTGGCAACATAGGCACCGAAGTATGCCCCTATAAACAGCCCTATGGCTATAAGGAAGGCTGCAGGGAGGTTCACATTCCCGTGCCTGTAGTACTCAAGGAATCCAAGCAACCCCACAGGGAGGAGGAGGGCCCCAAGGGAGGTCCCCTGGGCGAGATGCTGTTCCATGCCGAAAAACAGTATCAGGGCAGGTATGATGATGAGCCCTCCCCCTATCC
>WGFJ01000124.1 GCA_015492305.1 Deltaproteobacteria bacterium
AAGGAGCTTGAGAAGGTCAAGAGGGACCTCCTTCAGGAGATAGATGCAGAGAAGGACAACCTCTTCATAACCACCATCCGCCTCCTTGATAGAGACCTCTACAGGGGTCACCCCTACTCGATGAATCCCCTCGGGAGCAAGGAAGGGGTGAGGAGGGTGAGAAGATCGGATCTTCTGGACTACTACAACACCTATGTAAGGGGCAGGAACATGGTCATGGCTGTGGTGGGGGATGTTGTGACAGAGGAGGTAATAGGGATGGTGGAGGGTCTCTTTGGCTCGATGCCTGAAGGGGAGAGGCCTTCCTTCAAGGAGGCCCGTGTCCTCCCTCCGAAGGGTGTGGAGAAGGTGGAGGGCTACAGGAAGAGGGAACAGGCCCACATAGCCATGGGGTTTGTTGCCCCCTCCCTCAAGGACCCTGATCGCTATGCCATGGAGGTCCTCGAGGAGATCCTTTCTGGTATGAGCGGAAGGCTCTTTGTTGAACTGAGGGATAAGAAGGGACTTGCCTATGTTGTTACCGCCATCTACAGGCCCGGTTACAACACAGGCTCCTTCGTGACCTACATGGCCACAAGCCCTGGTAACCTCGGTGTTTCCATAGAGGGGATGAGGAAGGAACTGCTGAAGATCATATACGGTGAGATAGCACCTGTGGAGGTGGAGGATGCAAAGGCAGCCATAATAGGGAGGTATCAGATAGGGCTTCAGAGCAACGGCGCTCAGGCCTCTGATATGGCCCTGAATGAGATCCTCGGCCTTGGCTACGACTTCTTCAGGGAATACCCGAAGAGGATAGAAGCTGTCACCATGGATGATGTGATAGGGGTGGCTGAAAGGTATATAGACCTCAATGGCTATGTCCTTGCCATCTTGAGACCACCTTCCTGATCACATCTCTGCAAGGGTCTTCAGCCTGTAGAGGGATGGGATGATTATCTCCTTGCCCTTTATATCTATGATCCCGTCCTCTTTGAGGCTCCTCAGGAGCCTTATGGATGTCTCCTGGGTGATGCCAAGGAGTTCACCTATCTCATGTCTGGATAGGGGGAGATTGAGTCTCGCCTTGCCATCTGTGTAACCCTGTTCAACAGCGATGGTGTAGAGGAGGTGGGCAAGCCTCTGCTTTGCCGTCAGGAGGCCGAGGAGCCCTATCCTTGTGTAGGCATTGTCAAGCTCCCTGCTCAAGGCCCTTATCATGTTCCTTGCTATTGAGGGATAGACCTCAAGGAGGTCCTCGAAGTTCTCCTTGCTTATGAAGCAGACCTCACAGTCCTCCATGGCTATGGCCGTTGTGGAGTGTCCCCTGGCGTCGTAGAGTATCTCAACCCCCAGGAGTCCACCAGGTTCGACAAGGTCGATTATCTGCTCCTTGCCGTCTTTTGAGACCCTGAGGAGCTTCACCCTCCCCCTTTTCACAACGTAAAGGCCCCTGGATTCGTCACCTTCATGGAAGATGATGGCCCTCTTCTTGAACTGGAAGGTCTTTATAGATCGCTTTATGGCCTCCACCTCTTTGTCGTTGAGGTCGGAGAAGATGGTTGACTCCCTTATATAGCACTTACATAGATCGCAGTAGCTCTTCATCCTTCGGGATCATGCTCCTCCATAATCAGAACTCCAGGACCTTATTATAAACATCCACAGTGATGGAAGCAATCTCTTTCCATCTCGGGTAGTAACCCCTTCTCCTTTTGTTGGGCTCCCTCAAGGCCGAAAGCAGGGCCTTCTCAAGGGAGGAGGCATCCGGATCCACCACCATCATGCCCTTCCCTTCTACACCGCTTATCTTTGTGGTTATCACCGGTTTTCTGAAGGAATGGGCGAGCTGGATGATGGGGCTTGAGCACACCTTGAGGTATGGGAGGGCTATCACATCTGCGGCTGCAAAGTAGTCGAGCATCCTCTCAAAGGGGATATACCTGAGATCCTTTATTACCGCCTTTTCAAGGCCAAGATCCTTTATGAGGGATTCGTAGGGGGAAAAATCCTCCTCTGGTTTCCCTGCTATCAGGAGCTTTGCTTCTACCTTTCTTCTCACCCCTTTCAGGGCCTTTATGAGGATCTCTATGCCCTTTCGCCTGTTTATGTACCCGAAGAAGAGGATTATCTTCTCCCCGCCAAGGCCGAGTCTTTCCCTGATCTTTTCCTTGTTCAGGTCCTTGGCTATGTGATCGAAGTAGAGGAAGTCCGGGATGATGGCTATGTGTTCTGGATCTATGTCAAAGAGGTCGGATATGACGGATCTGTTGTACCTTGAGTGGGCCACGATCATATCAACCTCCCTGTAGATCTCTGCCCAGGCCCTCACAAAGAAGAACCTCTTTCGATGGGGAAGGATGTTGTGGGGGGTGTAGACGATCTTTGCAGGGTAGAGGAGTTTCATGGCCTTTATGAAGAGGAGGCCAAGGAGTGGTGAGGGAAGCCATTGCAGATGGAGTATGGAGGGCCTTACCTTCTGGACCTTTCTGAAGAAGAGCGGGAAGTAGATGGGATAGAGGAGGCGATTCTGGGGAAAGATCTTGAATACCCTGAAGCTTCTTGGAAGGGGATCGAGTTCATAGTCCTTTGAGGTCAGGAGGGTCGTATCCACCCCGTAGAGGGAAAGGGCTGTGCACAGGCTGTATGTGTAGTGGCATAGCTTTCCATGGCCTGCTGTCTCAATGATCATTACCCTTGGTGGGTTACCCTTCATCCTGAAAGGTTATCTCGGTCCTATCCCTGTCTTGCGGAAGGATGGGTAGCCCTTGTAGGGAGAGAGGGCTATGCTGACCCCTTTCTCCTTCATCCCTTTGAGTATCTCTTCAACCTCCCCTGCAGATATCCATTCCCTTGTCTTCCAGTCAAGGATCTGGATCTTTATGAGCACCTTCTCAGGGCTGTCAATTCCCTTCCTGGCGTAGTCCGCTATCTTACTGAGTACCTCCAGGGTCTCTTCCCGGTTCAACCCCAGTTCTTCCTGTATCTGCCTGTGATAGGCCATTATAGCGTAGTAGTCGAAACCTGCCTTCCTCGCGCCTTCGAGGCTCTGGGATAGCCAGGCAAGGGCCTCTTTCGGCTTATAGGCCGTCTCGTACATGAGGTTTACAGCGAATCTTATGTTCCTGTTCCTCTTCTTTGCCCTGGTCATGATCCTCTTTGCCACCTCCATGAGGTGCCTGCTCTTCCACTCTGCCCACTTCCAGAAGAGGTCCGTGTATCTCACCCTGTACCTCCCATTGGGAAGGGGCCTTACATCCCTGTACAGGAGCCCTGGATCAAGGGGATAGCCCGTCTCTTTCTTGAAGAGGTAGGAGGCCTTTTCCCCGAAGCCCTCGTTGTATCTGAGGATAAGGTCGTCCTGGAAGAGGACCCCGTCTATGGGATACCTTGCAAGGTCTTCGTAGA
>WGFJ01000125.1 GCA_015492305.1 Deltaproteobacteria bacterium
ATGGCATAGGCCTGGGCAAGGGCAGTATAGATATCAGGGTTATCCCTTTCCACCTTCAACAGCGCTTCAAGGATGGACCTTGCCTCTTTGATCCTTCTCACACTGAGGTAAAGGGTTGCAAGTTCAAACCTCTTCTTCCAGTCTGTGTCCTTCTTTACCACCCTTTCCAGATAGGCTATCCTCTCCCTCAGGGCCTTCTTCCTTCTGGCCCTCTCCATCATCTCATCGAGATAGAGGGCCTTGGGGTTTAGGTCCTTTGCCTTCTTCCAGGCCTTTACAGCCCCGTCCATATCTCCAAGCCTGAAGAGAACCATGCCCAGGGACTCATAGGTCCTGTTGAAGTCGGGTCTCAGCCTTGCAGCATCCCTGAGGACATCCCTGGCCTTTTCATACTCGCCCTTTTGCAGGTAGGCTATTCCAAGTCTGTAGGTATCCTGCCATGAGATTCTCCCAGAGTTATAGAGGGGTTCGAGTCTATCAATATCGGCCTCCACCTCTGCAAGACTCCCGTAGGTTATAGTCTCAGGAGGCCTGTTCACCCTCTGGTACCAGTAGTATCCCGCAAGTCCTCCAATGAGTAGAATGATCGCCACCGGGATAAAAAACCTTTTCATTTGGTTTTCCTCCAAAGGGATTAAAGGGATAAGGATCTACTGGTTATGGCACCTCTGGCAGGTGTCGCTCATGGCTGTTCCCCCGCCTCCAGGACCTGCTGATGGATCCCCAAAGATAAGGCCTGAATGCCTGTTTGAACCATGGGCCCTGTGGCAGGTAAGACAGAAAGGCATCTCGTCGCCGTCTATGGCGCTCGGGACATCCGGATCTATCACCCTTGGTCGCCATGCAGGTCCTGACTGCCAGTAGGTATTGTCTGCATGGAGGTTTGTTCCCCCTTCAGAAAGGGTTACATCCATGGTGGGATGCCTTTTCCACTCATCACCTACCGTAGAGGTATCACCTAAAGTACTCCCTCCCATGTTCACTGCTCCACCAGCTCCATGGAAGTCTCCGTGACAGACCTTGCAGAAACCCTGGATACCCCCTGTATCAGTGGTTGGCACCTTCTTGAAGACAACGACCGATGTCTCATACTTATCCACACCAAGGCCCGGGCTTACAAGGTTGTTTACATACTTCGTACCATCCTCTGTGGTCCCCATGGAATATGTGATGATGTCGTTTGAAAAGGTGACCCCATCAAAGACCTCTCCACCACTTCTCAGGTTCCTATAACTCAGATTGCCATGGGGATTATGGCAGTGGACACAGGTAAACTCAGCAAATGTTATCGTGCCACCAGGAGGGGTTACATTGGTCAACCCCACCGTGTGGTTCGTGCTCCCATCACTACATGGGGGAGATCCTCCGGACACACAGAGGTTTCCGGCAGAGGGATTTGACTGCCCAGGGGCCAGGGTTCCACCCCATACATCAGGGGGTGGCGGGGAAAGGCCTGCATTGTTGCCATCGTGGCAGTAGAGGCAGAGGTTCTGGACCGTTGAGGCCCTCAGGAGCTTTGTGTAAGGACCCGATCCTGTATATACCATGGACTGTCCACCTTGGGTTCCGTGCATGGTATGACACTGGGAGCATATGAGGGTCTCTGTAGCACCCGAGTAGGTTTCATTCCTTGTGGCATGGTACTCCCCTGCCCACCCTTTAAGGGAAAAGGCTAAAAGGAAGATCAAAAGGAATGGATACCCTCTCAAGCTCAATCCCTCCTGAGTATGGCCACCTTCTTTGCCCCCTTTTCAACGATGTAGACCTTACCACCCCTTCCAAAGGCTATATCAAGGGGAAAGTTGAGGTCCCCAAACCTCATGATCTCCTTCCCATTCCTGGTGTAGACCACAATGCCCCTCAAGGCATCCACAATCCAGAGATTGCCCTCATTATCCACCTCCCCACTGACAGGAAGTCCAAGGGTCCCTCCCCTCCCTTCAAGGCCTTCAAAGCCCATAAGGTACCTTCCCCCCCTGTCGAAGACCCTTATGACAGGTGTATCGAAAGGGGCAATGATATACACCCTTCCACCTCCAACGGCAATACCGGAGATGGAGGAAAGCCCACTCCCTATGGTGGCCTTGAGGTGGTCTCTGAAAAGCAACACCTCCTTGCTCTCCTTATCTACTACATAGAGAGTGCCTTCACTGTCAAGGGCCATTCTGCCTGCCCTTGCCCCTTTTATACCAAGCCTCCCTATCTTCCTTCCCCTGTAATCGAAGAGAAGTACCTTTCCATCCTCTCCACTTACGAACACAGTATCCCCTTTTACAACTATATCGACAGGGTCCTTCTGAGTCTTAAATCTGAAGAGGGGAGTCTGCCTCTCATCAAAGATAAAGACCTCACCCCTTCCATTGTCAAGGACATAGAGTTCCTCCCTTTCCTCATCGAAGAAGACAGAAACAGGGTTATTGAATGTCTCACCGTAGAAATGGGAGAGTTCGGAGGCCCTGTACACCCCCCCTGCAGAGAGGGGAACCGTCCAGAGCAGGATGATCCCGATGGTTATAAGGGCCCTCTTCACTCCCTCATCACCTCAAAGACCCTCACCTTCATGGTCCCATCAGCAACATAGATGCGCCCTTCTTTATCTGTTACAACCCTTCTTGGCCATCGGAACATGGTGGGTCCACCAAACTCGAAGAGATACCTGCCATCCCTGTCAAAGGCAATCACCATCCACCTGTTCGCATCCACAACGATTATACGATCGTTCTTCCTGTCAATGGCAAGACCAGCAGGCATACTGAAGCCACCTGCCAGGGATGAGACCTTTCCAAACCTCTTCAAGAACCTTCCTTCCCTGTCAAAAAGGAAGACGCTGAAGATGGAGGGATCAAGGAAGGCTATCCCCTTTTCATCCACATCAACAGAGATGGTATTGCTGAAGGATTCGTCCTTTCTCAGATCAAAGACATGCTTCCCTTCCTTATCAAGGATGAGCAACTCCTTCCCTACGCCTACATAGAGGTTCCCCTTCTTATCAACCGAAAGGGATTGTATGGATGCCTCACCGATGGAAAGGGAAAGCTTACCCTTGAACTCCCCCCTGTAGTTGAATATGAGGATCCTCTTACCTGAGGCAAGGTATATATCCCCTTCAGGGGCCACAGCTATATCCACAACAGGATCTTCCGTAATATTGCTGTAACTGAAGTCATAGAGGAATCTCCCATCCGTATCGGTTATCACCACCTGTCTCTTGCTATCATCAAGGATGTAGAGTTCACCCTTTTCCCTATCAAGGTAGAGGTTTGTTATCCCCCCCATGGGTTGTCCCATGCTACGGATATCGATAGAAAAGAGGTATCTCAACCTCCACTGGGGAACAGGAGGCTGGGCCCCCACGGAGGGAGTAAAGGCAAAAAGGGCTGCCATTGTGAGGGTAAGGATCTTCATAATCAAACAAAAAGGGGGAAGGTTGATCCCCTCCCCCCTTTATTCCCAGATCGAGCGTCTACAGGCCAGGCCTCAAGGACTTACCGGTTATGACACTGTTCACAACCCACATTTGTAGCTACTCCATTTCCGGTCTGGCTACCCGCACCAACTGTAGCAAGGTAGTTCCACCTCAAGGCATCGTAGTTGGGACCGCCATGGGCATAGTGACAGGAGAGACAGAAGATCTTGTCATTTGCATCGTCAGCATAGTACTTGGTACCGGTTGTCTGGGCCTGGGCAGCAGGAAGCTTCGTCACATAGGTGTTGGTACCTTGTGCCCTAGAATCGCCAAGATTGTTGTACCAGGTCCAGTCCACAATGGTCACACCTGCACCTGAGGTGGGTGTACTGTCTGTGAAGGCATTATCCACAGGGTGTCTCTTCCAGTCATTACCAGAGGCATTCGTGGTGGCGATATCTTCATGCCAGTTGTCGTGGCACTGGGCACACCAGCCGGAAAGCCCTGCATCACCTACACCATTTGTGGAGGTGCCGGCAAAGTAGTAGTTTTGATCTGTAGGAGCAGCAGAACCATCACCCTGAGCTATGGGCCAGATGTGGTTTGCAGCGCTTGGGTTCCTTCCTGCAAGCTGGTTTGAACCAGGATGGCTACCTGCACCACCGACCCATGCATAGGCAGAAACGGTAACACCCGTTGTTTCGAGGTTCATGGCACCTGCACCACCTGTGGGCTTCACCTTAAGGTTCCTGTACCTGTTGATGGTGGATGTGGTTGTAGCGGTACCATGTGGATCGTGACAGTTGGTACAGGTGAAGGCTGTAATCCCAGTGGCTGAATTAGCCCCTGGAGGCACAACATTTGTTGCACCGAGGGAGTGACCATAACCTAGGGAGTAGTTTGTCGCTCCATCCCCTGTTCCTAAAGTAAAGGTACCCGTTGAATAGGTACCTACAGCCGAGAAGTCACCCCCTGCACCTATGTTGGTATAGTTGAAGGGGTCGGTGTTGGAAGTTGCAAGTCCCTTACCCC
>WGFJ01000126.1 GCA_015492305.1 Deltaproteobacteria bacterium
GTTATGGCAGCTTTGTCATCGCAAAGAAGGGCTGGATACTCTCCATCTCCCTTCTCCTCTTCCTGCTCTCCTTTGCAGGGATATGGAAGATCAGGATAAACGACAATCCCGTCAAGTGGTTCAAAGAGGGACATCCCATAAGGGTGGCTGACAGGGTCCTCAACGCCCATTTCGGAGGCAGCTATATGGCCTATCTTGTCATGGATGGCCTTGATGCCGATGCAATGAAGGACCCTTCCATGCTCAGGTACATTGAGGGCCTCCAGAGATACCTTGAGGGGATGGATGTTGTGGGGAAGACAACGTCCATAGTGGATGTGGTGAGGAAGATAGGCTATGAACTCCACGATGAGGATAGAAGATATGACAGGGTCCCTGAAAAGAGGGAGACAATAGCCCAGTACCTCTTTCTCTACGAGATGTCAGGGGACCCACAGGATCTGTACCACCTCGTCGATTACGATTACAGGAAGGTAAACATCTGGGTACAGTTGAAGAGCGGAGACAACAGGGACATGACAGCCGTTGTTGAGGCTGTGAAGGGGTACATGGAAAGGAACCCACCGCCAAGGGCGGTAAAGACCCACTGGGCAGGGCTTACCTACATAAATGTGGTGTGGCAGGAGAAGATGGTCTGGGGTATGCTGAAGTCTCTTCTCGGGAGCTTTGCCGTTGTCCTCTTGCTCATGGTGATACTCTTCAGGTCCATCCTTCTTGGCCTTGTCTCCATGATCCCCCTCACACTTACCATAGCCCTTATCTACGGTCTCATAGGGTTCGTGGGGAAGGATTACGACATGCCAGTTGCCGTGCTATCAGCCCTCACCCTGGGGCTCTCCATAGACTTTGCCATCCACTTCATACAGCGAACAAGACAGATACTGGGAAGGAAGGGCAGCTGGGAAGAAACGGTAGAGGAGGTCTTCAACGAACCGGTAAAGGCCATACTCAAGAACATGGTCATCATATCCATAGGCTTTACACCCCTCTTCATAGCCCCCCTTGTCCCTTACCAGACAGTGGGGATCTTTATGGTGGCCATAATGGCCCTGAGCGGGATAGCCACCTTAACCATACTACCAGGTCTCCTCGCATACATGAGGAGGCGGCTCACAAAGGAGGTGTGAGACATGAAGGCGTTAAAATATCTTGTCTTAATGGCTGTAGTTGCCCTTGTCCTTCCCCTCAAGGCATGGGCCCTTACCGCTGAGGAGATCGTGGAGAGGGCAAACCTCGCATCCTACTACGCCGGTGAAGACGGTGTGGCAAGGGTGAAGATGGTGCTCATCTCCAGGGGAGGGAAGAAGCGCTACAGGGAGCTCACCATACTGAGGAAAGACATCGAGGAGGGGGGTGAGCAGAGGTTCTATGTCTACTTCCACAGGCCCTCTGATGTGAGGAGGATGGTGTTCATGGTCTGGAAGCACATGGACAGGGACGACGACCGGTGGCTCTACATACCCGCCATAGACCTTGTAAAGAGGATAGCAACAAGGGACAAGAGGTCCAGTTTTGTGGGAAGCGACTTCACTTACGAGGATGTCTCGGGCAGGCACCCTGATGATGACAGACACACCCTGGTGGGTGAGGAGAGGCTCGATGGAAAGGAGGTCTATGTGATAAAGAGCGTGCCAAAGGAGCCAAGGCTTGTGGAATTCTCCTACTACCTCACCTGGATAGACAAAGAGACCTTCCTCCCCCTGAAGGCGGAGTACTACAACAAAAGGGGCAAGCTCCAGAGGGTCATAAGGGCAGAGGAGATAAAGACCATCCAGGGCTTTCCAACGGTTGTGAAGGCTCGGGCAGAAAACCTCGAGACAGGCCACACCACAGAGGTGGAGTTCCTTAAGATCCGCTACAATGTGGGGATAGGAAAGGAGGTCTTTGAGGAGAGGTTCCTTAGAAGGCCACCAAGGAAGTGGATAAGGTGATGGCAATGATGGGAGTGCTTCTGGCAGTCCTTTTCACCCTGCTTCTGGCCCATCCTGCCATGGGTATGGAGATCCACGGCTTTGCAGAGGGTGCAGCCGGGATAAGGCTCGGCGATGAGAAGGTGGAAAAGGAGGACTACAACCTCCTTGAGGGAAGGCTGCAGCTAAGGTACTCATACCTCCCTGAAGAGGGGATCCTTGCAGAAAAGGGCTTTGAATTCTTCATCAAGACAGAGGCCATAGGGGATGGCTACGAGGAGGATGGTCATCTTGTGATAAGGGAGGCCTATGCCTTCTTGAGGCCCACCGAATGGATGGATCTCAAGGTGGGAAGGCAGGTCCTTACCTGGGGAACGGGTGATTACCTCTTTGTCAACGATCTCTTCCCAAAGGACTATGTATCCTTCTTCACAGGAAGGGATGATGAGTATCTGAAGCTGCCCTCCGATGCCCTGAAGCTCTCCTTGTTTACAGATCCTATGGACCTTGACCTTGTGATCATCCCCTTCTTTGAGCCTGATGAGACGGTAAAGGGGCAAAGGCTCTCCTTCTTCGATCCCTTTGAAGGCAGGATTGTGGGCACAGAATCACAGAGGAAGATCGTAGAACAGGTGGATAGTCTGGAAAACACGGAGGTGGCCCTCAGGCTCTACAGGAATATAGGCAGCTTCGAGCTTGCCCTTTACGGCTTCAGGGGGTTCTACAAGGAACCGAGGGGCACAAAGGATGAGGCAAAAAAGGAGGTCTACTACCCCAGGCTCAATGTATACGGGGCAAGCCTTAGAGGCCCCTTTGCGGGAGGCATAGGGAGTGTGGAGATAGGGTACTACGACTCCAGGGAGGACAGAAAGGGGAGAAACAGGCTTGTAGAGAACCCCTACATAAGGTATCTCTTCGGCTACGAAAGGGATCTTGGAGGGGACCTGA
>WGFJ01000127.1 GCA_015492305.1 Deltaproteobacteria bacterium
GAGGGGGCTTGTGAAGGGGATCATCGGCAGGGGGATAAGGAAGATGGAGCAGGTCTACGGGGTAAGACGGGAGGACCTCATAGTTGCTGTGGGGCCCCATATAAGGGACTGCTGCTACAAGGTGGGCAGGGACACCCTGGAACTGATAAAGGAGAGATACGATCTTTCGGCTGTATTCAACAGTAAGAGGGGGACCCTGGATCTCCTTGGACTCCTCCTTGCCGATCTTCACAGGGAAGGGGTGAGGAGGGAGAATATAGATGTCCTTGATCACTGCACCGCCTGTGACAGGGAGAGCTTCTTCTCCTACCGGAGGGACGAAAGGACAGGAAGGCATCTTAGCTTCATAAAACTCCTATGATCGTAGGCCTTACAGGCGGCATAGCCACAGGGAAGAGCCTTGTTTCGAGCATCCTCAGGAGGCTTGGGGCAAAGGTGATCGATCTCGATGAGATTGCAAGGGAGGTTGTAAGGCCGGGCCTTCCTGCCTGGAGGGAGATTGTGAAGGCCTTTGGCAGGGGAATCCTCAAGGAGGACGGGGAGATAGACAGAAAGAGGCTTGGAGAGATGGTCTTCAATGATCATAGGCTGCTCAAGAGGTTGAACGAGATAACCCATCCAAGGATCCTGGAGGAGGCAAGGAGGAGGATCGAGAGGATCAGGAGGTCCGAACCCCGGGCCATCGTGGTTGTCGATGCAGCCCTCCTCATCGAGAGCGGATACTACAGGGAGATGGACAAGGTGATAGTGGTCTATGCAGACGAGGAGACCCAGATAAGGAGGCTCATGGAGAGGAATGGCCTTACCAGGGAGGAGGCCCTGAAGAGGATAAGGGCCCAGATGCCCATGGAGGAGAAGATCTCCTACGCGGACCATGTCATCTACAATACCGGTTCCTTAGAGGACCTTGAGAGGGAGACGGTGAAGGTCTTCAACAAGCTCAAGGAGGAATCCCCTTAGAGGAGCCTCATCTCAAGGATCCTTTCTATGTGGAAGACCCTTTCCTCCATCCTCTTTGTGCAGAAGGCCCTCACCCCCGGGAACCTCTTCCCCATGTACTCCATCTCCCCCACCTGGGAGGGGATGATGATGCGACGGGTCTTTTCATCCTCCCTCTTGAGATAGAGGATCTCAAGCCTTCTCCCCTCTTCGATGGCCTTTTCTATGAGGGCTATCCTCTCCTCAACCGGGTGTCTTTCCATGGCCTGCCTGTACTGGTAGGTGGTCACAAAGTCCACAACCCTCCTGTCCATCAACAGGTGCTTCCTTTCAACCGGCCTTTTCAGAACGATCCCTTCAAGGCTCGTACACCTGCTCAGGGCCACATAGAGCTGTCCATGGGAGAAGGTGCCCCTGCCTATGTCTATGACCACCTTATCAAAGGTCAGACCCTGGCTCTTGTGGACCGTTATTGCCCAGGCAAGCCTCAAGGGATACTGGGTGAACCTGCCCTTTGCCCTTGAGAGGATCCTCTTCTTTCCCCTGTCGTAGAAGAACTCAAAGGTCTCCCATGTGTGGGGGAGAACCTCTGCCAGCCCTCCACCTTCCATCTCCACAAGGATTACATCCTCTTCGCCCTTGTTTTCCACGATCTCCACGACCCTGCCTATGCTCCCGTTTATCCACCTTCCATGGGGATCGTTGTTCAAGAGCATCACCTGTGCCCCAACCTTTATGGTGAGTTCAGGGCCTGTGGGAAGATCCGTAAGGGGGAAGTTTCCCTCTATCCTCCCCCTGTAGAGGCGGGGTTTCCCCCTTATCTCCTCAAGCTTCTCCCTGTTGATCCCTTCTGCAAGGCTGTTTGTTGTTGTGAGGTAGATGTATCCCTCACCCTGGAAGTCAGGGATCCACCTTTTGTTTATCTCCTTCAGGTCCTCCTCTGTAACGGTGTTGTTCCTTATCCTGTTGAGGAGATCCACAAAGGCCTCATCCCTTTGCCTGTAGACCTTCTCAAGCTCTATAAACTCCACATTGAGGTCTTCGAAGACCCTGGCATTGAAGAAATAGGGGCCCTTGTAGTAATCCCTGAAGAGCCTTCTCCCCTCAGAGGTCACCACTGGCGGGAGCTGGTAGAGATCGCCTATGAAGATCATCTGGATCCCGCCGAAGGGAAGGCCCTCATCCCTTCCATGTATCCTCAGGAAGGCATCGATGGCATCAAGGAGATCGGCCCTCACCATGGAGACCTCATCTATTACGATGGTGTCAAGCTCCCTGTAGAGTTCCTCATCCTTTGGCCTGATCTCCCTTACCGTGTGGGGTGTTGTGCTGGGTTTGAAGTTGAAGAAGGAGTGGATCGTCTGGCCCTTTATGTTGACAGCCGCTACCCCGGTGGGTGCGAGGACAGCCACCTTCTTCTTCGTCTCCTCCCTGAAGAGGTTGAGAAGGGTGGATTTCCCGGTTCCTGCCCTCCCTGTGATGAAGAGATGCCCCTTTCCCTCCATTGCATGGAAGGCATGGAGGAATTGGTCGTTGAACTCTATGCCCCTTAAAGAGGGCTTGAATTTTTGTCCTTCCTGCCTTATCATCTATCTTGCCTGTATTCTATACCTTAATGGATACACCTGATGAAGGCAAGTTTTCAACCCCATTATACTCCGAGAAGGATGGACCTCACGGAACCCATCTCTTTGGAAAAGCCCTGGGGTAATGGATGACCTCCTCACCTTCCTGGGCCTCATCCTTATTGTGGAGGGGCTGCCCTACCTTGCCTTCCCTTCGAGGGTGAAGAGGTGGGCCGAATCCCTGATAGGGATGGATGATACCACCATGAGGGTCATAGGCGTCATGGCCACCGCAGGGGGTATCATCCTTGTCTATATAGGAAGGAGGATACTCAGCCATACAGGATGATCAAGGAGCTCACCCTTCAGGACTTCGATTACGACCTTCCGTCCCATCTCATAGCCCAGTTTCCCTCCAGGAGGAGGGATGCATCAAGGCTCATGGTCCTCCACAGGGAGGATGGGAGGATGGAGGATCGGGTCTTTTCTGACCTTCCTCTCTACCTTGAGGAGGGAGATCTACTCATCCTCAACGATACAAAGGTCATACCTGCAAGGCTTATTGGAAGGAGGACCACAGGGGGAAGGAGGGAGTTCCTCCTCCTCAGGCCCTGTGAGGGGGGATGGAGGTGTCTTGCAAAAGGTGGAAGGA
>WGFJ01000128.1 GCA_015492305.1 Deltaproteobacteria bacterium
AGGTATGGCTATGTGGGTCTTGTAACGAAGAGGAGCCTTGAGGATTCTGCCACAAGGTATGCCCAGGGTGGCATAGCCTCTGTCCTCTCTGTAGAGGACTCCTTTGAGGACCACATAAGGGACACCATAGAAGCAGGTGCAGGGCTCTGCCACGAAGATGTGGTAAGGGTGGTTGTAAGGGAAGGACCCCAGAGGATAAAGGAGTTGATAGACTGGGGAGCAAGATTCACCGTGGGTGAGAAGGGGGAACTCGATCTTGCCCTTGAGGGTGGACATTCAAAGAGGAGGATAGTCCATGCAGGTGACATCACGGGAGAAGAACTTGTGAGGGTCCTCAAGGCGATGGTTGTGGAGAATCCATCGATAGCCATCTTTGAGGATCATATAGCCATAGACCTCATAACCCATAGAAAGTTCGTTGGACCATCGGAACCGGATGTGTGCTGGGGTGCGTATGTCCTCGATAAGAGGGATGGCTCTATCCATACCTTCCTTGCAAAGGCCACCATCCTTGCCACCGGAGGGGCTGGCAAGGTCTATCTCTATACAAGCAATCCTGACACATCCACAGGGGATGGGATCGCCATGGCATTCAGGGCAGGTGCCCATATAGCCAACATGGAGTTCATTCAGTTCCACCCTACATGCCTATATCATCCAGAGGCAAAATCCTTCCTCATATCAGAGGCGGTAAGGGGGGAGGGGGCTGTCCTCAGGCTCAAGAACGGAGAGACCTTCATGGAAAAGTACCATCCCATGAAGGAGCTTGCACCAAGGGATGTGGTGGCAAGGGCAATCGATAGTGAGCTTAAGAGGAGGGGGGATGAGTATGTCCTCCTTGATATCACACACAGGGGGAGGGAATTCATAAAGAAGAGGTTTCCAAACATCTACGAGCGGTGCCTTTCCTTTGGATTTGACATGGCGAAAGAACCCATACCTGTAGTGCCTGCTGCCCACTACATCTGCGGAGGGGTCCTGACAGATATGGATGGAAGGACATCTATAAGGAGGCTATACGCCATAGGAGAGGTGGCATGTACGGGCCTCCACGGGGCAAACAGACTGGCCAGCAACTCCCTCCTTGAGGCCCTTGTCTTCTCACACAGGGCCTACATCAGGGTCATGGATGAAGTTGCAGAAGAGGTCTCCATACCCTCCATACCACCATGGGATACAAGGGGGGCAAAGGAAAGTGATGAGATGGTGGTTGTCACCCAGGACTGGGACGAGATAAGGAGGTTTATGTGGAACTATGTGGGCATTGCACGATCCGATAAGGGCCTTGAAAGGGCGAGGAAGAGGATAGAACTGCTCAAGGATGAGATAAGGGAATACTACTGGAATTACCTCCCCACAGCCGATCTGGTGGAATTGAGAAACATAGCGGATGTGGCAGAACTCATAATCAGGTGTGCCATAGAGAGGAAGGAAAGCAGGGGCCTGCACTACAACAGGGACCATCCTGAAAGGGATGACATCCACTGGAGGAGGGACACAATCATAGAACCAGAAGGGTGATTAGAGACCTACCTTTCGCTTTATAAGTTCAACATCCTCCCTTAGCCTCTTTACATCCTCTTCAAGGGACTGGTGTTCCTCCCTTCTCACGACAACAAGATAAAGATCGTCTATACGTTTATTGACCCTCTCAATGGCATCATCCACCCTGTCAAACCTGCGGTTCATGGTTGTCTCTACTCTGGTAATATCATCTCCTAAGGATGTCTCAGCCTTAGCCACCCTCTCATTGACAGAAGCCTCAACCTTATCCACCCTCTCACCCAGCGAGACCTCAACCCTGGAGATCTCATCCCTCAGTGAAGCCTCAACCCTGTCCACCCTCTCATTGACAGAGGCCTCAACCCTGGAGATCTCGTCCCTTAAAGAGATCAGTTCTGGGGAGATAAGCTCCTTTATTGTCTCGGCCACGATCTTCTTAAAGAAAGCCTTTACCATACCCAAATCCTATCAGGGGAGTTAAGGGCTGTCAATATCCTGTATTGACCACCTGAGCTCAGCCTTTCCAAGGACACCGGTGATTATGAGGGTAATGGCCTTTGCCCCCTTTCCCGGAAAGGGCCCTCCATCCTCTGTAGAGGCAGGAAAGGTGACGATGTAGCCAAAACTCCACAGGTCAAGAGAGGGATAGAACTCCCTTATCACAGGGTCCTCCTCCTTCACCCTCCTTATGGAAAGGGGTTTCAACCTCCTTCCCCTGTCATCCTCAAGGTAGAGCCTCCAGATGGAATCAGGTCTGTCAAGGTCGTTCCACCTCTCAAAGGGGGTGAATACGGAAAGGAAGAAGCGGTTCTCCTTTCGTGCCTCCTCTGTTTCCTTTTTGAGAAGGGCCTCCTTCAACTCCCTTCCAAGGAGGTATCTCCTCCCGTACTCCTCCACATAGGCCCTCCTCAAGGCAGGAACCATGTAGGTTGCAGAGACATACATCCTTGTATCGAGGTCCTCGTAGATCCTAACACTCCTTGTCCACCTATCAAAGAGCAGGAAGTACCCCTTACCCTTCCACATGGGGGTGCATCCGGAAAGGATGAAGAGAAGGAGGATGATCCTACCCTTCCTCAAGGAGATCCCTCCTGTTGAAGAGGGGATGGAAGGGATAGCCCCTTTCCCTTATCCTCTCACCGCCACCCTCTTCCCTATCCACAAGGGCAAGGACGAGGACCACCTCAAG
>WGFJ01000129.1 GCA_015492305.1 Deltaproteobacteria bacterium
ACAAGTAGCTCCCCGTTCACCCTCACCTTCCTGCCTTTGAGGCTCTCCTTCTGGCTCATGAACTCAGAGACGGAGAGGTAGTACATGCTCCCCGTCTGGATACCAACATACATGAGGTAGATGAGGGCCGAGAGGATCACACCTCCAAGGATGAGAAACCTTGCCTTCTTCATCACTTACTCCCCCTCATGTTGTGATCTGGCTCCTTCATCAGGCTCTCTATGAGGGCCTGCCTCTTTCTCTCCCTCCAGTCACCCGGACCCACCTCCACATAGGCGATCCTGCCCATCTTGTCCACGACAAAGCTTTCCGGAACACCTGTGGTGCCGTAGAGCTTCTGGATGCTGCCGCTTATGTCCTGAAGCATGGGAAAGGTGAGTCCCATCTCCTTCCTGAAGGGTATGATCGCCTCCTTACCAAGGGCATCTATGCTCACAGCAAGGATCTCAAAATCCTCGCCACCGTATTTTTCGTAGAGGGCCTGAAGGGTGGGCATCTCCTCCCTGCAGGATGTACACCAGGTGGCCCATATGTTTATGAGTACCACCTTGTCACCGAAGAAGCTGGAGAGGGTTACAGGCCTGTCGTTCAGATCCGGGTAGGTGAAGTCCCGTGCAGGCTCCCCTATCCTTGGCCTCAACCGCTTGTCCTCTATGTTGCCCTCCCGTGTGAGAAGGACCCCCACCATTATAAAGAGGAGCACAACGATGGGACCCCACACAAGGTACCTTATGAACCTGCCTTCCTTTGCCTCTTCCACCTTTACGCCCATAATGCTCTCCTACAGGTCAAGCTTCTTCAACTCCTCTTCTATCCTCTCCTCATATTCCTTATCCACTTCCTCCCCCTCCTCGATCCTCTCCTCCTTCTCCTTCCTCCTTCTCCACAGGACTATCACCACAGCTATTATGATGGCCCCATCTATCACAGCCACATAGGGGACCCACCAGGCAAGGAGGAAGAATCCCTTCTTTTGAGGTGATGCGAGGATCCTCGGGCCATAGACCTCCACCAGGTAGTTGAGTATCTGTTCCTTTGTCTCACCCTTTGCGAGTCTATCCCTTACAAGCTTGCGCAGCTGAACAGCCTCAACTGAAGGGCAGTTTGTCAGGGTGTAGATGTAGTTGCATCCAGGGCTCATTATGAGGTCTGTCACCTCCTCAAGCTTTGAGAGAGGGACCTTCCCTTCCTCTTCCCCCTGGGAGGGAAGGGGCAAAAGGAGTATGAAGAGGAGACTAATTGTATATAAGGAACGGAAACCACGCATTGAGATACCCCGTGAATATGGCAAAGTAGTTGGTGTATATGAGTACACCCATCACGATAAGGAACAGGCCACTCACAAAGGAGACAAGGGGCATGTACCTCCGCACCCTTCCGAAGTGGGTTACAAACCTGTTTACCCCGAGGGATGTGAGGAGGAAGGGGAGGGCAAGACCAAGGGAGTAGACGGATAGAAGGAGTATGCCCCTTCCAAGGCTCTCCGATGTCCCTGCCACCATGAGTATCGATGCAAGGATGGGTCCTATGCAGGGGGTCCATCCAGCAGCAAAACCGGTACCCACAAGGAAGGACCCTATGAGGCCAATGGGCTTATCGTTGAACAGGTGCAGCCTCTTATCCCTCTGAAGGGCCTTTATGTTCACAACCCCTATCACATGGAGGCCAAGGAGTATGATCACAACCGCCCCTACCTTCCTTATGGTGGACTGGTAGAGGGCAAAGTACTGGCCGAGGAGGCTGATGGTGGCCCCCATGGCTATGAAGATGACGGAAAAGCCAAGGATGAACATGATGGAATTGAGGAGTATCACCTTCCGCACCCTCAGGCCCGGGTTGCCCTCGCTCAGTTCTTCAAAGGATATGCCTGTAATGAAGGAGACATAGGAGGGGATGAGGGGCAAGACACATGGAGATATGAAGGACAATACCCCTCCGAGGAAGGCAAGATAGAATGTGACATCAGGGGCACCCATCTACTTCCTCACACCTCCAAGCTGTCTCAGGAATTCCTGTGCAGCCCTCCCCACATCTGTATCAGGACCAAGCTCATAGGCCCTCTGCCAGGCCTCCTTTGCCTCCCTGGTCTTACCTGTGGTGGCCAGGATAAACCCCTTGGTCAACCATATCCTCTGATATCCGGGATCCACCTTTATCCCCTTCTCCACCATCTCGAGACCCTCCTTTGATCTCCCGAGGTAGTGGAGGGAGAGACCAAGATCGTTGTAAGAGTCAACATCCCTTGGATTCCTCTCTATGGCCTTCCTGTAAAACTCAGAGGCCTTCTCGAACTCGTGAAGCTCAAAGTAGGCATCCCCCATACCTGCAAGGGCCTTTGGATCCTCCGGGTCCTCCTCCAGTTTTTTCCTGTAGTACTCAAGGACCTCCTCAGCACCGGATGGAGCGGCCACGGGTGTCTCCACAACCTGGACCTCCTCTACCCTCTTATCCTCCCACATGTTACCTATCACCTTCACACCAAGGGCAAAGAGACCACCAAGGGAAAGGGCAAGGAGGAATATAAGGACGATGAGGAGATAGTCCTTCCTTCCCATCAAACGCCAAACTCTCTATCAATGGCCTTTCTGATGGTTACTGTGTCCTTGCCGTCCTTGTAGAGTTCATAGGCCCTGAGGGCCTCGTTCTGACAGATGTCACAGTAGGCAGCATGTTGATCTGTGTAGCAGGAAAGGAGGCTCTTGTGGCCTATGTTCCTTTCACACTGGCAGTAGCAGTAAAGGCTATCAAGGACCTGGGGGATCTCCTTTGCAACCCTGTAAGCCCTTGCCGTCTGACCTATGAAATAGGCAGGCGACAGGACGGGCTTTGTCTCTCCACCCCTGAGACGGGCTGGATCGATATTCTCCTGATCGATATTCTCCTCCTGAAGGCCCTGGATGGATGGGGATAGGTAATACCCCACCCCGAGGCCGATCACAGCAATGAGGGCGTAAAGGAAGACCTTTGCCCTGCCCTTTCTCCTCCTATCCTTACCCTTCCTTGCCCTTTTCATAGACACACCTCCACGGTTTTACAAAGATTTTAACCCCCCTGTGTTAAAAGGGGGTTAAAGGAAGATTAATCTTTGTTAATGATACTACCCCTGCCATCCCCTTTTCAAGATCACCTCTGTTGACACCTTCAAGGGTATTTTCATATAATGTCAACAACTTATTATGGCAAAAAATGACAAAGAAGAAAAGACACTTTTCTGGGAAATAGGTGGCATACTCCTCCTCGGCATTGGGATCTATGTACTCATCAGCCTCCTCTCCTACACCCCTTCGGATCCCTCTATCAATGCCGTTAACACCTCGGATAAGATCCACAACTGGGGCGGCAGGATCGGTGCCTACCTTTCAGACCTTCTCATTACCGCCTTTGGCCTCACATCCTTCCTGATCCCCTTCCTGCTCCTTGTCCTCTCCGTAGAGATGATGGCAAAGAGGGGATTTACCTTTGGGCTGCTGAGGTCTGTCACCTTCCTCTTCCTCCTTTCCGGGATCTCAGGGCTCCTCTCCCTCTTCATGGAAGGGAAGGTCTTCCTCGGGGGCAGGGTCCCTGGCGGGGGCTTTGTAGGTGAGACTCTGGCCACCTTCCTTACCGGCTACCTGAACGCCCCTGGTGCCACTGTGGTCCTGCTCCTCCTTGCCCTCTCATCGGCCATAGTCACCACAGGGATGTCGATCGTGGAGCTTACCCGAAGGCTTGTGAGATCCCTTTCAAGGCTCTCCAGGAGGGTGTGGAAAGGGACCCTTGGAAGGCAGAGAGAAGGACCAAAGGTAAGGGGTAAGGGCCTGAAGAAGACCCCTGAAATCAATGTGAGGGAGAAAAAGAAAGAAGAGCCCCTCGAGGAGCCACTCATCCTCCCGGAGCCAAAGGGGGATTTCTCCCTTCCACCGATCTCCCTTCTTGACAGTATCAGGGACAGGAAGGACATCAACAAGGATGACCTTCTCAGGAACGCCAGGGTCCTTGAAAGGAAACTCCTTGACTTCGGCATAGAGGGTAGGGTCACAGAGGTAAGACCAGGCCCTGTAATCACCCTTTACGAGTTCGAACCTGCCCCGGGTATCAAGATAAACCGCATCACAAACCTCTCAGATGACCTTGCTCTCGCCCTCAAGGCCCTTAGCATACGGATCATTGCCCCCATACCTGGCAAGGCCGCAGTGGGGATAGAGGTGCCCAACAGGCAGAGGGAAAGGGTCTCCCTGAGGGAGATCCTGGAGGGAAAGGGGTTTGTAGAGCATCCATCACCACTTACCCTTGCCCTTGGCAAAGACACAGAGGGAAGGGCCTTTATAACGGACCTGCTTAAGATGCCACACCTCCTCATAGCAGGCTCCACAGGGGCCGGAAAGAGTGTCTCCCTCAATGCCATGATAGTGAGCATCCTCTACAAGGCCACACCGGACCGGGTAAGGTTCGTCATGATAGACCCGAAGAGGCTTGAGCTCTCGACATACAACTCCCTTCCCCATCTCCTCCTGCCGGTGGTAACGGAGGCAAAGAAGGCCACACCGATCCTGAAGGGCCTCCTCCATGAGATGGAAGAACGGTACAGGAAGATGGCCGAGGCAGGGGTAAGGAACATAGATCAGTACAACAAACAGGCCGTAAAGAAAGGGGAAGAACCCCTCCCCTACATCGTGGTGGTCATAGATGAGATGGCGGACCTCATGATGACGGCCCAGAGGGAGTTTGAGGATGCTGTTGTAAGGCTTGCCCAGATGGCAAGGGCCTCGGGAATCCACCTCATAATCGCCACCCAGAGGCCCTCTGTGGATGTGATCACAGGCCTCATAAAGGCCAACTTCCCTGCCCGCATAGCCTTCCAGGTGCCTTCGAGGACGGATTCGAGGACCATACTCGACACATCAGGGGCGGAAAAGCTTCTGGGGGAAGGGGATATGCTCTTCCTCCCTCCAGGGACCTCAAAGGTCCAGAGGGTCCACGGTGCCTTTGTCTCCGATGGAGAGATAAAGAGGGTGGTGGAATTCCTCGCAAGACAGGGAAGACCCGAGTACAGGGAGGAGATCCTCCGGTACGAAGAGATGAGGGAGGAGGAAGCGGAAGAGGGATGGGACGATGAACTCTACGATGAGGCGGTGAGGCTCGTGACAAAGACAGGACAGGCATCCATATCCTTCATACAGAGAAGGCTCCGGATAGGCTACAACAGGGCAGCAAGGATGGTGGAGAGGATGGAGAGGGAAGGCATAGTTGGGCCTGCCGAAGGGAGCAGACCAAGGGAGGTATTGAAGAAGTGAGATGGGTTGCAACCCTTCTTATCCTCCTCCTGTCTGCAACCATTGCCCATGGTTCGGAGACAGAAAGGATCGTAAAGGCCGTAGAGGAGAACTACAGGACCATAAAGACCCTTGAGGCCTCCTTCCTGCAGGAAAACCGGGTATCGGGAAGGTCGGAACCCATCCTTGCCAAGGGAAGGGTCATCCTCAGGAGACCAAACCTGACTAAATGGATATACGAGGTGCCCAAGGGGCAGGAGATCCTCTCAGATGGCACAAGGATATGGATCTATCAGCCCTCCATCGGGCAGGTGACAAGCTATCCCATCGAGGAGGAGGGCAGGGTGGTGGAAGGCCTCCTCTCAGGGGATCTGGACCCCTTCAGGTTCTTTCACATATCCCTTGAGGGTGAGGGGAAGGGTCACTACTACCTCTCCTTCAAGCCAAAGAAGAGGGGGAGTAACATAGGCTCCATACTGGTGAAGGTGAGGAAGAAGGATTTCATGGTAACAGAGATAACCCTTGAAGATCCCTTCGGCAACACAACGAAGATAGTCTTCAAGGAAATAAAGAAAAACCCTTCCCTGGGGCCTGAATCCTTCCTTTTGAGATCCCCGGAGAAAGGGAGATGAAAGGGTTCAATGTCCTCATGGTCCTTCTCCTTGCCGGATGCACCTACAGAGATCCCTCACAACCCATAGATGGATGGGACCTCTACAACACCTACCTCAGGATAGAGGCAAGAAGGACAACAGAGAAGGATATCCAGCGGTGGCTTGGCACTCCCTACCTGAGGACAAGGGACAACCTTGGAAGGGAGAAGTGGATATACAAGACCACCTCTCCCTTTTCACCGGATGTAAGGCTCGATGTGACCTTTGATGAGGATGGAAAGGTCATCCTCTACTTCATTGAGGGGGAAGGTGAAGGGGAAAAGCCCCCTCCCTAACCCTTCTTCTTTACACCCCTCCACACCTTTCTGTTTAGTGCATAGAGCAAGGCCGTAAGCACCACCATATAGGCAAGGACATACCTTCCCAGCCTCTCCCTTTCCTTTGCAGTGGGCTCAGCTGCATAGAGGAGAAAGGCAGCCACATCCCTTGCCTTCTGCTCAAATTCGGGGTCTGCCTTGGAAAGGGGTGGAGGCATGGCTATGTTGGGGAAGACGGTGTTCTTCTCAGGGGTATTCACATAGCTTGTGAGAAGGGCGTATATGTACTTTGCCCCTTCATCATCCTTGCCCCTTGCCTTTGCCATCAGGCTCAGATCAGGCGGTACCTTGCCGAAGGACTTCCTTGCCGCTTCAGCCGGGATGGAGGCCTTGTATCCGAGGTATTTCATGCTGTGACAGACCTTGCAGGCCTTCTTGTAGACCTCCTCCCCCCTCTTGATGGCCTCATCACTGACATCTATCTTTACATCAGGGATGGGTCCCCTCTCTGCTGCCATGGCATAAATGGGTATCAGGGTCAGGGCGACTACTGCAACAATCTTCTTCATAGCTCCACCTCCTTTGGAAGAGGCCTTGTCTTCTCGAAGGCCGGGATGATGAGAAGGAGGAGGAAGTAGAGGAAATAGTAGAAGGTGGCTATCCTGCCGATAAGGACCATCACCCCAAAGGGAGGATGGGCCCCCACATAACCAAGGACAAGGAAGTTGAGGAAGAAGAGCCATGTCAGGACCCTTTTTATGGGTCTGTACCTTGCACTCCTCACAGGTGAGCGATCGAGGTATGGAAGGAAGGCAAGGATAAAGATGGCACCACCCATAGCCACCACTCCACCGAGCTTGCTGGGAATCGACCTCAGTATGGCGTAGAAGGGAAGGAAGTACCACTCCGGCACTATCTCAAGGGGGGTGGCGAAGGGGTTTGCCGGTTCATTGTTTATGGGTTCGAGGAAGAAGTCGGGCTTGAAGAAGACAAAGTAGAGGTAGACCGTGAAGATAAGGGAGATGAACCAGAGATCCTTGGTCACATAATAGGGTGAGAAGGGCACCACAGCAGGCCCCTTCTTGTCAAGATCTATCCCTGCAGGGTTGTTGCTTCCCACCCTGTGGAGGGCTGTGAGGTGGAAGACAAGCAAGAGGCCTATGATCCCCAGGGGGATAAAGGTCGTATGGAAGGAGAAGAACCTTCCCAGGGTGGGATCACCAACTGCAAAGTCTCCCCTCAACCAGATAACAAATTTCGAACCTATGACAGGGATAGCACTGAAGAGATTCGTTATGACCGTAGCACCCCAGAAGGACATCTGTCCCCATGGAAGTAGATACCCCATGAAGGCCTCTGCCATCAGGGCAAGGTATATGGCAAGGCCTATCCACCATATGAGCTCCCTCGGACTCTTGTAAGAGCCGTAGTAGATCCCCCTTGCCATATGGATGTAGACGGCAAAGAAGAAGCCCGTCGGCCCTATGGCATGGAGGTATCTTATAAGCCATCCGTAGTTCACATCCCTCATGATGTGCTGAACACTGTCAAAGGCAAGCTCTGTGCTTGGCTTGTAGTACATGGCAAGCCATATCCCTGTTATCACCTGAACCGCAAAGAAGGCCCCTGCAAGGGAGCCAAAGTTCCACCAGTAGTTCAGGTTCTTCGGTGTGGGATACTTTGTTATGTGTCTCTCGATGAACTCCGTTAAAGGAAACCTCTCATCTATCCATTCCCTCAAAGCCATTTTGCCCCCCTTAGACCTTTACCTTTGGAAGATCCTGGATCTTCCTTATGTTCTCTGTAAAGCCTGCAAACTCCGGTGTCCCTATCCTGAGCTTCTTGCCATCTATAAACTCGTAGGGAACGAGATGGAGGTTTTCTGGCGGTGGGCCATCGAGCCTCCTGCCAAGGGTATCATACTTCCCTCCATGGCATGGACAGTAGAAACCGGGCAGATCGAAACCAGGGGCGATCTTCTCGGGCTGGAAGTGGGGTATGCATCCAAGGTGGGTGCATATACCTATGCACACGAGAAAATCGGGTCTCTTCACCCTTTCCTCAGGGCTTGCAGGGTCCTTGAGTTTTGAAGGATCTATCCTTGCAGCCGTCTCTATCATCCTTTTATCCCTCTTAAGCAGAAAGACGGGCTGCTTCCTCCACATGACAATCTTGAACTCCCCCTCCTTCAGCCCGCTTATGTCCACATCCATCACCCCTGCACGGATGATATCCTTGCTCGGGCTCATGAACTTTATGAACGGGATGGCTGCTGCCCCTATACCAACAGCACCAACTGCAGATGTGGTGACCGTGAGGAAATCCCTCCTTGAAACCTCCTTACCCTTTTTTTCCATACTCTCCACCCCCTAAAAACAAATAGGGGCAAGGGAATCCCCTTGCCCCTTTGATAGACCCGACGAAAGATGGAAGCTAATGTTCTTCCTTCTTCGCTTCACGGGAGGTCTCCTTGCGGGAGTGCTCCGCCTCCCGTATGAACTTGGGCAGTATGAGATGCTCCTTCTCGTAGTCAGCGCTGAGGGTGCCCTTCGGAAGGTGAGGGGCTGGCTCCGGCCTCAAGGGCTGGAACCTCTTCACCTGTACCGTATGGGGGTTGTGGCACTCGGTGCACACCCACCACCTCTTCTTGCCACCCTTCACCCACATGCCTATCCTCTTGCCGTGTATACCCATCCTCCAGTCCGCATAGATCTGACCGTGGCACTTACCGCAGAGCTTCTGGGGCTGGTTGAAGGAGATCTCCTCCCCGTTGTGCCCTATGAGGGTGTTCCTGTTGGTGGGGTTGTGGCAGTCAAGACACCATATAGCACCCCTTCCATGCTGTAGCTGGAGGGAGTTGGGGACAATGTCCTGATGGGCCTTGAGCAACCTTGGCTTCTTGTCTTTGGGGAATGGGACCACCTTGCCGTTGTGGCACATGGTGCAGTGCTTGTCACGGGAGAAGTTGTAGTACCTCAGATGGGGGGTCCTCGGTCTTACAACAGCCTCCTCAAACTCGTAGCTTCCCCTTGTGGGATCCTTCTCACCAAGAACGGGCATCTCACCCATGGGTATGGTGTCTGTAAAGGGGTCCCCCCACCAGAGGACCGCCCCTGTCGTCTCGGAACACTTCACATTTGGCCAGCCATGCTCCGGGACGGCGTTCTCAACCCTCTTTATGGTGGTGTAACCCTCCCTGCTTTCAAAGCAGTTTGTCACAGGGGCCTTCTTCTCCACCTTTGCAACCGATGCCTGAGCGGTCCCGTTTGATGTGCTCATCCAGTATATGGCAAGCCCTCCAAGGACAACATATACCACCCCTACAGCAGCAAGGGCCCCCTTTGCCTCCCAGGCAGACCTGATGAGCCTGCCAAAGGTCCACTCCTCAGCAGGGACCTCAGCGTAAGAGACCTCACCGAGCATAACACCTATGGCACCCTTGGCAAGGAGGGTGAAGAGGAACATTCCAACCGCCCACACACCAAGGTTGTTGACCACATCGAAGACGGTGGGATGGAACTCTGACACCTCCCCTATGGGGGAGATCACCTGCCCGGGGATGACAAGGCCTATTCCCTTGTCTATCCATATCCCTGCGAATATGGCAAGGGCTATGATGGGCAGGATGTTGAAGTTCAACCTAACCTTCGGGAAGAGAAGGAGGATGAAAGAACCCACCATGAGGATCCATGAGGTCCATATCCATGGACTGAGCATGGAGATCTCTCCACCGTAAAGCCCGTGGATCAGGTACTTCAACTGATTGGCATGCTCCGTGCTCGGATAGAGCTCGGTCACTATCTCCGACATGATGAGGAAGAGAGAGATACCAAGGGTCCAGGCCGTTATCTGAGAGATAAGGTCAATGGCCTTATCAGGTATCTCAAGCCTTGTGTACTTCCTCACTATGGTGACGACAAAGAGGATTATGGCAGTACCACCGGCAAAGGCGGTGGAGATAAACTTGATCGGCATTATAGCCGTGTACCAGATGGGACGGGTGGGCATGGTATTGAGCAGGAAGGCTGTGACGGTATGGATACTCAAGGCCCACACGCAGGAGATGTATATGAAGACCTTGTAAAAGGTCTCGTTTATGGGCTGATGGGTGTACTTCTTGTACATGTAGTAGAAACCGGTAAGGATGTTGAGAAAGAGGTAGCCGTTTAGAACCAGAACATCCCAGTTCAGCATGGAGTTTGGCCAGTTGAAGATACCAAGGCCCGGGATGATATGCCACAATCTGTCAGGCCTTCCCATGTGGAAGAGAACAAGCATGATGACCATGGATACAGCGCTTATGGCCATCATCTCGCCTATGAGGACCACATTCTTCAAGGGCTTGTAGTGATAGATGTAGTAGGGGAACACGACGGTAACAGCCGCAGCAGCCACACCAACCAGGAAGGCCACGTTGCCCATATAAGGCCCCCAGGAGACCTGGTCTGTAAGACCCAGGACCTTCATCCCCTGTACCAGCCACTGCTCATAGGCCCCGTAAGCGAAGGGGATGAAGACAAAGACAAGGATGGCAAGCCATGTATAGTAGCCCCTTCCTCCGCTAAGGGCATAGACTATGTAATCCCTCACAAACCTTAGAAACTTCATCTCCCCACCTCTCAGTCAATGAAATAGAAGAATTTGGGATACGTATTGAACTCGGCCTTCAGCCTGAAGACCCTCTTTGTTTCAAGGATCTTCCTCACCTCACTCTCTGGATCAAGGAGATTCCCGAACTTCCTCGCACCAACAGGGCACACCTCAACACAGGCGGTATATCTTCCCTTCCTCGATCTCTGGATGCAGAAGGTGCACTTCTCAACCACTCCCTGCATCCTCGGTCTGTTACCAAGATAGTGGGTATTGGGGTTCATCTCCTCTGCAGGGAGATTGGGCTCTCCCCAGTTGAACCTCCTTGCCCAGTAAGGACATACAGCCATACACATCCTGCAGCCTATACACCAGTTGTAGTCTATCACCACTATCCCATCTGGATCCCTGTAGGTCGTCCTCACAGGACACACCTTTACACAGGGTGGCTTCTCACACTGCTGACACTGGATGGGGAAGTAAAAGGCCTCTGGCTCAGGGACCCTTTCGGGTTGATAATAGTGTTGACCTTCGAGGGTAACACCTACAGGGTTGTAGGCATTACCACCTACCTGGATCCCGTAGTCAACCCCATAGCTGTGATCCTTGTAGATCTTGTCACCTTCCCCTTTTGGATATCCCAGATCCATCCTCTCGGCAGAGAACTTGCCCTTTTCCATCCTTATTACCCTTATCCACTGGATCTGGGGATTGCTACGGGACTGGTTGTTCTCCTTCACACAGGCATAGACACATCTCCTGCAGCCTATACACTTCTGGATGTTGAGGGCATACCCGAAGAGGACCCCATCCATGGCAGGTGTATCGTCCACCTTCACCTTCTTCTTGTACTCCTTGGAGTACCTCTCCTCAAGCCTTCTTATGGCCTCCTTCTTCTCCTCTTCCGTCATCAACCTCCAGTTATTCTGGAACCACTCCTCCCATGTGATGTTTGGATTGTAGGCCTCAGCCTCCTTTGCTCCGGCCACGGCCCCGGCTATCCCTGCTGCAGCTGCACCTATGGTCTTCAGGAACTCTCTCCGTGACCCCTCTCCACAACCGGAACAACCTCCTTCTTCCTTATCCTTTAAGATCTTTTCCTTCTCTTCCACCATTTCTACCCCCTGTTGTTAAAGAAGGATTGACCCTTTGGCCTTGTAGTTCCTGACCAGAAGGTCGATAAGCTCTTTCTTCTCCTCATCCGTCATGAGGACATACTCCTTTTTCTTCATTATAGCCTCTTGCCTTGCATCGTCGTCACCCGGAGGGACGAGAAGAGAACCCACAAGCCTTGCTCCAGTAACGGTCTTTCCCTCCTGCACAGCCTTTGCTGCAAGGCCTGTGACACTACCAACCGTGGCAAGGGTCACCCCTCCAGCGATGGCACCCTTGAGCAGGGCCCTTCTGGAAGGGTCAACACCCTTCTTACCCCTCTCTTTATCCATAGGCACCCCCTTATGATGAGATTTTACAATTTAAGGTAATAGGAAGGTATAAAGTATAAAAAGGCTATCAAATCATTTTTTTTTGTCAAGAAAATTTTCCACACCTTGACACTGGCCCTGGGTCATAGTAAGAAAGTAGGGATGACAGCCCCCCTGATCCTTTCCACCATAGCCATGGCCTCAGACCTCCTGGGAGGGGTGCTCTTCCTCCATCCTGCCATCGCAAGGATGGACAATCGATACATAGTAGGTCTTGCCTCAGGGGTGGTAATCTCTGCAACCTTCTTCGAACTGCTGCCCGAGGCAAGGGTCTCCGAAAACGCCCTGTTCCTTGCCACAGGCTTCTTCCTTTTCTACATCCTCGAGAAGGTGGTGATGCTCCACTCCTGCGGGGAGAAGGAGTGTGAGAGCCACACCCTTGGATGGGTGGCAGCCGTGGGTATGGCCTCTGACAACATCATCGACGGGATAGGTATAGCTGTGGGGTATGCAACGGACCCTGTTATCGGTGTGGTTATAACCCTTGCAGTGATCATCCACGAGTTGCCCCAGGGCATAACAACGGCGGTACTTATGAAGAATTCGGGCTTCAGGCTTAGGGACATATTCCTCACCCTCCTCCTTGCAGGCATCATGTACCCTGCAGGTGCCTATCTATCACGGTACATCCCGGAAGAACTCCATGCCACAACCATTGCCTTTGTGGCTGGAAGCTTCCTCTACATCGGCGTCGGTGACCTCCTTACAGAGGCCCACAAGACCTTCAATATCAGGGTTGTTTTTTCCGTCATCGGAGGGGCCTTGCTGCCCCTGCTCCTCAATCTTCTGACCGGATAGGATGGGTCTTGAGAAGATCTCCATAGTCCTTGTAGAGCCAAGGGGGGCAGGAAACATCGGCTCCGTTGCAAGGGCCATGAAGAACACAGGCTTTTCTGACCTCATCCTCATAAACCCTGTGGAGTATCTCGTGGATGAGGCCTTCTCCATGGCCTGCGGGGCAAAGGACCTGCTCTACAGGGCAAGGGTCTTCCATGACCTTGAGGAGGCCCTGGAGGGATACCACTTCATTGTTGGCACAACGAGGAGGAAAGGGAGGGGACGTTATCCCATCTATCCCTTCCCTGAGATGGTCCGGCGGATCCTTGAGTTCTCAGAGGAAAACAGGGTTGCCATCCTCTTCGGCAGGGAGGATAAGGGCCTTAAGAACGAGGAGATAGCAAGGTGCGGTGTCCTGACCGAGATACCGGTCCACGAGGACTACCCCTCTTACAACCTCTCCCATGCTGTCCTTCTGTGCTGCTACCAGCTCTTCACCTCCACTGTATCCCCTGTTGCCTCCCCCGGAAGGCTTGCCTCCATAAGGGAGGTGGAAGGCATGTACCAGCACCTTGAAAGGACCCTGGATCTCCTTGGCTACAGGGAGATGGGGCTCATCGGTCCCATCATGAAGAACTTCAGGAAGCTCTTTGGAAGGACCGGGGTGATGAGGAGGGAGGTCAACATGATAAGGGGGATATGCTCCCAGATAGAGAAGCGACTGAAGGCCTCCTCCTGAACCGGTTAGATCAACCCTTTCAAGACCTCTAGTGCCCTTTCATAATCGGGATCGTTTGTTACCTCCGGCACGATCTCCACATACCTCACCCTGTCGTCCCTGTCTATTATGAATATGGAACGGGCAAGGAGGCGGAGCTCCTTGATCAAGACCCCGTAAGCCATCCCAAAGGATGCATCCCTGTGATCGGAGAGGGTTACAACCCTGTCTATCCCGGCGGCGCTGCAAAACCGTGAGATGGCGAAGGGAAGGTCCATGCTTATATTCAGGAATACCACATCCTCAGAGACCCCCGTGGCCTCCTTGTTGAACCTCCTCAACTGGGCATCACACACAGGGGTATCGAGAGAAGGTGTTACACTTATGAGCTTGACCTTCCCGGAGAAGTCTTTAAGACCCACCTCCTTGAGATCCCTGTCAAGGACAGTGAAGTCCGGTGCCCTGTCCCCCACCCTGACCCCTTCCCCCAGAAGGGTAAGGGGCTTGCCTTTTATGGTAACGATGCCTTTCCTCTCCATTCCTGACCCCCTTTCTCTCATTGTAACCCTCAGCAGGCCCTCAACCTCTTGAGCAGCATGGTACCATAACTTCCCCTTGGAAGGAAGAAGCGCAGTGAAAGCCTCTTCTTCCCCCTGTAGATCTCATCATCCCCAATCTCCCCCTCAAGGCCTTCGGGCATGGCAACCAGTCTCCTTGGAAAGGACCTGAAGTAGGCTGTCCTTATCTTCTTCATGTCGAACCAGGCAGGCCTTATCCCCCTCTCAAGGAGGATCTTCCTGTAGATCCCATCGGTGAGCTCATCGGGCATCCTGGCCTTCTTGGAAGGTGTGGGTATCTCCAGGGACAGGAGATATCCCCTTTCATCACCAAGGGTCCTGTAGAAGTAGTAGTACCAGTAGTTTCCCCTGTAGCCTATGAGGACTCCGGAGGCAACCCTCTTTACCACCTCCTCTGCCATGAGGTTCCACAGATAGGACTGAAAGGCAGAAAGAAAGAGGGAAAACTCCTCCCTGGGTATCCTCCTCAAACACCCTATGTAGGCAGATGGACCATCATTGAGGAGCCTCTTGAAGGCCATCCTTTCAAACCTGGTCCTGCTCCTCTCAAGGCACTCCTCCCACCTGCCCCAGTTCTCAAGAAAGAACCGCTTCCTCTCCTTCTCCTCCTTCCTGTCGCCGGGATGGATGGATGTGAGGTATATCTTGAGGGCACCCTTGTAATGCCTCTTCACGAGCTTCTCGGCAATGAACCCCTGCTTCGGGTCGTAACTTCCGAACCTCTGATCATCGAAGTAGTTAACAAAGCCGTACTCCCTTACAAGGGGGACCTCATCCATCATCTGTTCCGCCTCCTCCCCTTCAAGGTCCCTCACAACCACCTGGAAATGGTTCCCCTTTATAAGATCCGGCCCCATGGGTCTCGCCATCTCACCAACGAACCTCAGACTGAAGGACTTCTCCTCGATATCGGCGATCCTCCTCCCCTTTATGGCTATGTACTGGGTTGTAAGACCGTACCTGTCCTTCTTGCCACCGTAGGATATGTCCTTCACAGGGATCTTGAACCTCTTTGAGAGCCTGAGGATGAGGTCTACCGTGTTGAACCCCCTCTTTGTGAGGGTGTAGACGGCATACCTTCCCCCTTCAAGGGGTAGATGGGCCTCTTCCCTCACAATGAAGTCCTCGGGCCTTACCTTTATCTTCAAGGGCCTTGTCCTGCCCATCTCCGCAGGCAGGGTATCCATCACTGCCTCCTGCAGGTCCTGGTCAAAAGGTCCCTGAAGATGGGCCCCATCCTCATTGCCACCTCCTTGAGGGAGGTCTCCACACCGAGTTCCCTCATGGAGGTCATCACATCCCCTTTGAGCCCGCAGGGCTCTATGATGCGGAAGTAGGAAAGGTCTGTAAAGACATTCAAGGCAACCCCGTGGTAGGTAACCCCCCTCCTCACACCTATGCCAAGGGAGGCTATCTTCCTCCCCTCTACCCACACACCAGGCAGCCCCTCCCTCCTTGAGGAAGGGATGGCAAAGGTTGAGAGGGTCCTTATAACCACCTCCTCAAGGAGGTGGACATACCTGCGGATGGTAAGCCTGTAAGGGGAGAGCTTTATGATCGGGTAGAGAACAAGCTGGCCAGGACCATGGTAGGTGAGGAGCCCTCCCCTTGAGACCCTGTAAAAGGGGATACCGAGGTCCTTGAGTATCCCTGGAGGGTCAACCTCCCTCTTCCCCCCTGTAATGGTGTGGGGATGCTCAAGGAAAAGCACCCTGTCCCCAACCATCCCCCTCAACCTCCTTCCAAGGAACTCCTCCTGTATCCTGAGGGCCCTGCCATAGTCCACCCTTCCAAGCCACAGGAAGGACAGATCCTTTTCAGTGCCTGTTCTCGGTAGAAGGGACATGGGTGGGGCTTACTTGAAGAAGTTGGATACTGCCTTCAGGAGGTCCTCCATCTGGAAGGGCTTGGCAAGGAGGGGCCTTCCGCTCCTCTTTACAAACTCCATGGTCTCCCTGCTCACCACATCGCCTGTAAGGAATATGACCCTTCTGCAGAGTTCTGGCCTTATCTCTTCAAGCCTCCTGTAGAACTCTATGCCGCTCATAACAGGCATCTTCACATCGAGGAGGATGAGGTCGTAATCACCCCTCTCCACCTTCTCCAGGGCCTCCTTCCCTCCCCTTGCCTTATCCACCTCATATCCAGCTGGCACGAGTATGCCTTCCACCAGTTCGAGGATGTTCGTCTCATCGTCTACAGCAAGTATCCTCCTCCCTCCCCTCTCCTTCCCACCACCCCTTTCAGCAGGGGGCAGATGGATCACAAAGGTTGCACCCTCATTGCTTTCCTTGAGGAAGAGGTCCCCTCCGTGGTCCTTGACTATACTGTAAGCGGTGGACAGTCCCAGGCCTGTTCCCTTTCCAACATCCTTTGTTGTAAAGAAGGGCTCGAATATCCTCCCCCTTATCTTGGAAGGGACCCCAGGACCGCTGTCCCTGAAGACAATCTCCACCCCCTCTCCATCCTCAAAGGGCACCCTCCCTGCCACCACCTCTATAAAGCCCTCTCCCCCTGCCTCCCTTATGGCCTCCACGGCATTGATGAGGAGGCTGCTTAAGACCTGACGGAACTGAACAGGGTCCACCATAACAAGGGGAAGGTCATCGGCAATGGAGAGCCTCAGTTCTATGCCCTTTTCCTCAAGCTTTTCCCTGAAGGCATCAACAACCCCTCCTATGATCTCCTTTATCTCGGTGAAGATCCTCTCAGGGGCCCTCCTCCTTCCAAGGATAAGCAGCCTCTGGACGATCTTTGAGGCCCTTTCCGCCTCATGGGCTATGCGTTCAATGGCCTTCCGGAGTCCCTCATCAAGGTCCTTTGATAGGAGGAGCTGGGAATAGCCGATGACACTGGTAAGGGGGTTGTTCAGTTCGTGGGCAACACCGGAGACAAGGGTGCCCACGGCTGCAAGTTTCTCACTCTGCAGGAGGCTCTCCTTAAGCCTCTCCTCGTCCGTTACATCCCTCAGGATGCCCACAACCCCCTTGCCACCTTCCATGGGGAAGACACTCAGGTGAAGGTGCCTGTCCCTGTACCTGAACCTCTTTTCAAACCTCCCCTTGCCATCCAGGATGGAACAGCAGGACAGTTCTTCAATCCCAAGGGCCGATATGACATCGGCACAGTCCCTGCCATCTGGCCTCATACCCACCATCTCCCTGAAGGCCTGGTTACACATGATGACCCTGCACTGCTCATCGGTTACACACACCCCATCACGGATGGACTGCAGGATGCCCCTCCAGTAGGACCTCAAACCCTTTAACTCCTCCTGGATCAGCACCTTCTCAAGGACAGGGGAAAGGCAGGCAGAAAGGGTGGAAAGGGTCCTCAGGTCGTCGCCATCAAAGGCCTCCTCCCTCCTGAAGATGGCCACAGCGCCACTGAAACCCTCACCCTTAAGGGGGGCGGCGACCATACTTCCTATCCCCTTATCCGAAAGATGGGTCAAAGGATCGGGCAGGGGTGATGAGGCCTTGATGAGGATGGGTCCATCCTTCCCTATAACCTCCTCCAGCCAGCCCCTCTCCTTCAGGGGTAATACCTGCCCATCGAGGATGCCGTGGTCCAGACACCTGCCATCCCTCAAGAGGGTCACAAAACCACCGCATCCATCCAGAAGCTCTGTGACACCTTCAAGGATCACGGGAGGAGTCTCAGCAAAGGAGGAAACCTCTGAAACCTTCTTGAGAATAGGAAGGATCCTTTCCATAATTAAATTATATCAGTGGGGATCAAAGGGGTCAATGAGCCTCCCTCCAGTTCCTCCCCTCCCCTATCTCCACCTTGAGGGGCACGGTGAGTTCACAGGCCCCTTCCATACATCCCCTCACAAGCCCCTTCACCTCCTCCTTCTCATCTTCCGGTGTCTCCACAAGCAGCTCATCATGGATCTGGAGGACCATCCTTGACTTAAGCCCCCTCTCCTTCAAGGCCCTGTAGAGGCTGTTCATGGCCTTCTTTATGATATCCGCTGCTGATCCCTGGATGGGTGTATTGATGGCTATCCTCTCACCCAGGGCCCTTATGTTGGGGTTCCTGCTCCTGAGTTCAGGCACGGGCCTCTTCCTCCCAAATATGGTGGTAACAAACCCCTTTTCCCTTGCCTCCC